>JAENWX010000007.1 GCA_016649835.1 Minisyncoccota bacterium | reverse complement strand
GTAGCCGTTGTGTGCTCAAGTCAGCGGCTGCACTCACATATGCAATTGTGTTGGAGTTTAGCACCCGCTGACTTAAGCACATAATTAAAAAATCTCTCGACTCACTCGAGAGATTTTTTAATTTACAAATATAACAAAAATATAAAACTAAATACCATTTACACATATCAGCCATGGTTGATATGTGTAAATGGTAAAATTTAATTAAAAAAACATTATTCAAAAAATGAATAATGTTTTTTTATATCATTGTATTTAAATAGGTATACCTCCACACCTATATTTTTATAGTTGATTACAATGCAGACTCTTGTCTGCAATAAAAATATGGGTGTGGGGGTGAATCATAAATGAACAGTTTAGAAAATATTCTTTATTTTGTTCCGTTCTAGGGGTCTTTCCCTCCTTGTCAGATTTCTTTTAGGACTTAAAATCAATGTCCATTGTCTGCTCAATTGAGGCAGACAATATCGACTCAATAAGATCGGCTCACTTAAGCAAAGGTAAACCTTTGTTACATCTTCGTTCGGACGATATGAAAGAGAATACTCTTTCATTCGCTCCTCACTTGATGTAAAAAATAAGATGAGTGATCGATTTCAAATTGAATTATTCCACGAACAGCTTCCGCTACCCGTGCCTTGTTACGACTTATTCCCTGTCACCGAGCTTACTGTAGGCCCTCCGTATGGAGAGATTTCGAGCACTCCCGGCTCCCTTGAATTGACGGGCGGTGAGTACAAGACTTGAGAACGTATTCACCGCGGTATATCTGACCCGCGATTACTAGTAATTCCAACTTCATGGGGTCGAGTTGCAGCCCCCAATCCGAACTGGCGCAATTTTTATTAGGATTCGCTCAGGGTTACCCCGTCGCAGCCCGTTGTAATTGCGATTGTATTATGTGTGTAGCCCAAGGTATCAGAGGGACATGCTGACCTGGCGTCATCCTCCCCTTCCTCCCCGACCGAAAGACACAATTACTAATTACTGATTACTAATTACTGATTAAAATGCATTTGCATCTAATTGGTAATTATTAATTGGTAATTATTAATTATTTCCTTGGGTCGGGGCAGTCTCGTGTGACACTTATAACACACGACGAGGGTTGCGTTCGTTACCCCACTTAAGGGAACAATTCAAACCACGAACTGACGACGGCCATGCATCACCTGTCAACTAGTCTTGCGAGGGCCCCGGTTTCTCGGGGCTTTCACGTTGATGTCTAACCTTGGTAAGGTTCTTCGTTTATCGTCGAATTAAACCACATAATCCACTACTTGTGCAAGTCCCCGTCTATTCCTTTGAGTTTTAGCCTTGCGGCCGTACTTCCCAGGCGGATCTCTTAACGCGTTAGCTACGTCTCTCAGAGGGTCGATACTCCGAAAGACTAGAGATCATCGTTTAGGGCGTGGACTACTGGGGTATCTAATCCCATTCGCTACCCACGCTTTCGTGCTTGAGTGTCAGATATGTGCCAGTATAGTGCCTTCGCTTTTGGTGTTCCCAATAATATCAACGGATTTCACCCCTACACTATTAGTTCCCTATACCCCTCACACTCTCTAGTTGTGCCGTTTCGTTCGCGGTTTCCAGGTTAAGCCTGGAGATTTAACAAACGACTAACACTACCACCTACGCACCCTTTACGCCCAATAATTCCGGATAACGCTCGGGGCTCTCGTATTACCGCTCCTGCTGGCACGAGATTAGGAGCCCCTTATTCATGAGGTACCGTCAATAAACTTCTTCCCTCATAAAAGATCTTTACACTCCGAAAAGCTTCATCAATCACGCGGCGTCGCTCCGTCAGACTTTCGTCCATTGCGGAAGATTCTCGACTGCAGCCACCCGTAGGTGTATGGGCCGTGTCTCAGTCCCATCGGTGGGGGTCAGCCTCTCAGCTCCCCTAAGCGTCATAGCCTTGGTGGTCCTTTACACCGCCAACTAGCTGATACTTCACAGGCCTTTCCCTAAGCGAAAAACTTTACTCCGGAGAGACTATCGTGTATTAGCTCACCTTTCGGTGAGTTGTTCACGACTTAGGGGGAAGTTCCTGTGTATTACTACCTCGTTCGCCACTAACTTTAAACGACCTTTGATTTGATGTAATCGCATCTCTGGAAAAATAAAGTCCGTTCGACTTGCATGCCTTATCCACGCCGCCAGCGTTCATCCTGAGCTAGGATCAAACTCTACTTAAAAATAGAACGGAACAAAATAAAGAATACTTTATCGACATCGACTCGGACGATATAAAAATGATTACATTTTTATTCGCTCCTCGCTTGTCGTTAAAAAAAATACTTTGTTTCCTTAAACTGGTTTCGTTCCACACGTTGTGGAATATATCTCGCACCTGCGAGAATTATTACCTCACTCCTGTGAGATAACCTTGCTTGATTTATGATTGTCCTCACAAATAACCTCGTCTTTTAAAAAGATTACCATGAGAACTTTACCTATTCAAATTTCAAAGAAATTAAAACAGCCCGAGTAAACAAGCTGTGGAATCCATTATATACATATAAGAAACAAAGTCAACCCCTTTATCTTCTTTATTATTATTAAACCATTTTAACTGAAAATACTTGATATTTATAGGTATAATTACCATTTATAATTACCCAAAAAGCTTACTTTTTTAAGCCTTAAAAGATAAATACCTAAGGCTTTTAAGGGTAAAACAAAGCCCCTTTTTAAAAAGGGGCTTTGTTAGCTTACTTATTCCAATATTTTTCATTTCCTGATTCAGTTTCATAAACATTATGTACTGATTTATAATAATCTGTCAGTTCTTTTATTGTCATATTCTTCTCTTCACCAATATTCCCATAAATAAAACCTCCACTACCATCTGGTTTAACAATAGAATGGCTTATCTTGGCATTAGGGAAACGAATGTCTAAATCATTTAAAACTTCCTCTGTAGAAGGACCATCAAAATTTAATTCGGTCTGACCATTTCCGTCCACTTTTGGTAATATGTTTTTATTATTTTCCATCCCGTTAGAAGCAGGTCGCGGTCGTATTTTTTTGCAAAAACCGCTATTTGCATAGTTAAAATTTAATAAATAATTATTATATCTCGCTTTAAACCGTGACCGCGGCTTCTAACGGGATCCATATGCTAATTATACTCTTAAAATTAAAAAATGAAATATTTTATTTGTTTATAAAAGGATCAGGTATTTCTATCCTCCCCGCCTCCGCATCACTTAAGCCAGCATAAAGAGTAGCTGTGCCATCTTCATAACGAACTAAACCACCAGAGAAAATTATATCTGAAAGTTCTGGTTTTTTTGCAGCGCCTTCTGGAAAATTTTTCCTAGTAGCAATAATCTCGACTGGTGATGAAGTGTTAGTTTTTGTATCATAAATAAAAGACATGGCATAATAATGCTTATCGCCTTTAAAATCTTTATATGCAATATGCCCAAGGACACCAATCTTTCCATCTGCAAGTGGGTGCAATTCATTTGCACCTCCCCATTCACCTGGAGCAAACTGGTTTTCAATAATCTTAGCGCCTAAAATATTTTCAACATTTAAATCCTCTAAACTTTTTATTTCTAAATAACCAATTTTACCTTCATTATTTATTCCTTCTTGAGGTCTTGTAAAAACACCAATATTATTATTTTGAAGAGATACGAGTCGGATATCTTTCATTTTATTTGGACCAGTTGTAAATTTTTTAAGTGAATTTAAATCTTGCCCACGATAAAAGACGGTTCTATAGCCAATTCCTTTTGGATCTATCTTTGTATATACAGGATAAACTTCTACTCCTCCAGCAATTAGTTCACCCTCTATCTTTGTAATAAAACCATCCTCAAGAGGAAATGTAGGCGTGTCTTTAGATGGAATCCAAACATCATTATTCTTCTCAAAAAATTTTACTTGTGACTTTGCCAAATCACCTCTTTCTTCTACTCTTCCAGAAATAAATGTTTTATTACCAACCTGAAATGGTGCTGATATATTATAAACATCTAAACCATTAACACCTGAAAAGTTTAACTTTTCCCCAGGTGATAATGAGGTCTTATTCTCAAAATTTTTAAGTAGTTCAACACAGCTATTCGGAAAATAACTTTCTTTTTCTATATTGTTTGTATTAAATTTATCCATATTTATTATTATAATACTTTTTTCTTTATTTACAAAAACTCATTTTTCTGTAATACTTACAAAAGTTTTCAAATTTACAAATCCGCCCTGTTATGCTGTTTTGGTAGGCTCAGGATATATGGTAAATAATTAGGTTTAGTTTTTGAAAATAAATACGCCCTGTTAGCTCAGCTGGTAGAGCAGCTCCCTCTTAAGGAGATGGTCGGGGGTTCGATTCCCTCACGGGGCACAAAAGTGAAAAAAGAAGCAACAAGTAAGTTGCTTCTTTTTTTGATTCCCACTTTTGGCCCCGTGAGGGAATCGAAAACCGGAGCGCGGCGGCGCGAGGTGGGGTCGCGAGATTTTTCAGTAGAAAAATACTTGTGACCGAAAGTGTACTCACGTTTCCCTGCTTCAGTCGCGTGAGGGAATCGAAAGATTTTTCGTTCTCCTGTGTTAACAGGAGCGAAAAATACCTGCCTATGTAATAGGCGAAAGTGTACTCACGTTTCCCTTCAACCCCTCCCCTAAACCCCAGAACATCTAAATTCACTAAATTCTTTTTTTGAAGTATCTGTTAAATCCAAAACAACCTTCCCTTCTATTTTTGCCCCACCCATACTATTGTATTCATCAACTCTGGAACAATTGTCTTTGTTGGGAATATCATTTGTTTTGCGCCAATATGAAAGTGTGTCATTTTCTATATCAAATAATCCTGATGTGTAACCATCACTAAATATACTTTCTTTTATTTCTAAGTCGTATATTTTAAAAGTTCGATTAATTCCAACTCCACTATCTACAACTATAAGATTATCTTTTATGTCTAAATAATTTTGAGAATTATAAACATTTGGAGCATCGCTAGATGGAGTATTTAAAAGTTCAAAATCACCTTCCTTTGCTAAATAATCACAATCTATTTTTTCAAATCTATCTGTTTTATATTTTACTAAAACATCATTTCCTTCATTTTCAGATAAATCTTTGCGAGTTATCACAAAATAGTTTGATCTTTCGTAACAATTATTACCATTTAAAGTAAAATCATTAACTAATTCCTTACTATTTAATTCGGCCTTAATCCTATTTTCACGAATTGTTTTTTGAATATAATATATTCCACCGCTTAAAACTAAAGCACCTGCTATTATTGCGGATATCATTTTTTTATTTGTATTCTTACTGCTGTCTATGACTTCTGTTTTCTCTAGATTTTTCATGGATTATTAGATTCTATTAAATTAGCTTATATAGTCTGATTATATATCATTATTCTAATTTTTCAAATTTTCTTATTCAATGACATTTTTAACAAAAACCACCCTCAACATATATGTTAAGGGTGGTTTAGTATACAGTCATCATAGGTTTATGTTTATATTATTTAGGAGCACAACCACATTCACAACTTCCATCTGCTTTTGTATGCCCATGTCCGCAACTTGGGCACTTATTTTCGTCATCCATAGAGTTTATAAGCTTAATTAAATTAATAATTACCATATCGACCCCTTTTTATAATTATATAGCTTTAAAGTAAATGTGCAATATTAAAAAATAATATTTATTTTTTTCTTAATAGTTTTATAAGCCCATCCATCAAATTTTTAATGGATTCATCGTCATATACAGATAGTATAAAAACTGGTTTTTTAAGTTTTAAAAATTCTTTTTTAATTTTTTCTATTTTTTTAGGGTCTTCAAGAATATCTGTCTTAGTTAAAATAATTACTTCATCTTTTTCTAAAAGAGTTTCGTCATATGCTCCCAATTCCTTACGAATATCTTTGTAAACTTGCATGGGTTTTTCATTCTCTAGTGAGACCAAATGAGCCAACATTTTTGTTCTTTTTATGTGTTTCAAAAATTTTATTCCTAAACCTTTACCACTTGAAGCTCCTTCAATAAGCCCCGGAATATCTGCGATTGTAAAACCAAAGAAATCTCCTAAGTTAGGATCAAGAGTTGTAAACTGATAACTGCCTATCTTTGCAGATGCATTTGTGACAGCATTTAAAAGTGAAGACTTACCAGCGTTTGGTAGCCCTACTAAACCAACATCAGCAAAAAGTTCAAGTTCTATTTTAAAATTACCCTGTTCTCCCATTTTACCCTTAGTAGCTTTTGTAGGAGTTGTGTTGATGGAAGTTTTAAATTGTTCATTACCCCATCCACCAGGACCACCCTTAAGAAGTAGCTCTTTTTGTCCAGCAGTATCAAGTGAGACAGACCCTCCACTTTCTATATTTGTAATAACTGAGCCAACAGGAAGTTCTATTATTAAATCTTTACCATCTTTTCCGTGACGACTTCCACCTGCTCCTTCTTCTCCATCAAGTCCGACAAATTGTTTTTTGTGTTTATATTTTGAAAGTAAGTTTATATCACTAACAGCGACGGCATAAATATTGCCACCTCTGCCTCCATCTCCTCCGTTTGGACCGCCTTTGTCTATAAATTTCTCACGGCGCCAACGAACAACACCGTCTCCACCACGGCCTCCTTTTGCAAAAAATTTTATTTCATCGATAAACATATGAGTTAGGTACTAGCAGCTAGGAACTAGGTACTAGTAATATAAAAAACAAACTAAGACTCAGTTTCTAATTTTTTAATTAAAGAATTTAACATTTTCATAACTTCTGTAAGTTTCTGGTCTAATTCTTTATATCTTATTTCCTCTAAATATCCTAATCTTCTAGCTATCTCAAGGTGTGTTTCTAGCTCTCCTCCAGATCCAAATGCAATAAATAAAAAGTGCTTAAATTCTTTATTTCCACCCCTTAATCTTCCCTCTGAAATGTTGGCTGGTATGGAAACAGTAGCTCTTCTTATCTGCGAAGTAAGTCCATAAATTTCATCTTTAGGAAAAACACTGGTAACAACATAAATATCCTTTACAAGGTCCATTGATTTTTCCCATACTTGAAGTTTTTTGTAATCTCCTATCATTTTTATTTTAATAGTTATTATCTTCTAATTTCTACCCCCCCCCTAGTTGCTAGCTCCTAGTTGCTAGTTGCTAATCACCGCCTTTTCAGCAAGTTTTATAGCACCTTCTTTAGAAAGAGCGGTAATAAGAAATCCACTTTTGTGACAGAAGTCGGCATCTTCTACACCTGTAGCTTCTTTTAATTTTTGGTCTCCATCAAAATACCCACGCCATGATTCTGGAAATAGTTTTCTGTTTTCCATTGTGCCCGGAGATACTCTTATGGATTCAACTTTCCACATATTATTGTGTCCACTTGGCAAGACTATATATAGTGGCTCTGGTAATTTTGAAAGAGTATTTTGGTATAAATAACGAGGAAAATCATTTTCTATTATAACGACTCTTTTATCAATAGAATTTTCGTATGCTTTTAATACAGTGTTGGATGCCTCAATATCAGCTTTTGCAACTTCTATTTCTCTTTTGAGTAATACGGCCACTTTTTTAACTTGTTCTTCAAATATTTTATTAATATCTTTATCTTTTTCTTTCCAAGTTGGTATGTAGTTTAAAAAAACTTGGTCAGCATAATACGGTGAGACTCCTTCAAAAATAGGTTTTGAAATATCTACGCCATTATCTATTGCATCTATTGGTTGTGCAATTTTTTGATCAATCCTATCTGCCACTTCGCGACTGCCACAAATCTGCTCTCCGTATTTTCTCCATACTAAACCAAAAGAAGCATATGGGATCGCATTCTCTCTGGACCCAGCGCCACCCTTTTGATGGTGGTCAAAAAAGTCTTTATCTTCGTCACTCTCTCCGCCTACATCATAAACATAGTCTCCTTTCTTTATTAATTCTTTATCTCGAGTTCGGATGATTTTAATATTGCCATTATTAAGTATAGAAAGAGTTGCTGTAGCAAAAAGGTCATCTGCATGAAATGTGCCATCGTGAGTTACACATATTTTATTTTTATTAAAAAATGACATATTATTTTTCTATTTCGTCGGACTCAAATAATTCTATTATAAATGCAATAATTTTTTCTAATATAAAGAATATTATAAAGAATACTAGTATTATACCAAAAAATTTACGAACATCACGACTAATAGAAAGTGCAGTTAAACTAAAGAAGAATCCTATTGAGAGCATTGCTATCGCCCAAGACACAAGTGAAAAAGCTTCAGCCTTTATAAAAGTTTTTAATTTAATTTTTTTGTAACCTGCATACACAAGCGCGAACCAATATATTCCAAAAATTAAAAATCTTGATAAAAAAATAGAGATAAATGGTTTTTTAAGAAAGTGCGGCAAAAAATAATTAACTCTTCTTTCTGTTCTTATTAAAAAAGAATTTCTAGAATGATGTTTTTGTAGATAATAACCAATGCTATATCCTACAACTGATTTAACTCCGCCGCCTAGTATTGTAGCTAAAAAAGCAAAATAAATATTGATAGAGCCGAGATGTGCAAAAATACCAGCAATAATTACCATTATTTCTCCTTCTACTATTACTCCTAGAGCAATCAACAGATAAACTATATTTGCATGAATTTCTGCAAAATTTTTTATATACTCTATAGACAACATATTAACTAAATATCAAAACGAAAGACTTTTTTAAGAATCCAGTTGATTACGGAAACAAGTAATGCTCCTATAAATGCTGCGTAAAATGTTTCTACATTAAAACCATCAACAAGAGTTCCTAAATACCAAAATATTGCACCATTGATAACTAGAGAAAACAATCCCAGAGTTAACATGTTAATAGGAAGAGTTAGTATGTTTATGATTGGCTTAATAAACATATTAAATAAAGTTAGACATGCACCTACCACAAGAACAACCCATATTGGGTCTGCTGTTATACCTGAAATAATTTTTGTTGTTGCAAAAACTGCGAGAGACAATAAAATCCAATGTAAAATAATTTTCATATAATTATGAGATTAAATAAATAATTTATCAACAACTTCTTTTACTACACTACCATCGGCCTTTCCTTTTAAATCCTTCATAAGAGTCGCCATAAACATTCCTTTTTTTGTAACATCCTTAACTTCTAATTCATCATATTTAGTTTGTACAAATTTTTCTACTTCACTTTTTTCCATAAGTTTTGGTAAAAATTCTTCTATTATTTCTAGTTGAGCTTTTTCAACATCAACTAAATCCATACGTCCACCTTTTGTGAATTGCTCTATTGAGTCTTTGCGTTGTTTGGAGGCACGTGTAATCACAGCCAGAGCCTGCTCATCTGGTAGTATATCCTGTGGTGTTTTACCTGTTGCTACTAACTCGTTTGTAAATGCCGTTAGAAAACCACGCATAACTTCAAGTCGAACAGAATCCCGAGCCTTCATTGCTTCTTTTAATTTTTCTTTAATTTGTTCATGTAACATAGTGTATATATTGTACCAAAAAAAATAACTCTAAGCCAGAATTATTTTCCAGCCATAAGTCGGACTTATGGCTAATCTTCTCTATCTTTGTATTTCAGCCAAGTTATTATTTCCTTATTAAAGTCTTTGATATTTTCAAAATACTTCGGGAAACTATTCCAACCATAAGTCGGACTTATGGTTGATCTTCTTTATCTTTGTATTTCAGCCAAGTTATTATTTCCTTATTAAAGTCTTTGATATTTTCAAAATACTTCGGGAAACTATCTAAATCTAAAATCTTATAATGAACTCTACTGTTATCAATATAATCTAAATAACTACTCCATTTATATTTACTTAAAAAATCTAAAGATTTTTTAATATCTTTTATTCCCTCTTCTTTCCATTTATGATCAATGAGTTTAATAGGATTTAAATGAATATAAGAAAAAAGATATTTTGATTGATTATCATTTTTAATATGAGTAGATTTAAATTTACCTTCAAAAAGCCCTCCTGTTCTGTTATATTTTGCGTTAAAATATTTAGCATATGCTGTGCCAACTTTCCTCATAAACTCTGAAATACGATTCTTTTCCACTTTCCGCCATAAGTCGGACTTATGGCTGGTAATAATATAAATATGAAAATGATTCGGCATTAATACCCATGCCCCAATAGAAACTATTGCTTCTTCTCTATTATAATCAAAAGCATATATATTTTGTTTTATTAAATCTTCTCGAAAAGTAAAACTTTTATATGTATTACAACAATACAGGCATTTAATAAAATAGTCATAATCATCTTTATCTAAAAAGATTTTTTGCTTACTATTACCACGATTGTAAATATGATAATACTCATTATCAACTAATGGAGTTTTTCTATTAGACATGTATTAATTATACCCCCAATTTATTATTTTAGCCATAAGTCCGACTTATGGCTAAAATTGGTTTATGTTAATATGTAAATATGAAAAAAATTATATTTTTAGATACTGAGACAACAGGAAATGAACCTAAGAAGGATTTTCTGTGCCAGCTTGCATACAAGGTTAAAGACACACCAGAAGCACCTGGTGAAACTTTTTGTGAATTATACAAACCAGCTATTCCTATCCCTCCTGAAGCAAGTGCTATCACTCATATAACAAACAAAATGGTAGCTGATAAAAAAGTTTTTAAAGAAAGCCCTGAATATAACAAAATAAAAATACTGCTCGAATCCCCCGACTCTGTTATGGTGGCGCACAATAATAAATTTGATTACGAAATAATTAAAAAAGAAGGTATTACTCCTGCTAATACTATTTGTACTCTACGAGTAGCACGCGCACTCGACAAAAATAATATCATCCCTCAATACAGACTTCAGTATTTAAGATATTATTTAGACATAGAAATAGTTGCCGAAGCTCATGATGCACTCGGCGATGTACTTGTATTGGAAAAGCTGTATGAGAGATTGCTTGATAAAATAATGAAGGAAGACGAAGACCGCGCTTTAAAGGACGGTGCGCGGTATGATTTCGCTAAATCAGAAGCGGAAGCAATTAATAAAATGATAGAAATTTCTAGTAAACCATCCTTAATGAATTTATTTAACTTTGGAAAACACAACGGAAAAACAGTTGCTGACGTAGCCCGAGTTGACCCAGGTTATTTAGAATGGATGCTTAACCAAAAAGAGCAAAGTGGCTCTGATAATGAAGAAGACTGGATATACACCCTTAAGCATTATTTAGGTAAATTATTATAAAAAATTAATATTTAAAGTTTATCTTATTGTTTTTCTCCCAATATTTTAGATACTAATAAAATAATCAAAGAAACAACAAGTATAGACCCAAATGTGTAAGATACTTTAGTAAATGCTTCTACTGCTAATTCTCTACTCATAATATCCCATGTCATCATAATAAATATAATAAAAGATATTAAACAAAAAATAACCAAAACAACACCTGCTAATCTTTTAATTTTATCGAGCATAATATATAATTTTTAAAAATAATAATAAAAGTATTATATCATTTTTAAGTGTGTTATACTATACGTTATATGGAAATCATAACAATTATTTTTCTTGGAATACTTATAATCCTTGTTATTGGATTATTTTTCTTTTTTAAAAAAGAACCTGCAGTAAAAGATGACAGCGCAGTTCAGCTATTGCTGACTCAAATAAATGAACTTTCACGCACAATAGATAGCAAGCTTGGTGAATCACAAAAAGAAATGAATCAATCTATTCGTATGCAGTCTTCTGAAACATCTCGGATAATTGCTGATATTACAGAAAAAATAACTCGATTAGATGAAACAAATAAACAGGTCGTTTCCTTTGCGGACCAGCTAAAAAATCTTCAGGATATACTTAAAAATCCAAAACAGCGTGGAGTCTTAGGAGAATACTATTTAGAAACATTACTTAAAAATGTAATGCCACCAGGAAGTTACCAAATGCAATACGGGTTCCCTGACGGCACTATAGTAGACGCAGTTGTATTTGTAAAAGATAAAATAATACCTATTGATTCAAAGTTTTCACTTGAAAATTACAACAGAATTTCTGAAACAAATGACAAAGCAGAAAAAGAACGATTGGAAAAACTTTTTGTGAATAATTTAAAAGACCGAATTGTTGAAACTTCAAAATATATTCAACCAAAAGAAAATACTATGGATTTTGCTTTTATGTTTATACCCCACGAAGCAATATATTACGATTTACTTATTAATAAAATCGGTGCAATAAGTGAAGACACTGAAAACTTAATACAAAGAGCTGCAAGTAAATACAAAGTAATAATAGTATCCCCTACATCATTTTTAGCTTATCTTCAAACAGTGTTGCAAGGACTTAAGGCCATGCAAATAGAGGAAGGAGCTAAAGATATTATTAAACGGGTTGGAGAGTTAGGTACGCATCTTCGATCTTTTGAAGAGATGCACCAGAAGCTTGGAAACTCACTAGCTACAACAGTAAACCATTTCAATAAATCAAATCATGAATTTAGAAAGATAGATAAAGATGTTATGCGTATCACAGGAGAAGCACTAAGTGTTGAAACTCTAGCAATAGACAAACCACAAGAAGAAAATTAAAAAACAAAAAGCCCGCCAACTAGTTGGCGGGCTTTTTTAATATTTAATAACATCTGCCATAACAGTAACTTCCTCCTCCATAGTTAGGACCATAGCCATTATTGTAACCATAGTTTATACCGTAATTGTTATTGTAGTAATTATTTCCACTATAACCATTGTTGTAATTATTGAAGCCGTAACCGTTGTTATAATTACCATATCCGTAGTTATTATTATAATAACTACCGTAGCCATTATTATAGCCGTAATTCATCCCATAATTGTTATTACTTCCATAACCGTTATTATAATTACCATAGCCATTATTATTTCCATAATAATAAGCATCATAATTATCATATGCTAGCGCACTATTTGGACTAAGGAAAAGCCCGAAACCAATGAATAATAAAGTAAATATAAATAGAGTATATGTGTCTTTCATAATTAATTTTATATCATGAATAATGGTAATTTGTCAATATATTTATTTTATTAAATCCTCAAGAATTGGATATACGCGATTTGCTATTATTTCATAACCAGCATCATTTAGATGGATTTGGTCTGACATATATTTATTATTTCCGAAAAGCCCATCAAGAACATTTGAAACAAATGCTGTATTATAAGTGTCTCTCAAATCTTTAAATTCTGAACTGAGTCTATCTCCAAAAAGACTACCTTTTACTCCAAGTAATAAAACAATCGCGCCACGTGCTTGAATATTTTCAATAAGATTAGTTAAATTTTTATGTGTAATTTCAATAGGAACTTTTATTAAACTGTCATTACCTCCAAGTAAAAGAATAACAACCTTGGGATTATATTTGTCGAGTTGGTTTATTCTTTTTAGCCCGTCTTCTGTTGTGTCCCCGGAGTGACCTAGGTTTATAATAGGCTCGCCAATTTTTTTAGATAAAACTGATACAAAATTATTTCCAGATGTCGAACCATATCCTTCTATAAGAGAGTCTCCGAAAGCTATAATATCTGTCCCTTTAGAGGGATAGTTGGTAATTGATTCTGATTTAAATAGATAATAGGCACCGAGGGTTGTTGCGGCTATTAAAACAATAGTTATTGTTATGGTTTTATATTTCACTATTATATTATAGCAAAAAAATAAATTAAAACGTGAGCTATTTTTCTGTTGATAGAAACGAAACCTCTGTCTATTAACATACTATTTCGATTCCAGGAGGAAAAGTCGGGCCAATATTTTTTGAAGAACCAGTATAATCAATACACCAATAATCATTAGAGCTTTTTAATTGAACGGCAATAAGATAAGAATCTCGCGGCCCATCGAGTCTACATTGTTTTCCTCCATTACCAGATGATACCGCGTCAGCAATAGCTAATGTAATTCTATTTGATATATCTCGAGCTGGTCCGGTTATAGAAGCTTCTTAAACATAGTATATATGGTTAAACAATCTCCCGCATAAAAATCGCCCATACCACTACCATACCTTCCCATTTCATCATAATAAAGTGCTGCCATGTTTCTAATATTTGTTAAATTATTTTTTACGGCCGCATCCCCGGCTTTAGCTCTCGCAGAATTTAAAGATGGCAAAACTACACTGGATAATATTCCGATGATTGCGATAACAACGAGAAGTTCTATGAGAGTAAACCCTTTTTGAGATTTAATTTTCACTTTTTTTATTATACCAATAAGCTACCCCCCCCCCCCGCAAGTATTTTATGTACCAGATAGAGACTTTGCCGCTATCTGATACATAAAATATAATACAAAATTAAAGTGACACAAACTCTGCACGTGCAGAGTTTGTGTCACTTTAATTTCAAATTAATTGAGTTTAAATAATTTTTAAAGTTGTTTGGGAACAGGGAATTTCTCGCCCTACCCAGTAGGTGATTTTACTAAATCACGGTCGCGGGTACTTTTCCGCCTACGGCAAGGAAAAGTCTTTCGAATCTCCTCACGGTTCGATTTACTAATCGCCTACGAAAGTGCGTAATCGCACTTTCTTTCCCAAGCAAAAAACGAGCTTTGCTCGATTGTTTTTATTGCTTGGGGACAGGGAATTTCGAAACTTACAGTTTCAGTACACCTTTTCCATTTTCTCAATGAGTACATTTCGTAAATAAGGAAAAGCTTTTCGAATCCCTGGCGAAAGTGAGTAATCTCACTTTCTTCCCCAAGCAATAAAAATAACCTTGCTCGCGAGCAAGGTTATTTTTATTGCTTGGGGACAGGGATTCGAACCCCAATTAACGGCTTCAAAGGCCGCTGTCCTACCATTAGACGATCCCCAAATATTTAAACTCCTATAGAATACATTAAAAATGGTTATTTTTCAACTATTTAATCCTCTATACAAAATATGACCTAAATTATGATACAATATACCTATGCATATAAGTTCAACAGAAAAATATTTCTTGTTCGCATTATTATCATTAACAATTGTGTTAACTGTTTTAATTTTTTACCCATTTCTGGCTATGTTTGTTTTAGCTGCTGCTTTTGCTGTAGTACTTAATCCAATTTATATGTGGATTAAAGTAAAATTAGTTGGAAACATTTCTTGGTTGGCTTCATTATTAACTGTAATAATGTTTCTATTATTTTTGGTTATACCATTATTTTTTATTGGTAAGGCCATCTTTATCGAAACACAAAATCTTTATCTTTCTATAGCTAGTTCAGGCACTTCTGGACATTTTCTTCAGTCCTTAGATACTTCTATTACAAAATTCTTACCTAGTGGTTTTAATTTTGATATTAATGCAAAAATAATACAAATAGTATCTTCTCTGTCTAATAATTTAGCTTCTTTTTTCTCTTCAACACTAAATTCAATATTAATGTTCATTTTAATGGTGTTTACTTTATTTTATCTACTAATGAATGGAGAGAGCTGGGAAAAAGGTGTATTAAAAATATTACCCCTTAAAGATGAAAACGCAAATGAAATTCTACAAAATTTAAAAATTTCTATTAATAAAATATTTAAGGGCTCTTTTATTATAGCTATAGCTCAAGGTGTTCTTGCTTGGGTTGGATTTACTATTTTTGGAGTTCCAAATGCAATTATTTGGGCTGTTGTTGCCGGAGTTGCTTCATTTATCCCAACAGTTGGAACTTCAATTGTTTCAGTTCCTGCAATGTTATTTTTATTTTTTACAGGAATGGAAATGCAGGCATTAGGTTTACTTATTTGGTCAGTTCTCCTTATTGGAATGATAGATAATATTTTAAGTCCTTATATTATTTCAAAAGATACAGAGATACCATCATTATTTGTATTGTTTTCAATACTTGGCGCAATATCATTAGTAGGGGCTATGGGAATTCTAATCGGCCCACTAGTTTTAAGTCTACTTTATAGCCTTATCTCTATTTATAAAAAAGAATTAAATAAATAGCTAAACTGAAATTCCTGCTATATAACCAGTAGTCCAGCAAATTTGCAGTGAGTAGCCACCAGAATTTCTATTTAAGTGCAATAAATCTCCAGTTACGTATAAGTTATCAATTAATTTTGATTTCATAGTTTTCATATCTATTTCAGACAAAGAAACTCCCCCGTTTACTACAACGGATCTATCGTAGCCCATAAGACCAACAACGGTCAGAGGTAAGGCCTTTAATAGTTTTACTATTTCTTTTCTTTCTTCTTTAGTAATACTGTGAACTTTTTTATCAATATCCACAAAATTAATTAATTTTTGAATTGCAAAAGACATTCCCTCTGGTACAAAATCCTTAACAACTGTTTTTAAAATTTTATTTTTATTTAAATCAAAAACTTTTATTATTTTTTCTTCTAGTACGCGATTATTTGTGTCTGGATATAAGTCTATAAAAGCAGTAACTTCTCCTTTTGATAAAAGAGTGTTTATTTTATTTGCACTATTTAAAATAAGAGGACCAGAAAGACCAAAGTGTGTAAATAATATTTTTCCAGTTTTGGAAAATTGATTTTTACCATTAAGACAAAAGTTTATTTTCATAAACGACAAACTAGTTCCAGAAAGTGACTTAACCCAATCTTCCTTTACTTCAATAGGCACAATATCTGGAGTTGGGTCTGTAACACTATGCCCTAAATCCTGAAGGAAACTAAGACCATCCCCCGTGGACCCAGTTTCTGGATGAGACATACCGCCAGTAGCTAAAATAAAAGATTTGGCATAAAACTGGCCTTGGCTTGTATTGATATTTATTATTTTACTATTATTATGAATAAAATTTGAAACTATACAATTGTTTCTAATTTCAACTTTATTTTTAACTAATTCTTTATACAAAACATTAAAAACATCAAAAGCTTTTTCTGTAGCAGGAAAAACTCTGTTTCGAGCTTGAACCACAAGAGGTAGTCCGCGTGATTCAAAATAAGTAAATGTATCTTTTACTCCAAAAATTGAAAAAGGTGTATAGAGGTATGGTGAACCCTCTCCATAAACTTTCAACATTTTATGTATGTCTGGTTCGTTGTTTGTTATATTACATCTTCCTCCTCCAGTAATTTTTAATTTTTCACCAAGAGATTCATTTTTATCAACAACCAAAACAGACCTGGAGCGAGCTGATGCTACAGCAGCAGCCATCATACCAGAAGCCCCACCGCCTATAACGATTACATCCCAAATTTTATTTTTATTATTTTTCTGCATTTAAAATTTTTATTAGTGCAAGTTCAAGTGGTAACTCACTTATAACTGCAGTGCGAAGAGATTGATACGCTTCTAGTAAAATAGAAAGTGTATTTGATGAAATATTTTCGGGCTTTGAGGAAATAAGTTTTTCTAAATACAACATATCGCGCTCGTTTATATTGCTTTCAATTGATTTTTTTGTGGATGGCACATAGCGAAGCTGAAGCGCGTATCTAAGCTTATAAAGAATCATTTTTATATATACCCCCATGTCTATGTTTTGCTTTACGGCTAAATCAATAGCTATAAATCCTTTGTCTATATCATTGGTTGCTAGTGCATCCAAAAAATTATCTACCAATGTTGTGTTTGGGGCTCCTGTTATTTCTTCTATTTCTTTAATATTTATTGTTTTATCTTTTGAAAAAGAAATAACTTTTTGAAGAGTACCTAATGCATCTCGGAAAGCTCCGTCTGCAAGTAATGCAATAAGTTCTGCTCCCCCATCTTCAAGTTTGTATCCTTCTTTCTTTGCAACGTTTGTAACAACCTGAGATAAAATAGCATCATTAGGTTTTTTAAATATAAAACTCTGACAGCGAGAAATAATTGTTTCAGGAATTTTTTCTAGCTCTGTAGTAGCTAGAATAAATATTACATGCTCTGGTGGTTCTTCTATTGTTTTAAGAAGAGCGTTCCAAGCTTCTTTTGTAAACATGTGAACTTCATCTAAAATATAAATTTTATATTTTGAATCAAAAGGTAGCGTTCGAACATTTTCATTTATATCTCGTACATTATCAATACCTCTATTTGAAGCTGCATCCATCTCATTTATATCATTTACAGATGTTCCTAGCTCACGCGCTATTATACGAGCGATGGTGGTCTTTCCTGTGCCTCGTGGACCACATAAAAGGTAGGCATGCGCAACCTTTCCAGCGGCCAAACTGCCTGAAATAGCCTTTACTATATGGTCTTGGCCTATAACCTCAGCAAAGCTTTCGGGGCGATACTTTCGATAGAGTGCAATATTGGAGTCTTTCATAAAATTGATTATAGCAAATTAATGATTTTTTAGAAATTTCTTTACGAGAGCTTCCACTTCGGAAGCTTTTTTGGTTTCCATTAATTCAACTCTTAATTCCTTAGCTCCATCAAAACCATTTACATAGGCCTTGTAGTGCTTTCTCATAACAGCAAAATTTTTATGTCCGCCTAGAATTTTTTCAAATAATTTTGTATGTTCTACCATTACTTTTAGTTTTTCTTTTACTGTTGGAACTTTACCAGAAAACAACCAAGGGTTTCCAAAAATTCCCCGCCCAATCATTATTCCATCGCAACCTATTTCTTTTGCTAATCTCTTTCCTTCTTTTACATCTTTAACATCACCATTACCAATGATTTTAGTTTTAAGTTTCATTTCATTTCTTATCTCTACTGTTCTTTTTACATACTTCCAGTCAGCAGGTACTAAAGACATTTCTTTGCGAGTTCGAGCATGAATAACAAGAGCATCTATGCCGCATGATAATAAAAATGGCACCCATTCTTCAATTTGGTTTTTATTATATCCTATGCGAGTTTTAACTGACACTGGAATTTTTTTATTTGCATCTTTAATCCCATCTTTAACAGCTTGAATAATCTCTCCAGCCTTTTTCATATCTTTCATCATGGCTGCACCCGCTCCCTGTTTCTCAACAGACTTATCTGGGCAACCCATGTTTATATCAATCCCATCAAAACCAAGAGATGCTACATACTTGGAAGCAATGCGCATCTTATCTGGATGGGAAGAAAATAGTTGGGCAACGATTGGCTTTTCCTTTTTAGAAAAAATTAAGTTATTTTTTAATACTTCTCTACCCTCGCTCGCAAGACCATCGGCAGAAACAAACTCTGTCCAAGTTACATCTGGCTTACCATACTTAGTAATGATACTTCTAAAAGCCGCATCGGTGACATCTGCCATCGGTGCTAAACAAAAAAACGGCCTGCCCGAACGACCGTTCGGTCGGGCGGGTTTCGGTAATTTTTCCCAGAAATTTATCATAATTAATTAAAGACAATAATAATTTATATAGATAATAATTATTAAAATAGTCTTTGAAAAATACATTGCGGAGGGCGTCGGCCCGAGCATAACAAATTTTCAGTAGAAAATTATGTGCGTATTTTGAAAAGAGCTATATTAATAATTATTTATAAAATTTTATTGAAACTTATATAAGACCTTATTTTTAAAGCGAAGATCTATATATAGAAGCGTATTATACTTAGTATTTATTTCATTCGCAAACTCTTCCTTTTTCATAGAAATAGAGAGATTGTCGAGTATCATATCCAAATCGTCAGTATTCTTAAAAATAATATTTGGAGTAGTGTCATTGGACCCATGGTTTAAATATAAATAATTTGTACCATCTTGTTCTATTACTATATAAATAGATTTAAAACCAAAAGAATCAATTTTATCAATAAAGCGAGATATTTTATGAAAATCATCTACTTCCATTGTTTGCTTACCTTTAGGATTAACTATTCCATTTCCAAGATTCATATAATATTTAAAATAAACATTTCCTGAAAAATATGGAGCCTCATCAAAAATAAAACCATCATTGTTTATAAAATAACAATTTTCTCCCACGTCTTCTATATTTGTAGGAATACTAGAACCACAGTACAAAGAGGACCCTATTCTTTCTGTTATATCTATATGTAAAGTTTTTAAATTATCTCTATAAACAGAAAGTGATTCTATTCTTGGAAAATTTTTAATCAGATTATTGTAAATAAATTTATTGGGATACAAGAAACTATTACTACGTGAATATAAATAAAAATATTTACCAGAAATATTTTTAAAAACTTCTTCTTCAATATCAGACTCATCTATAATATGAGTACCTGTTACTACAACCTTATCTATTGTGATATGTTTATCTGCGGAAAAATATGAAGTAGCCCAAACAATAGAAGCAAAAAGTATAAAGAAAAGAATAGACAACCGCAAAGTTCTCACACGGCGTTTATGCCTTATTTCTATAATGCGCGGAGATGTGGGTATATCTCTCATATTTTATTTATGAAATAATATCTTTACCTAAATATTTTTGCAAAACTTCTGGTATTTTAATACTTCCATCGGCTTGTTGAAAATTTTCAACCAAAGATACTAGTATGCGAGGAGTTGGAATAGCAGTACAGTTTAGTGAGTGTGCATATCTAATTTTACCCTCTTCGTCACGGTAGCGAGTATTTAAACGACGAGTTTGAAAATCATGAAAGTATGAAGCGGAAGAAATCTCACGATATTTACTTTCTTTTGGAACCCAAAGTTCAACGTCATATTTTTTAACCTGGCCCATTCCTAAATCTCCACCACAGTTAACAACAGTGTGATAAGGGATACCAAGTGATTCAATAAATTCTTCAGTATTACGATTTACTTCTTCGTGATATTTTACGCTTTCTGTATGAGAAGCAGCACAAAGAACAACTTGTTCTAATTTATAAAATTCATGAACTCTTATTAATCCTTTTACATCTTTGGAGTGACTTCCCGCTTCACGTCTGTAGCATGGTGAAAATCCAAGATATTTTTTAGGTAATTCTTCGAGCTTCAAAATTTCATCTGAATGAAATCCCATGATAGGAACTTCTGCAGTACCAGCAAGAAAGTCACCATCTTGAGTTTTATATAAATCATCTTCACCTTGTGGCAAATAACCTGTGCCCATAAAAGTTTCTCGGCGTACTATTATAGGTGGAATCATCGGAATAAATCCCTTGTTGGAAAAGAATTCCATAGCGTAATTCCAAATAGCCATTGAGAGCCTAGCTCCATCGCCCATTAAAAAATATCCTCTAAAGCCATGAACTTTTACTCCACGGTCAAAATCCACCATCTTAAGATTTGTCATTAACTCTATATGGTCCTTGGCTTCAAAATCAAAAATTGGTTTTTCTCCCCATACTTTTATTTCTTGGTTGTCATCATCACTATCACCTTCTGGGACTGTCATATCGGGAACATTTGGAACTTGTAGCATTAAAGACTGCCAAACTATCATAGATGCACGTAATTCTTCTTCTTTGTCTTTTAATTCATCTTTAACAAGTTTCATTTCCTCTATTAATTGTTCACGAGCTTCTGGACTTAAAGTGCCACCCATGGATACACTTACTTTGTTTTGTTCACCACGAAGAGACTCCACACGAGAAAGTATTTCTAATCTTTTTTCATCAATAGCAAGAAGACTGTCGATATCTACCTCGATATGTTTTTTCTTTGCACCCTCTTTAACTATATCTTTATTCTCACGAATGAATTTAATGTCTAACATCCCAGTACTAAAATTTTATGACTAATTTTTCTCAATTACCCGACTGCCCTACTATTTGATATATTTTATCTTAATCAAAAATTTAGGAAGAAGTAATACGTATATTATATAAAAAAATGATACAATAAACAACAATAGCTACTAGGAACTAGATACTAGGTGCTAGCCATTCAAATAAAATTTTATTACTAATCCCTAGCTCCTAGATGCTAGTTGCTAAAAATGAATCCCGTTAGAGATGTGTTTGTTCGATTACATAATACAATTTAGAATATTTTTAATGTTTATATTATTTATTAAAATTAATTAAATACGGAAGTCTAAAGACTTCCTATCTCTAATGGGATGGAAGACATTTATAAATTAAAACTAGAACAATTCCCCTTACCGCTACTTGAAATCCCTCAGCCTCCAAAAACTCTTTATATTAGAGGTAAACTTCCCGACAAAGATTTAATATATTTAGCTGTTGTTGGCTCACGTAAATATACTTCTTATGGAAGAGATATTTGTGAAAAACTTATCCGTGGATTAAAAGGTTATCCGATTGTTATAGTTTCTGGTCTTGCTCTCGGAATAGACAGCATTGCCCACAGGACAGCTATGGAGGTTGGACTAAGAACAATTTCATTCCCTGGCTCTGGCTTAGATAACAGTGCTTTATACCCGAGAACAAATATCCGACTTGCACAAGAAATAGTAGACAGTGGAGGTTGCCTAATTTCAGAATTTGAACCGAGCTTTATCGCTACTCTTTATTCTTTTCCACAACGAAACAGATTGATGGCTGGAATTTCTAAGGCAGTACTACTAATAGAAGCTGAAGAAAAATCTGGCACGCTTATTACTGCCCGCATGGCTCTCGACTACAATCGTGATGTACTTGCTGTCCCTGGCTCTGCATTTTCTTCAAATTCAATTGGTACAAACCGTCTCATTAAACAAGGTGCTACTCCTATAACCACTAGCGAAGATATTTTAGAAGCCCTAGGATTTGAAATAGAAACCGAAGAACAAAGTGATGAAGAAAAATATGCCGACTGTTCTAAAGAGGAATTAAAAATTATTGATTTACTTCGTGAACCTATGGAGCGTGATGATTTAGTCCGTGAATCAGGAATGGATATAGCGAAAGCCAACGCCCTCCTTTCCATTATGGAACTAAAAGACTTTATTAAGGAAGAAATGGGTGAGATTAGAAAGAATTAAATATATATATATATATATTATAAAAACTCATCTAAAAAATTCCAATCAAAAATTAAATAAAAAATAACAAATAAAATTATTGCTAAAATATAGACCTTAAGAAATGTTGGTAATTTACTACTTTGAATTCTTCTCACTTCATTTTCTATAACAGGATCTACCTTGAAAATATTTCCATTTAAAAATCCAGATTCTTTTAATTTATTTATCAAACTATCTGGAGTTTCTTTAGAGGAAGTAAAGATTATGCAAGGATGATAACTTTTTATTTTATGTTTTATTCTAACCCCCTTACGATAAATTGGCAGTAGAGGAATATAAGGTTCAATGGAAATTATATCTTCTTTTAAAAAAGAATATTTATTAGCAGAAAGTCTTCCCGTAAAATCTAATCTATCTTTACTATAACTCATTTCAGTAAAAAGTTGCCATTGATTTCCGTCACCATTATGAATACCATAGCTATATCCGACATATAATTTACCTTTGATTTTTTCCATATTTAATGATGTAAAATACTTTATTAATGATTTTGAAATTTAAAATAGCCAGAATAAGAAAATATCAGAAAAATATTTGATTATCTATAAACAATGGGAAAAACTTCACCTGTATCAGGGGTTGTAAAATATTGATAACTTAGTAACTGAGTTTGAATTAAATCACTAGTTAAAAATATTGAATTTTCTAAACCAAATTTAGTAACCAAATCCCCAACCTTAAACCTTGGTGAGTTACAATTAAAATCTCCACCTTGATAATTTACACATAAATCTTTGTTTGCTTTTATAATTTGTTTATCATTCCCTGTTTGTTCAATATGATAAACAACACTGTCATCTCTTTTATGAGGAAGTGGTTCTTGCAAAAAAATTCTTGACTTCATGTCTGAAAGAAAATATATTTCCACTACTCTTCCTGTCAAAAGATTATCATAGTTATTAAACAGAGATATTCTTTTTTGTTCATTATTTTTTTCATTTTTAAAATAAACAATACTACAATTTTTAGTAACACAATCATTTACTGCATTATCATTGTAATCTATTTTGTCTCCCTGATTAGGATTAAATCTTTCTTGATAGTTAAAAGTTTCATTTGTACCTATCACCTTAAAATTTCCTTTAATAAATTTATCAACAACTTGCCCTTTATCATTAATCATATTTTCTTTATTTACTATAGGGCTTGAATTGGATTCAATAGAACCAGATATATTATCAATAACATTATTTGATTCAGATTCTGTATTTGTCTTATCTGATAAAGTTAAATCAGTAGAGCAATTTTGTGGTATTTCCCCTATCTTGTGAGAATTTATTAATTTTAAATTAGTACTATCCCAATCATAAGAATATATATCACTTCCATTTGTAATAAAAACCTTATCTTTATATTTAACATTAGTACTTAAATCTCCTGGGTCAAAATTACTTAAACTATTATTTATCCATGAATATATACGCGGTTTATCTAATCCACTTAACAAAGGAATTTTTACATCTGATTGTCCACTATGAGAAAAATAAACCTCCCCACTATAAATATCAGTATATATGGTTCCTGCAGGCGGATAAATATATTCATCCGTTATAAAACTATTTAAAACAAAATTTGGAATAATCCTCTCACATGATCTAACTATATAGTAACCCGAATATCCAAACATTTCTATTCGTGGACTACCAATGGCACTTGATATTTCTTTTGATAATTTATATTTTAAAGAAAAATTTTGTTCTGAATTATTATCAAGTACACCACGAACAGGAATATAAGTGATAGCATCCATTAATAATTTATTTTTTGAAAATTGTTCTGCAAATTTATTTTCATTTGGGTAATGAGCATTTATAGTGTAATAATTTTCTAACCAAGAAGTTTCTTCTTTAACATATTGTAATGTTAAAGAATCTCTAATTATATTAATACTCTTATAACCAACTATTAATATAACGATAAATAAAATGAACAATCCCAACTTTTTATACTTAGATTGAAATATCATATAATTTATTTTCTGTGCTTAATTAATGAATAAATGGCTATTAGAACCCAAACTACTTCTAGAGTAAAAGCGGGCCAAGCGGCCTGCTTGAAAACATTTACTCCTACTGCTAATGCTCCAAAAACATTTAATAATTGGTAATTTCTACTCGTTCCACTAATTTTATTTGTTGAAACTAAATAATATGCTAATACTATTAAAACTGTTCCTATCCAACCTATAACTTCTGTAAGTATTTCCATTTTATAATTGTATATTAGAATCAATATTTAAACAAAGAATTTGCAATAAAATATGTTTTCGTGTAATACTGGGAGTTAGCTATTAGCAACTAGATACTAGGAACTAGTAAGTTAAATAATAAATCTATGAAATTACTTATAGTTGAATCCCCATCAAAAGCAAAAACAATAGAAAAATATTTAGATGGTGCATATACTGTACGCGCTTCTGTTGGACATGTTAGAGATTTACCAAAATCCAACAAGGACGCCCTAGATATACCAGCTGGATTCGTACCTCGATATGAAATATCTAAAGGCAAAGAAAAAGTCGTCTCAGAATTAAAATCTCTTTCCCAAAAAGCTACAGAGATAATGCTCGCAACCGACCCGGATCGAGAAGGAGAAGCTATCTCTTGGCATTTAAAAGAACTCCTAGACGAAGACAAGAAAATCAAAGCTCCCATTAAAAGAGTTACATTTAATGAGATTACAAAAGAAGCAGTGGAAGAAGCTCTAAAAAATCCTCGTGATATTGATTTGGATTTAGTGAAAGCTCAGGAAGCACGTCGTGTGCTAGACAGACTCGTAGGATATGATCTTTCTGGAATTATCTGGAAGAAAGTCCGCTATGGTCTTTCTGCTGGACGAGTTCAGTCCCCTGCACTCCGCATCATAATGGAAAGAGAAAGAGAAATCCGCGCTTTTATTCCTGAACAATATTGGACACTAGAAGGACTTTGGGAAACTCATAAAAAAGATAAACTTATTTTATCTTGTGTAGATGAACCTAGAGATGAAAAAGAAGTAAATAAAATTTTAGAATTTGAAACTAAAGATAAGTGGTTTGTAAAAGATTTAAAAACAAGCGAACAAAAAAGACAACCTCGTGCTCCCTTCACAACATCAACTCTTCAGCAAACAGCAAGTACAAGACTAGGATTTTCTCCTTCACGTACTATGGGAGTGGCTCAGAAGCTCTATGAGCAAGGTTTTATTACATATATGCGTACTGATAGCACAAACCTAAGTTTAGTTGCTCAAAATCAAATTCTTGCCCTTATTGAAAAAAAGTATGGAAAGGAATATGTAGAAGCTCATGTGTACAAAGCTAAATCTAAAAATGCACAGGAAGCCCATGAAGCCATTCGTCCTACACACATAGAGCAAATTGATGCTGGTGTAAACGAAGAACAAAATAAACTATATAAATTGATTTGGGAAAGAGTAGTTTCTTCTCAGATGTCAGATGCAAAATTATTAAAAACAAAAATTGTTGCAAACATAAAAGAAGACAAAATTCCAGATTTTACAGCTAATGGTTCACGAGTTTTATTCCCTGGATGGCTGACTTGTGAGACAGGAGCTCGTGGTGAAGATGTAGAACTTCCAGAAGTAGTAATAGGAGAAGAACTTAAACTACTGGAATTAAACAGCACAGAAAAAGCTACAGAGCCACCAAATCGCTACACTGAAGCTGGTCTCGTCAAAGAACTTGAAGCTCGTGATATAGGACGTCCATCTACTTATGCTTCTATCATGAAAACTATCGAGGACAGAGGTTACGTTAGAAAAGAAGGAAGAACTTTATTCCCTACTGATACTGGAGATGTAGTATCGTCTTTCCTTGAAAATAATTTTAGAGAATATATAAGTGATACTTTCACAGCAGAGATGGAAGACAAACTGGATGATATTTCAAATGGAAAAAGAGAATATGTTAAAACATTGAGCGACTTTTATATTCCATTTCAAAAAGATGTAAAAGAAAAAGATAAATTAGCAAAAGCTACAAATATGGGAGAGGCTCCATCTGATATGCTTTGTCCAAAATGTGGCGGCAGTATGATTGTTAAACTTTCTCGTGCTGGTAAATTTTATTCATGCGCTAATTACCCGGATTGTGACGGAGCAAAAACTATTGACGGTATTGAACTTGAAGGGCCAAAAGAAACCGGAGAAATGTGTCCAACTTGTGGTACTCCTTCACCAGAAGGAGTACGAAAGAAAAAAGTTCACGGTGGAAAACTTGTAATACGTGTTAGACGTGATGGTACAGGTACTTTTATATCTTGTTCACGTTATCCTAAATGTAAATTTATAAAACAAGACGAAGAAGAACTTAAAAGAAAAATGACAGATATTACTTGTCCTATGTGCCAAAAAGGTAAAATGATGGAACGCAAAGGAAGGTTTGGAATATTCTATTCATGTAGTGATTATCCTAAATGCAAAAATGCTATCAAGGCAAAACCTACAGGAAATATTTGTGACATGTGTGGAGCTCTTATGATGGAAGGCACAAAAACTATCCCAGAAAGATGTTCAAATAAAATGTGTAAAAATCACAATCCTCATAAATTGGGAGAAAATATAAAGAGTAATAAAAACATTTAGCCTTCGCTAAGTGTTTTTGTTTTTGTGAGACGCAGCGATGTTTTGCGAGCACGCAAAACCGCGAGTCGTGGTCAAGAAATTTTTTTTGTGTCGACAAGAAAAATATTCGTGACCAAAAACTATCCCAGAAAGATGTAGTAACAAAATGTGTAAAAACCACAATCCTCATAAACTTGGAGAGGATATAAAAAATAATAAAAAACTTTCAAAATAGCACGAATAAGTTATAATAGAATCTATGATACCTACCATAGATAAAATAATATCCTTAACGACAAATATCACTGAAAAAGACAAAGCCCTTATAGAAAAGGCTTATAACTTTGCAAAAAAAGCTCATGAAGGACAAAAACGAAAAAACGGAGATCCTTACTTTATTCATGTAGCCAGCACTGCACAAAACCTTGCTGACTTAGGTATGAGCCCTTCTGTTATAGCTGCAGGGTTGCTTCACGATGTTTTAGAAGATGCCGATGTTACAGAAGAAGAATTAAAAAAAGAATTCGGAGAAGAAATTGCTAACCTAATTGAAGGTGTTACAAAACTTGGTAGAGTTAGATACAAAGGAATAGAACGTAATGTAGAAAACTTAAGAAAGTTTTTTATTTCCGTTGCAAAAGATTTACGTGTTCTTGTTATTAAATTAGCGGACCGACTACACAACATAGAAACTCTTGAAAACGTAAGACCCGATAAACAAAGACGTATCGCTCTTGAAACTCTTGAAATATATGCTCCCCTAGCTAACCGTTTGTCTATGGGTAGACTAAAAGGAAGACTTGAAGATGGAGCATTCCGATTTGCTTATCCCAAAGAATACGAGGAAGTAAAAAAATTACTTTCTGAAAAAAAAGATGCCCGTATAAAATACTTAATTGAAATAAAAGACAAAATAGAACAGAAGGTTAAAGAATCTAAAATAAAAAATGTTGAAATAGACTACAGACAGAAACATTTATATTCATTATGGAAGAAACTCCAGAAAAATGATATGGATATAAATAAAATATACGATATTATAGCTCTTCGGGTTATGGTTAATTCTGTTGTTGATTGTTATCACATTCTTGGTTTAATTCATGGAGAATGGACCCCTGTCCCAAATCGTATAAAAGACTATATTGCTACACCTAAAGCAAACGGCTACCAGAGTTTGCATACAACCATATTTACTGGAACAGGAGGTATTGCAGAAATACAAATTCGTACTTATGAAATGCACGAGAAAGCTGAAAATGGTATTGCTGCTCACTTTTTATATAAGGAAAAAAATAGTAATGAAAAATCAGTTCCTAAACAACTTGAATGGGTGCAGCAACTTCATGAGTTGAATGAAAATAAAGATAAACCTGAAAAATTCTTAAAATCAATAAAAATGGATTTCTTTAATGATAGAGTTTTTGTTTTTACACCAAAAGGAGATATTATAGATTTACCCGAAGGTTCTTCTGTTATAGATTTTGCCTATGCAATACATACAGATATTGGAGACCATACACAAGGGTCTAAAATTAATGGTAAAAATTCATCTCTTGGAACAAAATTAAAGAATAATGATATTATAGAAATAAATACAAATAAAAATGCTAAACCTTCATCTAAATGGCTAGACTACGCCAAAACTAGTTTAGCTCGCAAGCGTATTAACTTCCATCTTAAATCTAATAGTTTACTTTCAAAATTCTTATCATTTGGTAAAAATTAAAATAAAAAATACCCCGATGTAACATCGGGGTATTTTTTATTTTATTAGATAGAGAAATTTTTGATGTTATATAAATCAACATCTTCTTCAGTTTTTACAACCTCTTCTTTGGTTCTATCATCTACAAGATGGTCATCCTTAAATATATCTAGATCCTCAGCAACATCGGAGATATTTTGTTCAATAGAAACATTTATTTCCGCTGAATTAGATTCCTGACTTGCTTCAAATTTATCTAACATTGCATTTGGATTTTTATCTTCAGATGATTTAATTAAACCTAAAATTGTATGGAGGTCATCATTTGTAAAGAAGTCTATGGTAATGTATCCACCATTTTGCTTCTTTTCTATGTGAACACGAGTTCCAAGTGACTCCTGTAATTTATCTTCCATTTCTGCAATTTCAGGATCGATAAGATATTCCTTTTTACGAACACGGTCAAAAGCAATTTTACGTGCAGCTTTTTCTGCATCACGGACAGTCATCTTTTTATACATTATTTCTTTAAATAGGACCATCTGTTCTTGGGGCCTATCTGTAAGCATCAAAATAGGGCGTGTGTGGCCCTCACTTATTTTTCTAGCAGATAGTGCATCTAATATTTCTTGAGGCAATACAAGAAGTCTCAAAGTGTTTGATACGTATTCACGGCTCTTGCCTACCTTTGCTCCTATTTGAGTATGGGTAAATTTAAATTCTTCAACAAGTCTCATAAACGCACGAGACCTTTCTACTGCATTTAAATCTTCGCGTTGTAAGTTTTCAATTATGGCGAGTTCTAGCTTTGCCATGTTGTCATCACCTACTCGGATGATAACAGGAATCTGTTGTAACCCTGCTAATTTAGAAGCGCGCAATCTACGCTCCCCTGCAATCAGTTCATATTCTACTGCTATACCACCATCTTCTTTTAAAATTTCTTCACGAGATACTACAAGTGGCTGAAGTACACCGTACTGACGAATGGATTCGGATAAATCTCTCAAACGATCTTCGTCGAATTCGCGACGTGGTTGAAACGGGTTTGGTTTTATTTTTTCTATATCTACCCAAAAAATTGAATTACTATAAAGTTGTGACATACGTTGTATTTTATCATACTTTCGTCATGTTGAAAAATTTCAATATTTGTGTATAATTAACCCTGTTAGTAAATGCGTCGGTGGTAGAGCGGTCAATTACAACAGACTGTAAATCTGTCGCCTTCGGGCTACGTAGGTTCAAATCCTACCCGACGCACAAAAAATAAATGAGCCCAATACATTAGTATTGGGTGATTTTATTTATTGCGTCGGGTAGGATTTGAAAGACGGAGGCGGTATACAAGCAAGCAACAGCTTGGCTTGTCGCCGAGTCGCACGTAAGTCATTCTGCTGAATGAGGGTCGCGCAAATTTTCCATAGAAAATTATGTGTGACCAAAAAGTGTACTCACGGTCCTACCCGATTAGCCGAGTCGCACGTAAGTCATTCTGCTGAATGAGGGTCGCGAGATTTTTCAGCAGAAAAATACTTGTGACCAAAAAATGTACTCACGTCCCCCCCTATTTTATTTATAATGTTTTTTTATAAATTCTTCAGCTGAATTTATATTTTGTGGACTATCTACTGG
>JAENWX010000015.1 GCA_016649835.1 Minisyncoccota bacterium | reverse complement strand
TCAGTTCAGACTCACTGGTCGTATGCCCGTGCAAGTCCACTTCTATTTCAGCATTTTGTTCGTATTTGTTTACCATAGGTAGATTATACCATGTATGGATTAGACAAAATAAAAAGCTATCTCAAATTTGAGATAGCTTTTGTTTTTTTAAACTTAGTTTGGATCAAATCCAAAATAAGTTGCCATTTTGTCTATAGCAAACTTTCTTACATCTGAATTTACAGGTGCGTTGTCGTAGGCTATTTTTGCTTCTTCTAAATTAGAAGCACTAATCACTTCTTTTAAAGAAACAATGTACCATTTTCTAAAAACCAAGTACCTCACTTTTGAATTTTCGGGAAGTTTTTTATACATTCTTCGAAGTTCTAAAACACTTTCTGTTAGCTCTATTATTTTTTTAAAAGCTAATAGTTTTGCTTTTGATAGCGGGTGTGCATTTTTGTATACTTTTTTTGCATCTGCTAAAAATTCAATTTTACTGACTTCCACCAATGAAAATTGATTCCATCTGTTTAATGCTAAACTTTTAGCCGATGACCGTGGAGGTGAATTTTTGTATACTTTTTTTGCATCTGCCATATTGGCAATTTTACTCAATTCTTTGAGTGAGAGCATATGCCATTTTTCATAAGCAAGAGATTCGTAAATAGAATCTTTTGGTACAGACTTGTATGTTTTTCGAGCGTCCGACGTTGTAGTGATTAGACTCAACCACACCTTAAATGCACCTAGTTTATTTTCAGAATCCGGGATAGCGTTCCGAAAATCTTTTTGCGCCTCAAAAATAGTTTTCGCCGTGCAATTCGTTTCAAGAGGTATATTTAATGCCTCTTTGATAACTGCAGTAGAAATACCAGTTTCTTCTGACATCTCTTCGATATCAAATTCTTCTTTTTTCATACTATTAGATTTTAAATTGTTTTTGCTATTATATCAAAAATGTAGTATTTGTCAAATAAACAACTATTCCGGCCTTGATTTATCATGGTCCAGAGGTGTTCGACACCTACAGCGGTAGGTGTCGAACACCTCTGGACCACCTCTGGACGCGATTCCCCTCTATGCCCTTCTGCTGGACCCCTAATAAAAAAACGCATCTATAAGATGCGTTCTTTAAGTTTTAAGGATTTTTTTATTTTCTCTAATCTTAAGAGTAATTCTATGCTTTCTCTTAGTGAAAGATTTTTGAACAATAAATTCCAAGCGGCATGATGATAAACACTTATAGACAATGGAAAAGTTTTTTTTATTTTCTCTAGTCGTAATAGTATTTTAATAATTTCTCTTAGAGTAAAATTATTAAACAATAAGTGCCAAGCGTCATGACGATAAAGATCAATAGAGAGTAGGTTTGATGGTACACTTTGGCCCCCTCTCGAGCGCGCTGTTAAGTGGTGCTCATCCTTAAATCCAGCTCTTTTTTAAAAATGATGTTTTTTCTTTTTGGTTCGATTTTTACCACTTTTACTTGCTTTCATTTTCTCTCGTCGTTTTTAAATCCAATATTATGTTCTTTTTTTATCTTATCAAGAGCATCAAGCTCAGTATAAAGATCTATGTTCTCTTTATAAAGACCATCGTTTTCAACTCTTAGATTATTAATTGCGGTGCTAAGAAAATTTACCGTCTCGTGAAGTGTTTTGATTTCAAGCTCCTTTACTGCAAGTAAAGCAACCAATACATCAATGGATGTCTGTGCCATAACAATAGTTTTAAAGGTTCTGTTTAATTACTTTAATTATACACCTTTGAGTTGTAAATACTAATCGAGTGCGGATACACCCCCTTTTTTTACAAAGACTGATATATATCCTTTCTATGTCCAATAGCAAACAAAATAACACTGTCCCCTGACAAACGAAAAATACCCCTATACGATTGTGTAATTCTAAAAGAATATACATGGTCTTCAGGAAATCCTTTTAATTTCTTAGTATGTAGTTTTGAATTAAATATATCTTTCGTTAGAAGTTTTTCTTGTGTAGAACATAAGCTTTGAGCTTTTTTGGGTAATGATGCTATATCTTTCTTGTAATTCTTAGTTTTCAAAAGAATCATATTATATTTTAAAATTCCTTAAGTGATTTTTGATAAGCAGAGATAATTTCCTTTTTATTTACATAAGAATCCAGACTCTCAGTGGGTAATTTAGAAATTGTTATTCCTTGGTTTATTATAAACTGCCGAAGAGAAGCGTTTACAACGTCAGCCAATGATAAGCCAAGATCTTTTGCAAGTTCTTGTGCTTGTAGTTTTATATCCTTTTTAGTTTTAATTAAAATTGTTGTATCCATATTCATTAGTATATACAAATGAATATTTTATGTCAATCCCCGAAGTCGGGTCTAGAGAATTAATCGTATCATTTTGATACGATTAGAGCAGCTAAATGATACACCTCAGATAGGGCCTAAGGCCCTATCTGAGGTGTTAATACTATTTAAATAGGTAGTAAAACCATGCATGTCTTGCCTGTGTGAATATACTAAAAGGTAGTTACCCGGATGAAAAAGCAATATGCAAAAAATGCATATTACAAATTCCGATAAACCAGTATCTTTATACATCTCTAGGGGTTATTTTGTCTACAAGGGTCCGATTCTTATTTAAAAACTCATATTTTTATTACTTAATTTGTGTTAAAATAATTTGTATGTTTATATTTCTAGATGAAAGTGGGCAATTTGTAAAACATAATCATGAAGAATATTTTGTTATAGGTTCTTTTACTATTGGCAATCAATCGAGAACAAATAAAGAATTCCGTAAATGGTTCCGTTCTAAATTCCCTAAGAAAATGCGAACCCAAAGTGAAATAAAATGGTCTGCAACTGGAATTACAGAAGAACTTCGTATTAAAACCTTAAAACATATTGCCAAGCTTGATGTGCGAATTAGATACGGATATTTATTAAGAAATAATATTCCTTCTTTGTATAGAAATAAGAAAAACAAAATCGATGACGGTGTTCTGTACACAAATATAGTCGGCGAAGTTTTAGAACAATATTTACCAACAGATGAAAAAGAAATACACATATTCTGTGATCAAAGATCTTTAAAAGGAATGACTAAAAAAGACTTCCGGTCAGAAATAACAGCAAAACTATTGCCGTACTGTACTCCAAACACTGTAATACAAGTTGAAATGATTGATTCTACTTCCAATTCAAATATACAGATAGCTGATTGGATTTCTGGAGCCTTGATTCGTTATTTAGAAAAAGGACATCTTGGAGAGGAATTCTATAAAATATTAAAGAACAATATTCTTTCTGAAGGAAAGGAATTTTTCAAACAATAATTTAAACTAAAAACAAAAAAGGCCTGCCGAAGCAGACATTTTTTGTTAGAAGTAGCGTCTAATTAGATGAAACTCTTCGGTTTTATGAATGATAAATCATTCATGCCTCAGATCCTCTGAGGGAACACCAAAGCATCTAAAAAGCTATTATTGCATACTTCTACCAGTAGTATAGCAAATTATGATAAAAAATCAAAAGTTATCCACAGTAGCAAAATGACTCTCATTTTGATTAAATTACCGACGAATTAGGAAATGTTTCGATTTATAATACCAATTCAGGCCCGCTCCGATGGACATCGGAGCGGGCCTGAATGTAGATTAATAATTAAGCACCAAGGGCGAACCCGTCTGTAGGGGTCCGACCCCAAATGCTCCCAGGGGTCGGACCCCTACTGGACCCCTATCCTAACTATTGTGCCATCGAGTGCATTTTAGTTTTTGTCTTTGGACCAACGAGACCATCTTCTACTAGTCCATTTTGTTTTTGCCATTTCTTTATAGCTTGAACTGTCTTTGGTCCTAGTTGTCCGTCAACTGCTAGTCCAGAATTTGCTTTTATATTCAAGAATTTTTGTAGTTCCCTAACAGCTTCTCCTTTACTACCATTTTTGAGAGTAGTGTTTCCAAAAGCATAACCTGATGCTCCTGGTGCTGCGGATTGAGCTGCAGTAAGCCAAGAACTACATCTCTCTCCTGTTGTTGCTTTAAATATATGTCCTCTAGAACATACGACAGCTGGAGTAGCAGCGTTACAGTTTCTACCTGTTAGCGCGCTAAACAATTGCCCTGCCAAACAGTCGGCTAGAGGAGGCACTGTGTGTGCTGGAACAGCTGGGGTGACACGTACGTAGCTTCCTCCGCTACTACTACTTCTTCTAGTGCTAACAGTATAGTTTGAAGAAGTTGATGAACCTGCTGGAGCGTTGGTTCCATCGGTCCAATCAGTACCAACAGTTATTACATTCACATCATCGCTAATATCTGCTGTTGGTGTAAATGTAGCAGTATATATTTTAGTATCTACTCCGTCTACAGTGACTGTGGAAAGAGTACCATTTTCAACCGTTACATCTGCATTGGCAAATCCTGTTGGTACTTCTGAAAATGTAAATGTAACAACTGAAGTTTCTCCACGAGTTATTGCATAATCAGACATTGTGATTGCAACGGTTGGAAGAGACCCATCAGTAGGAACAACTGCTCCTCCGTTTGCAACAGCATTGGTAGCAGTATCGGCAACATCACCAGTTGCAGCTACATAGTTGATAGCAGGTGATGTTGAAATATTTGTTAGTCCAGTTGTAGTTAGAGTAATAGAAGTATTAGTTACTACTACTCCTGCTGAAACTGTGGCAGCTTCGACAACAGTAAATGAATCTGTATCAACACCACCTGAAGTTACGGTTTCAGAAAATGTCAAAACAAAAGTATTGAGTCCTGTTCGTACTGCAGTAAAGGTTGGTGCAAGCATATCTACAGCTTGAACTGATTGAGTGGCAATAGTGTTGCCATTTGTACCATCAGTTGCCACACCAGCAGCAACGTCAACGGTAACATTTCCAGTGAAACCTGCAGTAGGAGTAACTACTAATGTATAAACAGTTGCACTAGTAGCAGTAAATGTTCCCTTTGCTCCGTTTGCAACAACAACATCAGTTGTAAGAAAACCAGTTACATCTTCAGAAAATGTGAAGGTGTATAAAATAGTTGTGCCAGCAATATTTCCTGTACCAGTTTCGTCGTCTGTGATTACAACTGTTGGAGCTACACCATCAAGAATAGGAATGGCTGTAGCTGTTGCATCGGGGTTTCCAGCAACATCTGTAACTGCAGATGTTGGATTTATTGTTGTCCCACCTACAATAGTTGTTTCTGTTCCAAGAGTGATAGTAAGAATAGAATTTGATCCTGTCCATGCTGTACCGTATCCAGTTGTACCAAATATTCCAGCTGATAATCCTAACTCTGTAGCCAGAGTAACAGAGTTAGCTGTTGTTAGAGTAGCAATATTCATTGCTTCGTTGAAAGTAACAACAATTGTATCCGTACCAGAAATTCCTGTGTCTGCATCAACGTTGTTCCAAACAACAGAAGACACGACTGGTGATTGGCCGTCAGTAATAGCAGTAGATGCGCTATGTAGTACGATTGCATTGGTATCACCATTTGTATCAGTCACACCCAATCCATCTACATACAAACCTAATGCTGCAGAATAAGCAGTTGCTGTGTTACTAAATGAAGTTCCACTAAAAGTTAGAGTCACAGTCCAAGGAGTTCCCGCACTGGTTACAACAGCACTAGCTGGAGTCAATGAAGAAATTCCTCCATCTCCCGCATCAATATGCCACTTAGTATAATCTACAGAAGCAAGATCGTGACCAGGGTCAGCCATAGTTACAAGAACTGTATTTGAAGAATTAACTTTTGCAGAAGCGACTGCTATATTGGCGGCTACTCCAGAAATAGTAATTAAAGAAGAAAGAGTTGATGTTTCTCCATTAAGAGCCGTACCTGAGCCAGCAATAACATCACCTACTGCAGCAATTTCTGCATAAAGAGTATTTGCTGGAGTTACTCCTGCTCCAAGATTATAAACCATCAAAATATTTACTGTGGAGCTAGCTGCAACTTGCACAGGACTAGAAAAAGTAAAAACAGTTCGAACATCATTCGCACTATAAGTTGCTGGAGTTGTTTCTAGCGGTATATCAGTTACATCAAATTGACCAAGAGCTGACCCACTATCAACATAAAAACGTACTGATGAAATATTTAGACTATCATTCTCTGTACCTGTTGGAGTTGGTGCAAGAGAAACCAGAGAATCCGATGCTCCCGCTGCAGCAGTGATTGCAACTTGTTTTACTGTCACATTTGTAGCACTTGCAGTCGCAGTATGAGGTGCAACTGGATCATTAGCTCCATCAGTAATTGTTAATGATGGTACTGTCGTAGTAAAAGTAAGTGCTGGGGTATTTACCATTGGAAATGTACCTGTTGGAGATGTACTCATTGCAATATCAGTTGCTGCGGCAAATTCTAAATTAAACACTAAGTTATTATTACCAACCTCAGTCCCCTCAGCTGTAATCAATATAGAAGCAGTTCCACCAGCTGCTACTGGTACATCTGTAATGTCAAAAGCTTGTTTTGTATTATCAGAAGAAAATGCAGCTGATGCTCCAAGGTCTGTATCGCCTTGATCCACATAACCATTGTTATTCAAGTCGTTATAGAAACGTAGAGTAATTAATGTATCAGTTGCACTGCCTGTTGGAGTTGGAGAAAGAGAAGTAATAGAGTCTGGGTCTACCCCCGTATTATTTACATGTAATCTAAACACAGGAAGTCCTTTATAAGTAGTAAATTGAGTTCCTGGAGTTACGTCTGTATTTGTTGCCGCATTACTAGCGACAGCATTTGCATTTTGGATTCCTAAAAATCCAAATGCGAGGGCAAAGATTCCGAACGTCAACAAAACATTTTTGAAATTAAATTTCATAATAATATAATAATAACTAATAATGTTGATTTAATTATTTTTAAAAACAAATGACTGGTTTGTTTTTAAAAATAATTAATTATCATAACCTAAAATGGTTTTGGACTTCTGGAGTCTCTTTATTTAATTTTTATAACCAAACTACTTTATTCTTTAATTTTGAATTAGTATAATATACTCACTAATTTATAATATAATTATAACAAGATTTTTTTTAAAAACAAACAAAGAAATTGGAGGGACCCAGTAGTCCATAGGGTGAATGTGTTCATTTCACCCAGTAGGTCATTCTACTGAATGAGGGTCGACCCTCATTTAACAAAATGACTTACGTGTGATTCAGCAGATGATTTACCAAAATCACCCCATGGGCTGACCCTATGGGCTAAAGAACCCCTAGTTATTCCTAAAATTGCGTTATATATGTTAAAATATTTGTATATATGACGAGTCCCGTTAGAAGTTATACATGTAATACAAGAGAAGAGAACGGAGTTATGTTAAAGCAATAAATTATGTTTCGAATATTATTAATTAATTTATGTACGGGAATCTAACGATTCCCTACTTCTAATGGGATGAACAGAGTATGGATTATAGTATTGGGGGATTTTTTGTCATTTGCTATATCTTTTATATTCCTAATATTTATTCGTTTTAATAAAGAAAACTATCTTTCTGCTATTGATAGCCATACTCCCCCATTTTTAATACTTTATTTGTCTTGGGTACTTATTTTCTATATCTTTGGACTCTATGACCTACTCAACATAAAGCCCACTATACCGTATTTTAAAAGATGGATTCTTGCTCTTACCTCATCATTCCTGGTTGGGATGCTTCTTTTTTATTTCGTTCCTGTTTTTGGTATTAGTCCAAAATTAAATTTGTTTATCCAGGTTGCTGGGTTTGGTATTTTGTCTTTCTTCTTCCGAAGAATTATATATACCCTTTTTGCTCGTGGTATTACAGCGCCGGTGGTGCTCGTGGGTGACTCTGTTTATTTGAAAGAATTGGAGAGTGCTATTATAAAAAACCCACAGATAGGTTTGAAAATTGTAAACCATTTTCAAACTATTGGTGATATAAATTTTGACTTAAATGATTTAAAAAATCTGGTTATTATTTTGGATAAAAACATTGAAAACAAAGACGGAAGTATTTTAGAATTTTATAAAAAAGGAGTGACAATTATCGACACTGCAAAAGCTTATGAAAAGTATTTGTATAAAATCCCAGTGGAATACATCGACGTGTCGTTTATTGTTGAAAATATAAATATTAAAAAAGACATACTATATACATTTATGACGTCGGTTATAAATGCAATATTCGCTTTAATTATATTTATAACAACTCTACCTTTCGTACTCGTCTCCGCCGTGTTTATATATCTTTACGACCGTGGCCCGGTGCTTTACACACAGGCCAGAGTTGGCCTAAACGGCAAAGTGTTCAAGCTTTACAAGCTGCGCTCTATGACCAAAGATGCCGAGAAAAACGGTGCTGTGTGGTCCACAGGACCTACTGATATGCGTGTGACCCCTATTGGTAAAATCATCCGCAAGCTTCATATAGACGAGACACCACAAATGATAAACATAATACGTGGAGACCTGTCTCTGGTGGGGCCTCGTCCCGAAAGACCCGAGTTCGTGGAGCTACTTTGCAAGGACATCCCCTACTATTCATTCCGCCATATCATACGCCCAGGATTCACCGGCTGGGCGCAAATAAAGTACCGATACGCCAGAACAAAAGAGGACTCCAAAGAAAAATTTGAATATGATTTGTACTATATTAAAAATAGAAATATCTTTATCGATTTGGGAATTATTATGAGAACAGTGCAGATAATATTTACACATTAAAACAAGATTACTAAAATTTATTTAAAAACAGACAAAGCTTCGCTTTGTCTGTTTTTATCTTATATTTTTTCCAAGATATTAAAAAATTCTTCCCAAGTTATATTAAGAATTCTGATATTATTCCTAATAATAAATTGAGGTAGTGGGCTGTCTTTGGGTATAATAATAGGACGAATTAAACCAGAACGTATATAAACAAAATGGTCTCCATGAGACCTCTTTAAAGAACAACCAATATATATCAAAAACTTTTGAAATTGTTTATTGGTTACACTTTGTTTTTTAGGCATATAGGAGATTTATAGGCTGAGTATAGCTTGAGACAACAACTGGTGGCTGCCAATTGGTTTTAACTTTTTGCCAACCTAAACCTGTCAAAACCTGTTCTAAAGTACCAGCTTCAATAAGCTCTTCAATAAACAACTTTGTTGCATCCAAAAAACGACTCTGCGCTTTCTCATAAGTAGAAGCAGAAGTAGAAAGATCGAGAGCTGGACTATATGCCACATAGCTTTTTCCCTCTTTAAATATAGTAATTGGCAAACCAATTTTCAGTGAGGACTTTTTCATGTTTAAAGTATATCAAATGCTAATTTTTGTGCAATATACCTAATTAATACCACATAGACCTTGCTTGTGTGGTATAACAAAAATATCTTTATGGACTTTGGAATTATAATGAGAACAGTTCAGATAATATTTACGCATTAGAACAATAAATAAAAGGCAAGGCTTCGCCTTGCCCTCTATTTATTTCTAATCACTTTATCTTAAAAGCTGTGTTACAAGAGCAACCATCTGTTCTTTATTTTTTGGATTACTTTCGGCTATTAGAAGAGTAAGGACAGTAAGTGTGGATGGATTTATACTTTTAAATCCCTTTATTTTAGTCTTTCTTAAAAACCAAATAAAAGCAAAAGCTCCTGAGCGTTTATTTCCATCTACAAACGGATGATTCTTTACCATAAAATAAAGTAAATGAGCAGCTTTTTCTTCCGCAGTTTTATAAAGGGGCTTACCTCCAAATGTTTGCATTATGTTCCCCACTATACCCTCGACACTACCCTTTTGTCTTTCAGAAGCAAACAACTCTGTTGCTTCTTTTTTAGAAAGTAATTCATTTCTAAAGTCATAAATTACAGACATTAATTCTTCTCCAGTTAATTTTACAATTTTTTTATTAACTCCTTTTATCTGCAACAACTCTTTATCGTAAGCATCAAGAGACACCCAAGTAGTAGCGAACTCTTTTATCAAATCAAGCACAGCCTTAGGATCAAGAGATATGTATTCTGGGAGTAAATTTTGGATATTCTCAACAGTCTTCAAAAATGAATCGTAATTCTTTGATATTTGTTTGCGGTTTATTGTATAACCTTTTGTTATATGTTCTCGTAAGGTCTTAGTAGCCCATTGGCGAAACTGAGTTGCTGTTTTAGAATTTACTCTGTACCCTACAGAAATAATCGCATCTAAGTTATAGTGTTCAATATTTCTTTCAATACGTCTATTCCCTTCAATTTGAACTTGTGCAAAAATTGCACAAGTTCGATTTTCTTCTAGTTCTTTATCTTTATATATATTTCTAATGTGTTTTGTTATAACAGATCTTTCAATATTAAAAAGACTTGCTATTTGTGCCTGAGTAGCCCAAATGGTCTCATTTTTAACATCTCCACGGAGTTCTATAGCCCCAGATGAATTCTGATATATAACTATTTTATTTTCATTTTTTATTTTCTTCACTTTTTTATTATCTCAAATAAACAAAACAAAAACAATCACACCTTTAGAAAAAATATTATTTTAAAACTATTTTGTCTACCCACGAGTACCCACGAGGCAAGGCCTCGTGGGTATGTGTGTACATAAAAAATGATTTTAATAGGTTATTTTAAACCAAGGTATAATATGTCGCCTTACCATTACCCTGTTTAATAATAAAATTCCTATCAACTAACCTTTTAAAATCAAGTATCTGTGTTGAGCGTGCGCGATTTGTTATTTTGCTATATTCACTCTTGGAAATAGATCCATTCTTTTTAATATACTCAATAATTACTTTTTCATATTCTGTTTGTTTATTAGAAAAAATTGAATTTTTGAGTAATTTTTGGACACGAAGTAATTCATCAATAATACCGTCAGTAAAATAAATAATCCAATCAGTAAAATCAATATTCTCTGATATATCATAATAATCTCCATATACACCAACTGACGAAAAGTATTTTGTTACATTTTGATTGTAATAATTTTCAAAACTAAATAATTTAAAAGTATCAAGCCCCATACGAGCTAGCAGGTATTTGGTTACCAGTCGGGCCGTACGACCATTACCATCCATAAAGGGGTGGATTATAACAAACTGTTTATGAAATATACTAGCAAGAATTAACGGGTCTATTTTATTGTAATTTTTTTCTAAATATTTAACCAAAATTTCCATTAATTTTGAAACATCATCTGCATTAGGTGGAATATATGCGATTCCCCTTTTTCGTGGATCATTAACAACAACAGGCTCAACTCGAAATTTCCCATTATTTTTTTGAGAGATAAGTTTATCTGTCACCATAGCTTGGATAATACAGATAAATTCTTTTGTAATGGGTTTTGGTTTGTATACAAATTTATTCAAATATAAAAGTGCATTGTTATAATTTAATATTTCTTTTTCTGTATCACGAACATGAGCAGGAGTATTTTTAAGTATTCTCCTTACATCAGTAAGAGGTATTGGATTACCTTCAATGCTTGTCGAAGCGTGTGCTGAAATAGCATAACTATCTTTTTCAAACTTTGCTAAAACAAGATCGGGGAAATTTTGATTATTTAATTCACTAATCAAATTCTTAATCTGAACAAGGTTATTTAATAGGGTCGTATTTAGTTGATACTTAGGTTCAAACATAGTCGTATTATAGTCGATTGATAGTCGAAAGTCAAACAAATTATGACTATATAATTGTATAATTTACACCCATCAGGGGGGGGGGGCAAGGCGAAGCCTTGCCCCCCCCTGATGGGTACGAGCCCCGGACGGACCTGCCTATGAATAGGTTACTGCATTAGGGTACCCCACGAGGCCTTGCCTCGTGGGTTATGGATTAGGCCTGTGTAGTACTGTGTAGTAATAAATAAAAAAAGGAAATAAGGGTTAAATGTGGTTAGATGTGGTAAAATACTCTTATGCAAATGAGCATCCCCTGCTATTCATTTAGCCATCACCTTTGCCATGGTTGTATACCCACTAGGCAAGGCCTCGTGGGTAAGAAAAATTCGAATATGATTTGTATTATATTAAAAACAGAAATATATTTATTGATTTTTCCTTTTCCTAAGAACCATTCTTACAAGTCCTTAAGTCTAAATACCCCGAGCCTTACGGCTCGGGGTATTTAGTATAAATTAAGCAAAAACTTTGTCTTCTAATTTTTCTATTCTCTTGTCATAATGAAGAGACGTATCATTCAGGTCTGTAACTGTATTATTTATCTCTTTTATATCATTTTCAGTATCTTTTTTATAACTTTTTAAATCCATACGAAGATCTTGAATTTCTGTTGTGAGCTTTAAGTCTAAGTTTGTAATTTTACTTTCAACATTAGAAAAACTCCTATTTATTGATTCCAATATTTCTTGATTAGATGTCTCAATATCAGAAAATCTTGTCTCAATACCAGAAAAACCTTTTCTTATTGATTCCAAAAGTTCTAGGTTTGATATATCTTTTTCCATTTTTTTATTATACTTTATCTTTGAATTATATGCCAATTATTCACTCAAACAATAATAATGGGCAAAATTTATTATTATACCTTTTACCAAGGCAAGATCTATTTTTGTAGCAGGAGCTCTTTTTGTGAGTCTTTAATTTTCACGTTTTTGTCAAGATAATCGTGAAAAATTGATAAAAAATAGCATTTTTCACGATTATTCCAAAACAATCAACATCTATATGGATTTTATATTTATGTATCATTTAGCTGTCCTAATCGTATCATTTTGATACGATTAGGACAGCTAAATGATACGAATACTCTCAATAACCCACGAGGCAAGGCCTAGTGGATATACACCAACCTGTCTTTTAACAATTCTTCCTGACTCATTTTGAACTAGTTCCATTTTGGAACTAGTTGCCCTCTCTTTTAACTCCTTTTCCTTATAAATATTACCAATATGCTTTGATATAGCTTGCGGGTTAACTCCAAACATCTTGGACATTTGCATACGATTTGCCCATATAGTCTCATTTTTAACATCCCCACGAAGCTCAATGGCCCCAGATGAATTCTGATATATAACTATTTTATTTTCCTTTATTTTTTTCACTTTTTTATTATCTCAAATAAACAAATCAAATACAATCATACTTTATCCTTTCGCAAGAACATTTCTTGCTTATAGTGATTCATTTTTATACATAAAATAATTCTCAACAAATTCTTTGAATGAATTCTCTTGTTGAAAATAATCCGGAAATGATTCTTTATTTAAAATACTACCCTCTACCCTATCTGCACCTAGATAATCATGATAACTAGAATATCTATATGATTCCAAATATTCTTTCATTTTTACTTCATCTCTCTCCCCGTTCTTACCCCAACCAGTCCTTTCACAAGAACGGTTCTTGCGAGTCCTATTTATCCAAAATACGTTGGTATATAAGGGCCTACAGGGGTCGGACCCCTACAGAATTTGGATTTGAAGGGAAAAATACGTTGATAAATAAGGACTTCGTTTTTTTGAGGGGTCGGACCCCTGTAGAATTTACTCCTCCCATTTACTCATTTACTATTTACTTTGAATTACTCTAAAAAAGTTGCATGTTACAACCTAAAATAGTATAATGGTTTCAGTTATTAGTTAAAAATAACGCATATATGAAATATATAGATTTTTTAGACAAATTTAAAAATTTTATAATCATTGACCTAGATAACATAAAGACGGTCTTCCCCAACTTTAATTCTAGGCGTCTTTATGAGTGGCAAAAATCAAAAAAAATAATAAAGATAATGAGAGGTTTTTATGTTTTTTCTAATAAAAAGTTTAACGATGATGACTTTTGTCTGATAGCAAACAAACTGCGAGAACCTTCATATATTAGTACTGATTATGCATTACAATACTATTCCCTCATTCCTGAAGCAGTCTTTCTTCGTACTAGTATCACTACAAAAAAAACATCAGCAATCAAAAGTCCAATTGGTAATTTCAACTATCGTTCTATAAAAGAAAATTTATTCTTTGGGTATACAATAAAAGGACAAGAAAATCATAAATTTAAAATTGCCGAGCCAGAAAAAGCGATACTAGACCTGTTGTATTTAAGATCGGACATTAAAAATATTGACGATATAGCTAGTTTAAGAATAAACGCTGATATTTATAAAGAAAAAATAAATAATAAAAAACTAGATTCATATTTAAAAATTTTTAATTCTCCAATATTAGAAAAAAAGGTCACCTTATTAAGAAAATATATAAACGACAATGCTTAGCTTAGACGAGATAAAAAAGAATTATTCCTACCCTCAAGGTTTTGATAAAAGCATTCTTCGAGAGTATCTACAGTATAAAATACTTGATATTATTTTTAAAAGTAACTTCGGAGAGAAATTATCTTTTTTAGGGGGGACAGCAATTAAAATATGCTATAAAGGAAGAAGGTTCTCTGAAGACCTTGATTTCGACAATTTCAATCTTACCGAAAAAGAATTCGAGGAAATGTCTGTTAAAATACAAAAAGAGCTCTCTTTAGAAGGATATGAGGTAGAAGTCCGGAATGTTTTCAAGGGGGCATTTAGATGTTATATCAAGATTCCTGATATATTATTTGAAAATATGATTTCTCCTTATAGTGATGAAAAATTAATGATTCAGATAGATACTATGCCTCACAATTTCATATTCACACCAGAAACGATACTTCTCCAGAAATTCGATGTATTTCGAAATATAAAAGCTACTCCTATTGATATTATACTTTCTCAAAAAATTGCTGCTATATTAGAAAGGAAGAGAGCAAAAGGACGTGATTTCTATGATTTAGTATATCTAATGGGATTAACTGATTTTAATTTTGATTATTTAAAACAAAAACTCAATATTGAAAATAAAACTCAACTTAAAAAAACTCTTCTAGATTTTTGTGTAAATCTAAACTTCAAAGAATTAACAATCGATGTTCTCCCTTTCCTCATTAAACAAGATGAAAAAGATTACATTCTTAATTTTAAAGAATACATTGAACAAAAACTTTAGATTTAGGAATTATCGTTAGAACGATTCAGATAATTTTTACACATTAGATATTAACTTAAAACCAACACAAAAGAAGGCAAAGATTCACTTTATCCGTTCACAAGAACGGTTCTTGCGAGTCCTTTTTATTTAAAATATATTATTAATCAGTAGCTAAATTAAGCCCAACTTTTTCAGCAATTTGCTTAATCCATAATTCATGACGAGAAAGCTGAGAAGTGATAGCTGTATATTCTACGCTTAAATTTCCAATAGCTTTAGCAATACCATCCATAGAAACAATAAGACCTTGAACTAATTCTTTCAAATCAGCCATATCACTTTTCATTTCTAAAATATCAGTTTTTGTAAAACTAACATCACCCCTAATAATCAGAATGTCATCTTTCATTCCCTGTATATCTTCTTTAGTTGCAAAAACTGATTTAAGTTTTATTATGTCTTCATCGTTCAACATTTTTTTATTATACTTTATCTTTGAATAATATGTCAATTGTTTACTCAAACAACTCTAGTGAGCAAAGCGGAACCAAGCAAGAACAGTCCTAGCTTAACTTAGGGGTCCAACCCCCAACTGGCCCCAGGGGTTGTACTCCTGTAGGGAATTAGGTCATTCTGCTGAATGAGGGGTCCAACCCAAGGGTAGCAAGAACGGTTCTTGCGAGTCCATTAATTACCTTATAACTGCGGGGCAAAGCGAAGCTTTGCCCCGCAGTTTCTTTTAGTTTATCCAAAATACGTTGGTATATAAGGGCCTACAGGGGTCGGACCCCTGTAGAATAGTTGATTTTTCAAAAAGTTCACTAATTTTATGTGTTTATTTACAGTATTGCCACTATAACCAATAAAAGTATATACTTTACTAGTAACTAGCCATCAGGGACAAATTCCTTTTAGGAAAAGCGAAAGCTACCTGTATGTGCTGACCGCCCCGTAAGGGGCGGTTTTTTATTGGTCTAATGTAACTTCTATTTCTTTGTTTTTAAAATAAATCTTTATAATTTGAATAATTATCCTTTATAATTTTCTTCCATTCTTCGGTTTCTTTATTACCACTAGTTAAATCTGTTTTACTATAAACCAACAAAATTGAAACAAACCTATCTTTTATATGCCAAGCAACTATACACCTGTTACCAGATGTTTTTGCTGATTCTTTAGAACCAGCTATTTTGAATTCTGTCTTTATTATTTTTACCTCTCCACTATCTATAATAGTTATAGCCTTATCTGTTTGTAAAAAATTATCTATATGTTCCAATTGAAAAAATATAGCACGAAGGGTAACATCCCAACTTGAATTGTATTTCTTCTTAAAATTTTTAATGAAGTGCTTCTCCGCAAATGCTTCAATCTGTACAGAATAATTACTTTCCATATATTTTAATACACCAGGTCTGGGTCTTCTTGCGTTATAAGTTCATATGGTATCAATTCATTTTCTCGACACAGTGAGTAAGGCAATTGATTATGAGTAAAATTCACAATATCTTTAGTATTTTTATTTTTCCATTTTTCTGCAATCTTTTTCATTAATGATTTTTCTTCTGCAGAAATAGTTTGAATCTTTTCATTTCTATTGCTTTCATTTTCACTGATAAGATACACATCCTTACCATTACCACACTTGGAATCAATATTTATTTTCCCATCAGATTCAAGTTCGTCCAAAGCCCTAAAGAAGGCGTCGGGCACTGGACCATATTCTATCTTTCTATATGGCATACCACTCATACTTTCAAGATGGTTATAGAACCAGGCAAAATCTGCAAAATAAAGCATTTTTGCAAGTTTTGTTTTTGGTATTTTCCCATCTTTTGAAATATTCATGCGCAAAAAAGTAATTATCATGTGTTTATATTTATGCATATTTGAAATATTCCCCGACGATAACTCATCTACGCTGATACCAAATAATGCTGACAACTTTTTTGCTTCTTCTAAACTAAGCTCTTGCTTACCAACCTCAATCGCTGTATAAGTGGGACGTGATACCCCTATTGCTTTTGCTATCTGATCCTGAGAAAGCCCTCGCTCGTTGCGAAGTTTTTTAATTTTTTCAACATATTTTATCATATTTTATATTATATATTATGATGTAAAGAAGTCAAGCATAAATAGTCAGATATTCGACATATATTAATTTAGTAAATTTATGTCTAAAATATAAGATAATATCGAATAGTCAAGACTTTTTAATATTCTCATTGCTTTTAGTCGTAATCATACCCATCAGGTCTTATAGGGGTCCGACCCTCATTTAGCAAAATGACTTACGTGTCATTTAGCAAAATGACTTACGTGTCATTCAGCAGAATGACCTACTGGGCATAAATGCTCCCAGCCCATAGGGTGAATGTACTCATTCAATGTCGGACCCCTAGAAACCTCTTTTCCTTGATGGGTATAAGCCTCGGCTGGGCCTTCCTATGAATAGGTTACTCACAGGCAAAACTACCCACGAAGCAAGGCCTCGTGGGTAAGAGAAATTTGAATATGATTTGTTTTATATTAAAAACAGAAATATCTTTATGGACTTTGGGATTATAATGAGAACGGTGCAGATAATTTTTACACATTAGAAAATAATCATTATTACTCTATAACTGCGGGGCAAAGCGAAGCTTTGCCCCGCAGTTTCTTTTAGTTTATCCAAAATACGTTGGTATATATAGGTCTAGAGGGGTCGGACCCCTCCCAAATTGGTAAAAAGGTGGAAATAATTTGTTATAAAATAAGGGTTAAATCCGGGGAGGAGTCCGACCCCTGTAGAAGAAGCAAGATTTTGACCAGGGTCAGCAAAAGTTACAAGAACTGTGTTTGAAG
>JAENWX010000027.1 GCA_016649835.1 Minisyncoccota bacterium | reverse complement strand
TGGGGGTATACCCCCACACCTATATTTTTATTGCAGACAAGAGTCTGCGTTGTAATCAACTATAAAAATATGGGTGTGGAGGTGTATCAATATTTAACTACATATATACTAACATGAAAATACATATTTGACAAATAAGGCTTTTACTTTATATCTATTTTAACTTCGGGGCAAGCAGACGAGGGCTTTTTTGTTATTATAATTTGTGTAGCTTTTTAAATGATAATTTTTTAAAAATATAACTTTTACTTTTTATCTTTGGGTGAAAGCTTATTGTTCAGTGCTATAATTTCATCTCTAAGTATAGCCGCCGTTTCAAAATCCAATTCTTTTACAGCTTTATTCATCTCTTTTTCTTTAAGGTTTATTATTTTTTCGTAAATAATTTTATTTCTATCCTGATCTGAAAGTAGTAAATTTTTAATTGAATCTCTCTCCCCTTTACCTTTATTACTCTTGTCTTTTATGAAGGCTTTTTTAAATAGTTCTACATCTAAATCGAGCTCTGCTCCCACAGCTTTTTCATGTTTATTTTCAAGCTCTTCTGTAATATCTTTAATCTTTTTTATAATTGTTTTTGGAGTAATATTATTTTTCTTATTATAAGATATCTGTATATTACGACGGCGAGTTGTTTCCTTAATAGCATTTTCAAGTGCGTCAGTCATGACATCTGCATATAAGATAACACGACCTTCTACGTTGCGAGCGGCTCGTCCTATTGTTTGTATTAAAGACGTCTCAGAACGCAAGAAACCAGCCTTATCTGCATCTAAAATACCAATAAGGGCTAATTCTGGTAAATCTAAACCTTCACGAAGCAAGTTTACTCCTACTAGGATATCCATATCACCTTTTCTAAAAGCAGTTAATATTTGAATTCGTTCTATCGTTTTAATTTCACTATGTAAATATTCAGCCTTCATTCCCTTTTCTTTTAAGTAAATAGACAAATCTTCTGCCATTTTTTTTGTTAAGGTTGTAGCAATAACACGAAATCCTTTTTTGATTGTTTTTTCTGCTTCTTTAATAAAGTCTTGAATCTGCCCGCCATAATTTTCAAATGAATCATCCTTTTGTCGTAGCAAGTCAGAAGTTTTTTCCGATGGTCTGGCTCCTCGTTTACCCTCGTCAGACGGCGAAACAAAAAGCTTCTCATTTGTGGAAGCGGAGACTGGTCGTACAATTATCTCAGGATCAATAAGACCTGTAGGGCGAATTATTTGTTCTACTATTTGCTGGCTTGCGGATTTTTCTTTTTCACTAGGAGTTGCAGATACATATATTGTTTGCCCTGTTCTCTCTTCAAATTCTGCTATTTTTAATGGACGGTTATCTTTTGCTGAAGGTAATCTAAAACCAAATTCTACAAGAGTATTTTTTCGAGATGCATCACCTGCATACATACCACCTATTTGAGGAAGTGTCACGTGAGATTCATCTATAATTGTTAAAAATTCACCTTTAAAATATGAGAGTAATGTTTCTGGGGCCTCCCCTTCTTTTTTGCCAGACATATGCCTAGAATAATTTTCTATTCCGTTACAATAACCAATCTCTTTAATCATGGCCAAATCATAACTTGTTCTTCTTTTAATTCTTTCAGCTTCTAACGGCTTACCTTCTTTTTCAAATTTTTTAAGCTGAGCAGCTAATTCTGATTTTATATCTTTAAATGCAATTTTTAACTGGTCTTTATTTGTAATAAAATGCTTTGCGGGAAATAGAAAAATATTCTTCTCTTCTTTTATTATATGAGAAGAAATTGGGTCCACTTTTGCTATTCTAAAAATTGCCCCTTCTTCAAACTCTATCTGATAAATAAAAGTTTCTGATATTGGCATTACTTCTACCTTGTTTCCTATTGACCTAAATGTTCCCGGAGTGATATCTGCATTAGTACGTTCAAAATGAATTATTACTAATTTTTTCATTAGTTCTAAGCGCTCAATTTTCATACCAATTTCAAGTTTTAAATTAACTTTTTCATAGTCTTCTGGACTACCTAACCCGTAAATACATGACACTGACGCCACAATAATAACATCAGGCCTAGTAAGGAGCGACTGTGTGGTAGCGTGGCGCAAGCGGTCTATTTCTTTGTTTATTTGGGCATCTTTTTCAATATAAGTATCGGACGCAGGCATGTATGCTTCTGGTTGGTAATAGTCATAATAAGATACAAAATAGTGAACTGCAGCATCAGGAAAAAACTCTCTAAATTCTTGAGCAAGCTGAGCTGCTAGTGTTTTATTGTGAGCTATCACTAAAGTAGGTTTATTCCATTCAGCAATTACATTTGCTACTGTAAATGTTTTACCAGTACCAGTTGCTCCTAATAGTGTTTGCTTTTCCATGCCTTTATTTAGGCCACTTAACAACTCTGAAATAGCCTTTGGCTGATCACCATCGGGTTTGAATTCACTCTTTAATTTAAAAACTTTATTTTTCATATTTATTTTATTCCTACTCAATTTTTGCTATCGCTAAAAAAGAGTATGGTGGACAGTTTTATTGTTTTTCATCCTAGTACTAAAAATTTTAATTTATAATTATCATCTTTATGTCACGTAATCTAAATTTTAGTACGGGACAAGTATTTATTTAAAAATTCATCTTTAAAATTATCCCGATTAGAACTCACGAATGATTACATTCTACTTCTAACGGGATTTATAATTTTGTAAAAATGTATTTTTGTATTCAACAAAAGTTCCATCAAGTATACTTTGGCGCATATCGGCAACTAATTTAGTAATAAAATATATATTGTGTATTGAAGCAAGTGTGGCTCCAATCATTTCTTTTGCACGGAAAAGATGAGACATATAAGCTCTAGTGTAACTCTTACAAGTATAACATTCACAGCCTTCATCTATAAGGCCAAAGTCTTTTACAAACTTTGCATTAAGAATATTTATTTTTCCATTTTTGGTAAACATAGTCCCATTGCGAGCAATGCGGGTTGGACCTACGCAATCAAAAAGATCTACGCCATTTTCTACTCCCATAAATAAATCTTCCGGCTCACCTATTCCAAGTAAATGACGAGGCTTTTCTTCTGGAAGAATTTCATTCACCCATTTAACAGCAGTAGACATATCTTCTTTCGCAAAAGAGCCACCAATTCCAAAACCATCAAAGTCCATACTGCCTATTACTTCTGCTGATTTTTTACGAAGTATTTCGGAGCGTCCCCCTTGGACGATTCCAAACAATGCCTGTGGAAGAGCCTGAAGATGTTGCTCAGGCGAACTGGTCTGGCCCCTCGTCCTCCCTCGTCCGAGGACCTGAGAATGAGCAACATCTTCAGACTCTTCCGTAATAGAAGCAGGAATTTTTAGAGGTACAACCTCAGATTCGCCGAGAGGTTGGACCTCTAAAATTTTCTGCGAAGCTTTATCTTCTTTAATATTTTCTAATTCTTTATGTTTAATTAAACTCCTCTTTGCCCAAGCATGTGTACGAGAAAGAGCTTCTTCTTGATAGCGATTATTTTCTGTTGGAGATGTACATTCATCAAAAGCAAAAATAATATCTGCTCCAAGATTGTGTTGAATTTCAATTGATTTTTCTGGAGTAATATAATGAAGTGAACCATCTATATGTGAGCGAAAAGAAACTCCGTCATTGCCTATTGTGGCAAGTCTTGGAGCTCCATCATCCACACTAGAACGTTCTGATATTAATAAACTTGGGTCTGTCACTGTGACAACTTTTGATATTTCCTTACCATAAGCTACACCTAAAGAAAAAACTTGAAAACCACCAGAGTCAGTCATTAATGGGCCCTTCCAATTCATAAATTTATGTAGTCCTCCTGCTTCTTTAATTAGTTCATCTCCTGGCTGTAAATACAAATGATAAGTATTGGCGAGAGTTACTTGAACTCCATTATTAATTAATTGTTCTGGAATCACACTTTTAACAGTTCCCTTTGTTCCAACTACCACAAAAGACGGTGTCAAAATATCACCATGTGGAGTAGAAATCACTCCTGCTCTTCCTAAAAAATTAGGAATTTTCTTTTCTATTTTAAAATTAAATTCTTTTTTCATACATTTTGTAATTGTGTATAACTATTGCATATATAAGATATCTATTGTATACTAAACATGTCTTAGGGTTTTAGTCATAAAACTTTAAGGGTATTACATCCAAGGGTAGCCCTCCGCAAGGAGGGCTACTTTTATTTTAAGACTTATCATCTTTATGTTTTAATTCTCTCCCCCAAATGTCTGCTTCTATATTTAGAACATCAAAATAACCATCTCCACCTGTTCTTAATTCTTGGGATATATTATTTTTTGAAGAAAAAGTAAAAACCTTTTTTCCCCCATTACGTAAATAATTTACTAATGCTAGAAAATCTGAATCACCAGTAAATAAAATAGCTGTATCATATTTCTTACAAAAATTTATAGCATCTATGGTCATTTCAACATCCATATTACCTTTTTCTTGTATTAAATCACCTAAATCACTGCGCTCAATTATTCTTTTTAATTCTTTTTTTCTAACAGTAAATCCTAATCCTTTTTTAAGATAAGTATAAAATTTATGTTTTGAATCTTGACTTTTTTCTCTAGTTCCTTCCTTTGGATAAGCTGTATAATAAAATATTTGGATATCTGAGGCATTAAATTTTTTTTTCAAAAAAAACTTAAGTTTTTCAAAGTCAAACATTTTACCCTTAACTTTTTGAGCTTGCCAAAGATTTGACGCATCAATGAATACATAAATTATTTTTTGATTATTTTCTATCATAAATTATTTATCATTTTAATTTGTTTTTACTTGTACCCATTTTATATTCTGCACATTTATAGGAGAAGTGAGAATAACTTTTTTAAAAGGGTCAGATGGTTTTGATATTATTTCATCCACAACTGCAACAACTAAAGAAGAATTACCAGGCAATAAAACCATTGTTCCTTTATTAATTATCAATTCAATAGGAATAATCATTTCAAAATTTCCACCTCCCCTACCTGTTAATTCTACGCTTATATTTGTTATATCTATAAACCCTTCTGTTTTTTGACCTGGAGATGAATAAAGAGAAACCAAAGAAGTACTATCATAAACATCTGCGATGTTTCCAATGGGAATATTTCCACTTGCGTATACCTGGCTTCCTTTTTTTAACTTCAAATCACTACCAATGTCTATTATTAAAGTATCATACAAAGAATGGTTGGGCTTTGCTAAAATATTTCCTAATATAAAATCATTATTTACAGGAATGCGACCCAATATTTCTTTTAATTTATCAACATCATTTTTTAAAATTTGATAATCAATCATTGATAATTTTTTATCTGAAATTTCTTCTATTAGAAGATGGTTTTCTTTGGTGATTGATGCCTTAGAACGAAATAAATAATTAGTATTATATAAACCATCTGTAACAAATTTTTCTGCACTCCAAATTGGCTTGCCTACATAATTAAAAATTTTACCTGTCCAAGATAAAAATCCTACCACTGATAATATAAAAAAAATACCAAAACCAATTATGTTTCGAATAATTTTTTTTCTTCTTGTTATTTGTTTTTTATCTTGGAACTGATGTCTCATCTGTATTTAATAAAACTTCTACGAACGACTCAAGGTCATCTAATATTATACCCGTACCACGAGCTACTGCAGAAAGAGGATCCTCTGCTACATATATAGGTATTTTAATAGCATTTTGTATCATAACATCGAGGCCTCTTAATAAAGCCCCGCCTCCAGTAAGAACAAGTCCGCGATTAATAATATCTGAAAGAAGTTCTGGTGGTGTAGTTTCTAATACCTCTTTAATACCATCAACTAGGCTTATTACAGAAGGTAAAATTGCTTCACGAATATCTGAGTCGGTTACTATTACTTGTCTTGGTAGACCTGTAACAAGATCTCTTCCTCTAACTTCTGCCTCCATTGGAGTACCTTCTATAACTCCTCCTATGGCAATTTTAATATTTTCAGCAGTTCTCTCGCCTATCAGAAGCTTAAATTCATCTTTCATATAATTTACTATATTTGTATTTAGTAAATCTCCAGCAATTTTAATATTTTTTGAACGAACAACACCAGAAAGAGCTATCACTGCAATATCAGTTGTTCCTCCGCCTATATCTACAATAACAGACCCAACTGCTTCCTTAACTGGCAATCTGATTCCAATAGCAGCAGACATTGGTTCTTCTATAATATAAACTTCTCTTGCTCCCGCAGAACGAGCCGCATCTTCCACCGCTCTTATTTCAACGTTTGTAATACCAGTAGGAACTCCTACAACAACTCTTGGACGAATAAATTTTTTGGACATTTTTTCTGTTTTAATGATTAGGTAACTAATCATTTCTTCGGTAACTTCAAAATCAGAAATAACACCATCCACAATTGGACGAACAGCTCTTATGTGTCCAGGAGTACGGCCGAGCATTTGCTTAGCCTCTGCCCCCACCGCAACTATTTGACCAGTCTTTTGATTTACAACAACAACACTAGGCTCGTTAATAACAATGCCATGGCCCTTCAAATAAACCAGCGTGTTGGCTGTACCCAAATCTATACCTATATCGTTCGAAAACATTTTGTAAAATTTATCAAACATAAATTAATATGACTTAGCAAAAATAACTCTTCCCTTTGAAGGTTTTCCTGATTTTATACATAAACCTTGCTCTTCAACTTGATCAAGTGGAATACAACGAATTGTTGCTCCTGTTTCTTCTTTTATTTGTGCTTCAACAACAGTGTCTCCAGAAAAATGTGCAATTACAAATTTATTTTCTTCAATAGCTTTTGTAAACTCTTCCCATGTATCTACAGAAACAGTATTTTCTGTTAAACGATTTTTAGCTTGTTCAAATAAATTATTTTGAATTAATTCAAGAATGCTTAACACTGCACTATTTAAATCAGGAAGTGATACAGCTTTCTTTTCACCAGTATCTCTGCGAACAACTACAACAGTATTGCTGGCTAAATCTTTTGGACCTATTTCTATGCGAAGAGGAATACCTTTTTTCTCCCATTCATAAAACTTTTCACCTGGACGCATGTCTCTGTCGTCAAGCTTTACACTAACTCCAACTAAATTTAAATTAGAAAAAACAGTTTGAGACTCTTCCATAACTAATTGTTTATCCCACTCTTTAGGGATGATAGGAACAATTACTACTTGAATTGGAGCAATTTTAGGAGGAAGAACCAATCCTTTGTCGTCACTGTGGCTCATAATAAGACCACCAATCACGCGAGTAGATAGTCCCCAACTTGTTTGCCATCCGTATTGTTTAGTATTAGATTCATCTAGGAAGCCAACATCAAATACTTTGGCAAAATTTTGTCCAAGATTATGGGAAGTTGAAAATTGTAATGCTTTTCCATCTTGCATCATTGCTTCAATAGTATAAGTATCTTTTGCTCCTGCAAATTTTTCTGACTCTGACTTTCTACCGGCAATAACTGGTATCGCCATATAATTTTCTGCAAAATCTTTATAGATATTTAACATTAATAAAACTCTCTTTAAAGCATCCTCTTCGGTAGCATGAACAGTGTGGCCTTCTTGCCACAGAAATTCTGTTGTACGAAGAAACAATCTTGTGCGCATTTCCCATCTAATGATATTGGCCCATTGATTTATCAAAAGTGGTAAGTCGCGATGTGAGCGAATCCACTTAGAAAAAACTTCATACATGATTGTTTCAGAAGTAGGACGAAGAACTAGAGGCTCCTCTAATTTTTTACCACCAGCATGAGTTACAACTGCAACTTCTGGAGCAAATCCTTCGATATGACTTTCTTCACGCTTTAATAATCTTTCTGGGATCAACATCGGGAAGTAAGCATTTTGCACTCCAGTTTCTTTAAATTTTTCATCTAGTATTTTTTGAGTCTTTTCCCAGATAGCATAACCACAAGGCTTAATAATCATACATCCTTTGACTGGTGAGTTTTCTGCAAGCTCAGCTGCATCTATAACGTCTAAATACCACTGATTATAGTCCTCGGTTCTGCTTGTTATCTTCTTTTCGTTAAATTTAGATTTTTCCATATATAACCCCCATATTACCTTAAAAATAGCCTTCCGTCAAAAAATTAGAGTTGCAAAGTAATGGTTTTTCTGGTACTATGTTTTCATGTTCCGTGAGGGATTTTTTAAATTAAAATCACCTTGTAAAAAGCCCACGCTTATAGCGGGGCGAGCTGGAATGCTTAAAAACGGAGCTTTTATAAATATATCTGCCTTTGTAGCAGAATTAATTAACCATAAAATATGAGTACACAAAATATAGTGGAAGAAATGTTTCAAGCCGGTGTTCATTACGGATATTCTAAAAGTCGTAGACATCCATCAACAGCGCAATACGTTTTTACAACAAAAAACGGAATCGATATCATAAATATCGAGAAAACAGAATTACTTTTACAAAAAGCATTAGAAACAGTATCTGCTCTTGCAGCTAGTGGTAAAACAATATTATTTGTTGGAACAAAACCAGAAGCTCGTCAACAAATAGTTGAAACAGCACTTTCTCTTAATATGCCTTATGTTTCAGAACGTTGGGTAGGAGGAGCACTTACAAATTTCCCAGAAATAAAAAAGAGAATTTCAAAATTACTATCCCTTAGAGACCAGAAAGAAAAAGGTGAGCTTGAAAAATATACAAAAAAAGAAAGACTTCTTATCGACAGAGAGATGGAAGATATGACTAAAAACTTCCAAGGACTATCAGGAATAACTCGTACTCCTGATGTAATGTTTGTTATTGATCCTAAAAAAGAACTAATCGCCGTAACTGAAGCCAAAAAAATGAATCTACTTGTAATAGCAGTAGTAAATACTGACTGTAATTTAAAACAGGTTGATTTCCCTATTGTTGCTAATGATGCATCAGTTCCAAGTATTTCTTTTTTCCTATCTAAGGTTAAAGAAGCTTACAATAAAGGAGCAAGTGGCGTAACAAAATAAAGTATAAATAATTAACATGCCTTTTGGCAGAATTTTAATATGTCTATAATAATAACAGCACAATTAGTTAAGGAATTGAGAGAAGCAACTGGAGTTTCTGTAATGCAATGTAAAAATGCACTAGAAGAAGCTGAGGGAGATATGGAAAAAGCCCTTATTATACTTAAGAAAAAATCTAGTGGTATAGCTATGAAAAAAGCAGACCGTAGTGCTTCTGAAGGAACTATGGTAGTAAGAGAATCTGATAATAAAACACTATTATTGGTTCTTCATTCAGAAACAGATTTCGTAGCCAAAAATTCAGACTTTACTACCCTAGCCAACAAACTAACTGATATAGCTATTAGTGAAGGTATAGAAGCAATGAAAGCTAAATCTCAAGATATGATAAATGAGATTGTTCAAAAACTTGGTGAAAAAATTGAGCTTGGAAAAGTTGAAGAAATAAATGGTTCTATTCTTGGTAGTTATATACATAACAACAAGAGAGTAGTAATTGTTTCTCTATCTTCAGGAACCAAAGAACTTGCTCGTGATATTGCTATGCATATTGCGGCTATGAAGCCAGCTTTCACTTCAAGAGAAGACATTACAGAAGAAGATAGAAAAAAAGTTGTAGAAGTTTTTGAAAAAGAAGTAGGAGAATCAGACAAGCCAGAAGAAATAAAAAAGAAAATGCTAGAAGGAAAGATTTCTACTTATTTCAAAGAACAAACACTTATGGATCAGCCTTACATAAAAAATCCTGAAGTTACAGTAGAAACTCTACTTAAAAACAACAACGCGAAGTTAATTTCTTTCACACACGAATCAATCAATTAATATATGTTAGTAACTATTATTATATTTTTTATATCAATAGTATCACTTTTTGGAATGGTGATGTTTCGTGCGTGGGAAATAAAAACCTCACGCACTGAAGCTCCCATATTGGTCAGAAAAATTGTTCCCGAAATATACTTTAGACAGATTGAAAAGATTATGCTATATTTAACCAAACACATAATCCAATGGATAGTGTTAGTATCGGTAAAATATTTCTATATAGTTTTAACAAAGACAAGAAAATGGACTAGAAATAATTTGCCTAAAATATCTAAATACTTTAAAAGTAAAGCAAAAGATATAAAACAGCAAAATGATTCATTCGTTAAAAGAGCCATCCATGAATCTAAGGCTAAAATAAAGCGTATTAAAGAAAAAGTTAGGAAAGAACATGAAGATTAAGTTTTGATTTTTTAAAAAAAGTTTAATGTTTGGGGTGTAGCTGTCTTGGTGGACAAGCCACAAAGTTATGCCATTGAAAATTATTTGTTATTATTAAACAATATGCCATGCCGGCATAGCTCAGTTGGTAGAGCGCCACTTTTGTAAAGTGGATGTCCGGGGTTCGAATCCTCGTGCCGGCTCAAGAAAAAAGATGTCTAAATGACATCTTTTTTACTGGCACGAGAATCTAAAAGACTATTTTCCTATTATCTTCTTCTCTGACTCATAAACACGTGCTCTTAATGAAGAAGATGAGTATGTATGATTTCTACTATTATAAATTACTTTAATAGGCAAATCATCGCCTGTAAAATGCTTCCCTTTCCAGTCTTTACCAATAAAACGAATATCTGGTTTAATCTTTTTTAATAATTTAACTAAATCTTTTTCAGTTTTATAAACTATTATTTTATC
>JAENWX010000038.1 GCA_016649835.1 Minisyncoccota bacterium | reverse complement strand
GAACTCGTGCTCTGCACGACCTCCATTCTTTATCATATTTATCATGTTTGCTATTTGATCCATAATTTTGTTTGTTTAATTTTGAGCGTTAGGTTTTGCCGCTATGAGCCCAAGGCAATTCCTAGCGCACCTTATTTGTTACCAACTTGATTTGCGAACACCTGGCAGCATACCTTCGTTTGCTAATTCACGGAAGCAAATACGACAAAGACCGAAGTCTCTCATATAAGCGTGTCCACGTGAACAACGAAAACAACGATTTGTTTCTCGTGTACTAAATTTTGACTTCTTTAAATGTCTTGCTGTTACTGATTTTTTTGCCATATATAAATAATTAGCTTCTAGTATTTAGTACTAGACATGAGTTAGGATATCTCGTTTATTTTCTTCTGAGCCCCTTCCCTAAACTCTGCTGAGTCGGGCGAAGAAGGAGACAAACGGATCTAAAACTCACGTTCCCCTATACTATCAGATAGATATATATAAGTCAACCTCCACACTTATATTTTTATTATTATGATTACATAATATAAATATAAATGAATAACTTACAATTTGTGTGTAACTAGGTAGAAAAAAATACCAAAGTTTATCTACTCCAAATATACGAACTAATACAAAGTGGTACAAACTCTGCACCTGCAGAGTTTGTACCACTTTGTATTAGTTAAAAAAATAATTATTTATCATAAATGCTACATATTCTGCAGGTGCATAATATGTAGCATTTATGAGATAATTTCACAAAAATAAAAATCCCCTGATGGGGATTTTTATTTTGTGTATTTATATTTTGTAATTACTAGTTGCTAGCTCCTAGCTCCTAGTTCCTAGTTCCTAGTTCCTAAATACTAACCTCTAGTTCCTAGCTGCTAGTTCCTAGCTGCTAATTCCTATTTTTTAAATGGAATACCTATAAGTTCAAAGAATTCGGTTGCTTCTGGCTTTGATTTTGCTGTAGTAACGATTGTTACTGCTAGACCAAACACATCTTTTAATTCTTCGTCACCTGTTTCAGGAAATATTGTATGTTCTTTAATACTCATTGTAAGATTACCAATACTATCAACTATTTTTCTCTCAATACCACGGAAGTCTTTTGTACGAGGAATAGCAACATTGATAAGCTTGTCCAAAAATCCGTACATGCGAGCTCCACGAAGTGTAACCATTACACCCACTGGATCACCTTCACGAATTTTGAAGCTAGCAATTGATTTCTTTGCACTTTTTGTTGCAGGCTTTTGACCTGTAATTTTTGCAATTCTTTCAATCACTAATTTGTTGTGGTCTTTATTACGCTTAAGACCAGAACCTGTACCACTAGCAACAACAATCTTTACTAAGCGAGGTGAAGCCATTACGTTTTTGTATCCGTATTTTGTCTTTAGTGCACTATATGATTTTTTTTCTTTTTGTTTAACTGTTTCCATTGTATTTTAAATTCTGATTGAACACAATCACCCCATGGGTTAATTATTAATTCGTAATTCGTAATTCGTAATTCGTAATTCTTAATTCTTAATTCGTAATTCTTAATTACTTTTAGTCTCTTTTAGCAACATTTGATACGTGTATTGGCATTGCAATTTCAAGTATCTGACTTACATCACCTTTGTTTCTTGCTTTATGAGCTTTCTTTCTCATGTTAACTCCTTCAACAATAACTTTGTTTTCAGATGGCATAGCTTTTAACACTTTGCCTTTTTTGCCTTTGTTGCTTCCAGTAATAACTATTACATTGTCTCCTTTTTTAATCTTCATAGTATTTTAATTCGTAATTATTAATTCTTAATTCTTAATTACTTAAATAACTTCTTGTGCTAATGAAATAATTTTTTGGTAGCCACGTTCAGCAAGCTCACGAGGAATTGGACCAAACACACGACCACCTTTAGGATCTAGTTTATCTTTTTCTAAAATAACAACTGCGTTGTCGTCAAAACGAATATAAGAACCATCCTTACGACGATATGACTTAACTGTTCGAACTACAACTGCCTGAACTACATCTTTTTTCTTTATCAATTTTCTTGGCTCAGCAACTTTAACTGAAAGTATAACTCTATCTCCAATACCAGCATAACGACGCTTTGAAGAACCAAGTACTTTGAAAACCTTTCCGATTTTTCCGCCGGCGTTGTCTGTTATATTTACTACTGTTCCATCTTGAATCATATAATTTAGTTTATCAAGTTATAAAGTTTTTAAAGTTGAAAGTGAATTCTTCTTTATAACTTTATGAACTTTTTACTTTATAACTTTGAAATGCTTGTCTTTTGACATGGGTTTTGTTTCCTCTATTTCGACCATATCACCTATTTTCTTTACATTTTCTTCATCGTGAGCTTTGTACTTCTTTGTTTTCTTAATTCTCTTTCCGTATTTTTTATGTTCTACAAAGCGAGTAACTTCAACAACAATGGTTTTATCCATTTTATCAGAAGTGACTTTACCCTTTAAAACTTTATTTAATTTTTTTATTTTTGTATCCATAATGATTAGTTTATCAAGTTATAAAGTTTTTAAAGTTGAAAGTAATTTCTTCTTTATAACTTTATGAACTTCTTACTTTATAACTTCGTTATCTTGCAACTATACGAGTAGTTACTGGTAATTTTGTTCCTGCCTTGCGAAGAGCTTCTTTGGCTATAGCTTCAGTAACTCCATCTACTTCAAACAATACTCGGCCTGGACGAACATCTAAACAATATCCTTCTGGATTACCTTTACCTTTTCCCATTCCTACTTCTGCTGGTTTAGCAGTAAAAGGTCTGTCAGGAAAAACTCTTATCCACATACGGCCTGTTTTACCAAGTGTTCTTGATGTTACTTTACGTGCGGCTTCTAATTGATTTGCACGAACACGTCCACCTGAAGTAGCTTTCAAGCCATATGAACCAAAAGCAACAGTGATACCACGGGTATCAGGAGTAACCTTTTTCATGTCGGTACGACCTGTTTGCCATTTTCTAAATTTTACTTTTTTTGGTGTTAACATATAAATATTTTAATTTAAACTTTCTTTTCTTGTTGCTGCAGATGTCCCTGGTGCAGTAAAAACTTCTCCACGATATATCCAAACTTTAATACCGATATCTCCATATGTCATATGAGCTTTCTCACGAGCAAAGTCTACATCTGCGCGGAAAGTCTGAAGAGGAATAGAACCACGTTTGATTTGTTCACTACGGGCAATTTCTGCTCCACCTAAACGTCCACCTATGTAAATACGTGCTCCTTTTACTCCACGAGCTGCCATAACCTTTTCAATGGCTTGCTTTATAACTCTACGGTATGGAAGACGCTTTTCAAGACCTTCAGAGATAGAACATGCGACAATAGCAGCATCTGCATCTGGATTTGTAACTTCTATAATATCAAATTTGAAATCTTCAGGAATAGCTATGCCTTTTCTGTTGAGAGCTGAAACCATTTCTAGCTTTAATTTACTAACACCATCCCCTCCGCGGCCAATAATCATACCTGGGCGTGATGTGTAAACCATTATTCTAGTAGCTTTTACACTACGTTCAATTTCAATACGAGAGATATAAAATCCACGTAATTTTTTTACTAAAAATTCACGAATAATTACATCACTTTGTAAAAGAGTTTTGTAGTTTTTATCAGCAAACCAGCGTGATTTCCAATCGCGGAGAGTTACTAATCTATGAGCATATGGGTGTACTACTTTTGACATAATATATTAAGCTTTAGCTTCTACTTTTTTAGTTTTTTCCGACTTTTTAACTTCTGGTTTAATTGTTTTGCTTTCTGTTTTTACAGCATTTTTTGTATTTTTTATCTTTTTAACAACTGCTGCCTTTTCTATAAGAGTTAAAAGGATGTGACTTGTACGCTTGTTTATACGTGAAGCACTTCCTCTTGCTCGTGGCATACTACGCTTCATTACGATTCCCTTATTTACAGTAACATTTTCAACGTAAAGTTCGGTTACTGCAACTCCTGCTTGTTTAGCATTTGCTATAGCTGAAGCTAGTAAAGTTTGAACAGGACCTGATGCTCTCTTTGGTAATGTATCAAGAATAGTAATTGCATCAGCAACCCTTTTGCTTTTGATTAGTTCCGCTACAAGGCGAACCTTGCGGGGTGACTGTCTGTAGTTTTTTAAAAATGCTTTCATGGTTTTAGTTAAAAGTTATAAAGTTCATAAGGTTATAAAGTAGATATTTTTTATTTTATTAAAATGACTTTATAACTTTCTACTTTACAAACTTGATTACTTCTTTTTGGAATCAACGGCGGCTTTGGCTGATTTGGATGCTGATATTTCGGCTTCTTTCTTTTTCATTTCTAGTTCTTTCTGCATTTTACCTCCGTGTCGGACAAATTTGCGTGTAAGTGAGAATTCTCCGAGTCTGTGACCTACCATATCTTCTCCTACCAATACTTCCACGTGAGTCTTGCCATTGTGTACACCAAACATAAATCCAACCATTTCAGGTGAGATTACGCAGGCTCTTGACCATGTCTTAATCATACCTGTTTCAATAGGCTTTTTACCAGCTATTTTTTTCAATAGCCTTTCATCTACATATGGTCCTTTTTTAAGTGATCTTGTCATGTAATTTTTATTTCTACAATATAAATAAGCTCCTTTGAGCTCGTTGACTCATACTAGCAAATATAAAAATAAAGTCAATGCTTTTTGGCCTTTTCCCCTCTCTTTAGCAAAAAGTAAGATATATACTTATTTATAATAAAACCAAAACCTTTGGTAGGAATATCAAAAGCCCCATAATCCCTGCTACAATAGTTGCAATAGAGACAGCACCAGCTGCTACATCCTTGGTATCTTTTGCATAAGGATGGTAATTGGGGCTTGTAAGATCTATGTCTATTTCTATTGCTGTATTAATTGCTTCTGTAATGAGAACCAAACCAACAGCAAATATAATAATAGCCCACTCAACAGAAGATAAAGATAGAAGAAAACCCATATAAATAGCTAAAGCTGTAAAAAATAGATGCAACCATAAATTATGTGTTGTCCTCAAAAATACCCCCAATCCTCTTAAACCATGGTTTGTACTTTTAAATCTAGCTACCAAACTAAACCTCTTTTTCTCTGACATTTTTTCCATATGATTATTGTATCAGAAACAAAAAATACCCGTAAGGGTATTTTTTGTTGATAGAGATTTTTAAAATTTTTATTTCTTTCCTTTTCCAACTTTTCTTCGAGAAACAATCCACATG
>JAENWX010000029.1 GCA_016649835.1 Minisyncoccota bacterium | reverse complement strand
TTGAGGCCTGGGGCGGAATTGAACCGCCGCATAGAGATTTTGCAGATCTCTGCCTTACCACTTGGCTACCAGGCCGATACTAAACTATAAACTATTTTTACAAAAACATAAACATATCATTCTGGCAGAGTCTCTGACTATTATTCACCGCTTCGCTTTGCCACTTGGCTACCAGGCCGATACTAAACTATAAACTATTTTTATAAAAACTTAAACTATTTTATTTATTCTGACTTGTCTGAACCGTGCAATAATAAATCGTCAATCTTTTGTCTATTCTTTTCTCCTTCGTCAATTTGAACATCTAGGAATGGAATTGGGCTTATACGAAGATTTTTTGTGATATGTTTTCTTAACTCTCCTAAATTTCTTCTAATAAAACCATAAGCAGCTTTTTCTTTTTCTCTTGGTAAGACGCTTATCATTATAGTAGCTTTTTTACCATCCGGAGCCAAAACAACTCTTGTAACTGTTATTAAAGAGGAAGGTCCTGCTTCACGTTCGATATACAACGCTGCAAGTTCTTTTATATTATTTGTTATTTTTTCTCCACGAAATATAGACATCCCAGTATTAAAATTTTAATTATTAATTATATTTTTATTCGACTTTCTATTAAACATGTTACTTATTTTTAAAATTTTTACTAATCAAAAATTTAATACGGGACAGGTATTATTAACTTATTTTAGCTAATAGTAACTTCAAAAGCTTCAAGTACATCTCCAGCTGCGATATCAATTTTAGTTTCTACCTGAAGACCACACTCAGAACCTTCTTGAACTTCTTTTGCTTTAATTTTGTTTAATTGTAATTCTACAATTTTACCAGTTCCTATTTCAAATTCACGACGCATTATACGAACCTTACTACCAAAAGTAATTTTACCTTCAACCACTTTTCCACCAACAATATGTTTACCTTTAGTAGAGCCAAATGTTTTTAATACTTTTAGAGAACCAATTACAACAACAGTTTCAATTCTTGGACGTCGTTCTTCTACTAATTCTTTTAACCAGTCAATAAGTTTGTAAATAATATCAAAAGTTTCTACTTTTACATGGAGAGATTCATTTAAATCTCTAGCCCCATTATCCATTTTAGTATTAAATCCAACTATAATAGTGTCCTTGTTAACATTTCCCATTTTGAGGTCAGATTCATTTATTGCTCCTACTCCTTTTCCTATTATTTTGAATGAAATTTCTTCAGTATTTAATTTACCGATTTCTTTTTCAATAGCTTCAATAGTTCCCATCACGTCAGTTTTTATTATTATTGGGATAACTTTTTCTGCAGTGCTAACATTTTTGTTTGATGTTACGTCGTTTAAATTTTCATCTTTAATATTTTTTATATAATTTTCAGCTTCTTTTTTTGTATTGAATGAATAAAAAATACTACCAACATCTGGCATAGATTCAAATCCAACTAGACGAATAGGGGATGAAAAGGTAGCTTCTTTTATTGGCTTACCTAAAAAGTTTTCTAAAATTCTTGTTGTTACAATAGCTTCTCCGCATGCAACAAACATACCAGATTTTAAAGTTCCGTCTTTGATAATACATGTAGCTGAAATTCCACGCTGAGGGTCACGCTTAGCCTCAATAATAACCCCAGTAGCATTTAATGATGGATTTCCTGTAAAACCTTGAATATCAGCAACTAAAATTATCATACTCAAAAGTTCGTCTATTCCAGTTCCTTCTTTGGAAGATATAGGTACAAATGGAATATCTCCTCCTAATCCTTCTAAATAAATGCCTTTTTCTACCAAATCCATTTTTGTTTTTTCAATGTTTGCATTTGGACGGTCTATTTTGTTTATGGCAACAATATATGGAACTTTGCTTTCTATTATAGTGTTATATGCTTCAAGGGTTTGAGCCTTTACACTATCTTCTGCAGATACAACGAGAATAGCTATATCAGCAGCCTGTGCACCACGAGTACGCATTTTTGAAAAAGCTTCATGTCCAGGGGTATCTAAAAAGGTAATAAGTCTAGGTTCTCCTTTGTCGTCTTTGCTCACAACTTCGTAAGCACTAATATGCTGAGTGATTCCACCAGCTTCAGAGTCTACAATGTTTGATTTTCGGATATAGTCAAGAAGCGTTGATTTTCCGTGGTCAACGTGTCCCATAACAACTACAACGGGTGGGCGAATCCGCCCGGATGATTCTCCTGTCGGACGGGCTTTTTCAATTGTTTTTATTTCTTCTGACATAAATAATGTTGGGGCAGAAAATTATTTTTTCTGCGGATTGGTGATAACTACTTTGTTGCTCTATTGAGAACATCTTTTTCTTCGTTGGACAATTCAAATTCAGATTTACCATTTATAATTGGCTTTGCAAAAATACTCATACGGTCGCGGGCATATAAACTAGAAATAATTACTCCGTTACTTTCATCGTTCATAAGAGCAATTGCAAAACTTTGGTTTCCACCACCGTCTACAAATGGGTTAAAGCGAATTGTTTCAATTTTTCTTATAGATTTATCAAGCCTGTTGTCTATTGTAAGCAAATGCTTTTCTGTTTTTTCTTCTGTTTCTATTACTTGGTTAATTTTATTTCCAACCAAAACAATCATTTCTTCTAAGTCGCGAGCTTTTGCTCCAGCAAATAATTTCTTAAATCTTAGCTCAATAGACAAAATCCATAATAAAATAATAACAACAATTCCTGAAATTATATAAATTAAGATAGCAGTATTCATTACGTTAGAAACAGGTCACAGTCTATTTGAAAATAAACTTTTCCTGTTAAGTTTGATTAAAATAATAATATTATTTATTTACCCGTTTTCATTAGCGGCCATGTCTGCCTGCAAAGGCAGGGCTTCTAACGGGATTAATATATTCAAAGAGTATATACTAATAAGGCTTTTTTTACAATGCTGTGATATAGTAATAGATGTAATGATTAAATTTTTATCCAATAAAAAAATATATCTTGATAACGCTGGAGCTACTCCTTTAGACAAAAAGGTGGCAAAAACTATGGCCATTTGTGAAAGAAAATATTTTTCTAATCCCAGTGCCATCTTCACTGACGGAGTTAAAGTTCGTAGTGTTATTGATGAGGCAAGACTAAAAATAGCAAAACTTATAAATGCTCACAGCGATGAGATAATTTTTACTGGTAGCGGTACAGAGAGCGATGCACTCGCTTTGTTGGGGGTAGTAAGAGGATGGAGAATAAAAAACAAAGATATGATTCCTCATATTATAACTACTAAAATAGAACACCCCGCTATTCTTGAAAATTGTAGACTTTTGGAAAGTTTGGGTGAATCCGAGGTAACATATATTTCTGTAAATAAGGATGGAATAATAAAACTTGAAGAACTAGAAGAGTCGTTAAAAGAAAATACAGTTTTAGTTTCAGTTATGTATGCCAACAATGAAATAGGAACAATACAGCCAATACAAGAAATTGCAAAAATAATAAGACGATTTAGGAAGCAAAAAAAGGAGGAACAAATTCGTTTTTTAAGATCCTCGGACGAGGGTAAACGAGGGGCCAGACCATTCAAAAACGAACTTATTCCTCCTTTTTCACAATTTGTTGATTTGCCTTATTTTCACACTGATGCTTGTCAGGCTGTAAATTATTTATTTACAGAAAATATTGAAAAGCTCGGTGTCGACTTAATGACTTTTAATAGTTCTAAAATCTATGGCCCTAAGGGAGTTGGTATTTTATATAAAAAAAGAAATATTGAACTTTGTCCTTTATATGGTGGAGGTGGTCAAGAATTTGGTTTACGTTCGGGGACAGAAAGTGCGGCATTGATCACAAGCGTAGCTGAGGCTTTTAGTATTACAAACAAAATAAAACAAAAAGAATCTGAGCGGTTAATAAAAATTCGAGATTATGGAATAGATAAATTATTATCTCTTTCAAAAATATCCGGTTACAAAATAATTTTAAATGGAGATAAAAATAAACGTTTGCCAAATAATATAAATATTTCTGTGTCTGGAATATCAAGCGAACTTTTGGTTATTGAATTGTCTGCCCGTTCTATTTTTGTTTCTGAAAAAAGTGCTTGCAAGGGTAACGACAGTAGTAAATCGTATGTTATTGATGCAATAAGAAAAGTTTGTCCTAAAAAGGGAACTGAAGCAGATGGCTCATTGCGCATATCACTAGGAAGAGATACTAAAAAAGGAGATATGGATATTTTATACAAGTCATTAAAAGATATTTTGATTAAATATAAAAAGTGGAAATAGTCTGGTCTCTTGTGCTATAATCGGAATATGGATATTAAAGAATTAGACAAAAAACAACTTATATTACTAACCCTATTAATAACTTTTGTCGTTTCTATTGGTACCGGTATTGTGACAGTTTCTCTTATGAATCAAGCTCCTGAAATTGTTCCACAAACTATAAATAATGTTATTCAAAGAACAATAGAAAAAATAACAACCGTTCAAGTGCCAGCACCTTTACCAGATTTGGATAATAAAATAGAAAATCAACCTGACTCAGAAGTTAAAATATCTTCAATTTTTAATAATGGAGATGCTTTAGTAAATATTTATTTAAAAAATATAAATGAACCTCCTGTTACATCTTTAGACGAGAATGGAACTCCTGTTGTTGAAAATCCTGCAGCTATTGGTCAAGGTATTATTATTTCTGATGTAGGTTTAATATTAGTAGATTCGAGCTTGATAAATGATCAAAATTCTTATAAGGTTGTTTTAGATAAAACAGATTTTGATGTATTAATTTTAAAAAAGTTTAACAATGGATTTACTGTTTTAAAAATTTCACCAATTTCAGATAAAAATACAGGCAGTGTAGATTCTTCCGTTTAAAAACAGTAAAGTATGTATTCGTATCCAATTCGTAATTATTAATTCTTAATTATTATATATGCCTCCATTCAATAATTTTACAACAAAAGCAAAGGAAGTAATTCGCAAGGCTCATGAGCTAGCTATTGAGCGTGGGCAGAATCACGTAAACTCACTTCATCTGCTAACAGCTTTATTAATCCAAGAAGACTCTCTTATTGTTTCTATTTTAGATAAAATGGACGTAGATACAATGCTTTTAACAGATAATTTAATAGAAATGACAGAACTGCCTGAGAATCGTAATACTCTTTCACCTTCATATCAAATCTATCTTACGCCTGACCTAGCCCAGATTATTGAAAATTCTACTAAAGTAGCACTGGCTCTAAAAGACGAATTTGTTTCAACAGAACATTTATTTGTTTCCACCTTAGAAATTGCAGGTGAAGCGCGTGAGCTGTTGGGACGTTTTAAAATAAATAAAGAAAAAGTAGTAAATGTTTTAAATTTACTACGCAATGAAAATATTACAGAATTAAATTCTTCAAAAAAATCTAAACTTCTAGTAAAATTTACTCGCAACCTAACAACTCTAGCCAAGGCAGATAAACTTGACCCAGTTATTGGTCGCGATACCGAAATAATGAGAATGATGCAGATTCTTTCAAGGCGCACAAAAAATAATCCTATTTTAATTGGTGAAGCAGGAACCGGTAAGACAGCAGTAGCTGAGGCTTTGGCTATTCGTATTGCAAAAAATGATGTTCCAGAAAGCTTAAAAGATAAAGAAGTAGTATCTCTTGATTTGGGATTATTATTGTCTGGAACTAAATACCGCGGAGAATTTGAAGAAAGATTACGAGGTATTATGAAAGAAATAGAAAAGTCTAACGGTAAAATTATTTTATTTATTGATGAAATACATACTATAGTTGGAGCAGGTTCTTCAGAAGGTTCATTGGATGCTTCAAATATGTTAAAACCCGCACTTGCTCGTGGGGAACTGCGTGCGATAGGTGCTACAACTTTAAAGGAATATCAAAAGCATATTGAAAAGGACCCAGCACTTGCTCGTAGATTTCAGCCTATATATATAGATGAGCCAAATATAAATGATGCTATCGCTATTTTACGAGGGCTAAAAGAAAGATACGAACTTTTCCATGGAGTAAGAATTACAGATGATGCTATTATTTCTGCTGTTAATTTAAGTTCAAGATATATAACAAACAGATATTTGCCAGATAAGGCAGTAGACCTAATAGATGAAGCTTCTTCTTCTTTACGATTAGCTTTGGAAAATAAGCCACAAGTACTCGAAGAAGCAGATAGAAAAATTATGCGTTTTGAAGTTGAAAAAGAAGCTTTGATGAAAGAAATTGCAAGAGATAAAACATCTAAAAATAAAGTTGCGAAGGGAAGAATGAAGGAAATAGAAAAAGAGATAGCTAACTTAAAAGAGAAGACACATGAGATAGAACTCAAGTGGAAAAATGAAAAAGAGACAGTACTTGAAATTCGTGCAATAAAAAAAGAACTTGAAGCACTTCGAATTGAAGCAGAAAATTCAGAAATGAATGTAGATTTGGGACGTGCAGCAGAAATACGATATGGAGCAATTCCTGATTTACAAGTAAAATTAGAAACAAAAGTTACTCGACTAAAAAAACTTCAAAAGTCACGACGTATTTTAAAAGAAGAAATAACTACAGAAGATATTGCTGCAGTAGTTTCTCGTTGGACAGGAATACCTCTAGAAAAAATGCTTGAAGAAGAATTAAGAAAATTATCTCAAATTGAAGATGAGTTAAGAAAGCGCGTTGTCGGACAAGATGTTGCGATAAAGAAAATTGCAGATGTGGTTCGTCGTAATCGTGCAGGGATTTCAGACCCCAATAAACCAATAGGCTCTTTTATATTTCTTGGTCCAACTGGCGTAGGAAAAACTGAACTTACAAAAGCCCTTGCTCAGTTTATGTTTAATGATGACAAGGCTCTTATCCGAGTAGATATGAGTGAATATACAGAGCGTCATAGTATTTCAAAACTTATAGGTTCACCACCTGGATATATTGGATATGATGAATCAGGTAATCTTTCTGAGGCAGTTCGTCATAGACCTTATTCAGTGGTATTGTTTGATGAAATAGAAAAAGCTCACCCAGAAGTTTTTAATGTATTGCTTCAAGTTCTTGATGAAGGCCGTTTAACTGATTCAAAAGGGCGCGTTGTAAATTTTAAGAATACAATAATTATATTAACTTCAAATCTAGGTTCTAGTTTTATTGAAAAAATGGAATCTTTAGGATTTAGCAATAAAACTAAAATGGATGAATATTCTCAAACTAAAGATAAAGTTTTAGATGCACTAAAAGAACATTTTAGACCTGAATTTTTAAATAGATTAGATGATGTTATTGTTTTTGATATATTGTCACCTGAGGTTATACGTCATATTGTTGATATTAAAATAAAAATTATAAAAGAACGTTTAATAGGAAAAGAAATTATTCTCGATGTTTCTGATGAGGCTCTCACTTATTTAGCAAAAGAAGGATACAACCCACACTATGGTGCACGACCATTAGGTAGATTGATTCAAGAGAAAATTTTAAATCCAATAGCAATGATAATGATTTCTAAAGGAGTAAAAAAGGGCGATACTGTGTATGCAACTATGCAGGATAATCAAATTGTTATAGAAATGAAAAAAATAAAAATTAAAACCAGAGTTAAAAGTAAAGTAATTTCTAAATAAATATTAAAACACCCCAGCTTTTAAGCTGGGGTGTTTTTTTGACAAGAGCTATATTTATGGTAAGGTAAAGATAAATAATAAATTTGTTGAACTTTTAATATTAAAATATGAGCTTAAATACACGAGATGGTTCATTTGTTGTTATTTATTCTGGTTCACTGGAAAAATGGGAAGAAATGGAATTTTTGCTTGGATGTAATGTTTATGATAGTTTATTTGAATTATTAGGAGGAGGTTTTGATATCTCCGATGTTACACCAGACGAGGCGGCTTGTAGAGAAATACTTGAAGAAACAAGTAGTATGTTATCTCTTAATCCGAGTGATCTAACTTATTTTTGCCACATGGTTCAAAAACTTCCAAGATTAGGAAAGGAAGAGAAAGGTCATGTTTTTTATTTTTATAAAAAATGTGATTTAGTTAAAGATTTTGATGCAAGCCATGAACATCATTTGCTTAGTTGGCACAAGCTAAAAGATATCCTTACTGATGGTGAAAAATCATATAGGACATCAACACTAAGAATCATATTTCATTTTTTAAAATATATTTCTAATAGAAAATTTCATTTTGGAATTCTCAAAGAAAAAGTAATTTTTAAGGATTATGAATTCTAAAAAAACACCCATTGTAGATTTATTTCTCAATGGGTGTTATTATTTTATACATGAAACTTATCGTATTGGCAGCAGGAAAGGGAACACGCTTTCTTCCTATTACAGAAGAAATACCGAAAGCTTTAATACCTATTTTATCGAAACCTTTAGTAGAATATACGCTTGATTTGTGCGTTCCTCATATCACAGGAATTGTTTTTGTTGTAAATGATATTCTTGGTTTTAAAATTATTGCACACTACGGGAATGAATATAAAAATATTCCTATTTCATATGTCGTTCAAACTAATACATCCCCAAAGGGCACTTTTTCTGCTATTCAGGCTTCTTTACCTTTTGTAGATACAGAAATGTTTGCTGTTTGTAATAGTGATGATTTGTATAAAAAAGAGGATATAGATAGTGCTTTTAAGAGTAAAGAATGCGGTGTTGGGCTAACTGCTTCTTTGATGCCATATATATATCATGGAATTGATACAGAAGATGGTTATATAAAAGGTTTTCGTCGTCATGAAAAAACAGAAGATTTAATCAATGATAAATTTGCAAATGGTTTTTATTTATTATCACGTGAAATATTTTCTTTTTCTCCTGTTTATTTAAAAAATGGTGAAATGGGTTTACCTCATACATTATTTAATAATCTTGAAAAATTACCCTTAAAAGAATTAGTGTTTCTAGAATGGGTTCCAGTAGATAGTCCACAAAATATAAATTCAGCTGAAGAATTTATAAAAAAACATTATAAATAAAATAGGGGGGGAC
>JAENWX010000054.1 GCA_016649835.1 Minisyncoccota bacterium | reverse complement strand
GCTCCAAACGCTTCTAGCACCGCTCTTATAGGCAAATATGTTCTGCTATCTTTTATTAATGCTGCTGTATCATTAGATATTAATTCAGTATTTTTATAAATATAATTTTTCCCTATAGGGACTTTTACTATAATTCCATTCTTTTCTGCAATTGCAGTTTGACTTGCTTGATCCCAGCTTACAGATGCACCAAACTGCTCCATTGTTTGTCTAAATGGTACTTGAGTACGGTTTGCTGAATCTATAAATGGAGTTCCTGAGTCTTGCGTAAAGTTAATGTTTGCACCATTAATGTTAACACTAATACCTGTGGCTGCATATGCTTGAGCGGGTAAAATCAGAGTAATTGTCAGCGCAATTGTTAAAATAAAAGCCAATAGTTTTTTAAACATTTTCCCCCCTTAAAATAATAACTCAAATCAACGGTATTATTAATCAAGCCATTGTACAATTTTGCCGGTATATATTTGTGCGTCTATATAAACAACCTCGTTAATTGTAGTAGCACCGTTTCCTGTTGCTAAAATAGTTTTAACATCTGCCATTGCATCGTATTGTTGTACAGTGTAGGGCGACAATTTCAAGTCTGCTTAAACTCTACCTTTACTGCAAATTCGGGTCTGTCGCTCAACACTTTAAATCCTCTTGCAATTCATCTACCGAGTGTTTTCTTCGGAAACTCACTTTTGACAATGTCTCCACAATACTTTTGACTTCCGAATTATCAAAATCTTCCAGATATTCAATAAGCCTTGATATCCTGTCATATTCGTCATGAAAAAAGCACTGCATCAGGCTGGTTGTTTTTCAAAATAAATATTTTACTGAAAACTTCAGCTTTTTCTCTGCATGTTTTGTAATTTTTAATCATATCCGTATTTGCGACAATCGCATTTGCTAAGATATTTATTTTTTTCACCCCTTTCTTTTTACTTTATCTTGTCCCAGCCTTAAGCTTTTCTATATACATTCAGACCAATTTTAATATCTTCCTTATCAGGTACAGAAACATTACCTTCGGTTGAGCCGATAATAATGCTCTTTCCTGAAGATGATACTCCAAAATCCTTTGATATATCAACCGTTATAGTTAGTATGTTACCGTTCAGTTTCATTTCGCAATTCTTCATGGGAATGTCCTCCTTTATGTTTTATTTAGGGATATTATATAGTTTTTTTTAGGGTGTTGAATATGGTTTATTTATAATTTATAAATCCATATCATTCAATATTTCTTTAAGCTTTTTCAGTTCCTCGTTTGATAGCGTCACACCTTTTCCCATCTTTTCATGTTCGGGTGACCAATCTCTTATGTCATACTTTGGATCTTTCTCGTTCCAGGATATTAGGCTTAGTTCCTTCATCCAGCCTTTTGCTGATTCCGAAAGGACTCCGATGTTTTCTACAATTTCATATTTAATATCTGCCATGTTTTAGACCTCCTTTAATATTTGCCTTTTAAATTTTAGAAATATCTCCATCATTTAAGTTTCGTATCCCTCTGCACTCCTTCTACAATCTTTATTTCATCATCTGTTAAACTGTATAGTTCATATACCATTTTGTCGATTTCCGCTTCAAGAGCTGATGTGTCTGTGGTTGGGTCAGATTGTTTTGCTGTGAGGATTTGATCAACTTTAGTGATTAATTTTTGTTGTTCTTTTAAACAAATATATTTTATTGGGATTTCTGATAGAGGTTTTGCAACCATCTCCAAAATATCACCTTTTCTTTTACCTTTATGGTACAACCAATAAAAGAATAAACTTGAATTTAGTAATGCCAAGATATATTTAATAGGTGTTAGTCGGAATTAGGGTTGATTAACACCTACATTAAATAGAAACCACTCGTCCTAAAATATCCTACAAGCACATCAAAAAACTGAGTATTACTATTCAAAATCTTGTTAAAGCGTTCATATAGGTTACGACCTGGCTCATTTGTAAAAAATGTTAAATCATTATGTGTCAATTTTCTTCACCTCTATCCGCCTAATGCCTTTTAATATCGTCTTTTATTTTAGTGTGTAAATCGTGGATTTTATAAATACCTACGCCGTTTCATTATATACCCAATCGTCCTACTCTTCCATAATTTTCTATAAGACAAGTAATTGTGAAGATTATAACATTATTTCCTCGCAAGAAAAAAGCACCCAATCCTAAGATTGAATGCCCTATTTTTAATTATACCTTATGTTCTTCTTACTTTTTATATAGCACTACCACCGTCTCCACGTGCTTTGTAGTGGTGATAATGATGCCGTTGGAAGCTAGTGAGGCCTTGGCGGCAGATACTCTTATATTAAGTATATCTTAGATTTTCAACATATTAGATACACTCAACCAGTCTTACTACAGGTTCTTT
>JAENWX010000024.1 GCA_016649835.1 Minisyncoccota bacterium | reverse complement strand
GCTCCCTTTTAAGGAGATGGTCGTAGGTTCGATTCCTACCGAGAGGACAATAAATAAAAACACCCTCAGTTAACTGAGGGTGTTTTTATTTATTGTCCTCTCGGTAGGAATCGAACCTACGACCATCTCCTTAAAAGGGAGCTGCTCTACCAACTGAGCTACGAGAGGATACAAAAGTTCGCGATTATTCAAAAATACCATATTTATACAATAAAATCAATATTTAATTTATAGTATGATACAATATACACATGAACGAAAAATTAAATTTTAAAGAAGAGCCCATAAATAACAATATTATTTCTGAAACCGAAACAGTTGGTGATTATAAAAAAAATGAACCAACAGACGAGGAAATAGAAAAAGCGGGAGATGATGCTGTTCAAATGATAAAGGAGGCAATGAAAGAATATAAAAAAGAAAACTAATAATAAAGTTATCCACTTTTTATCTTGCTTACTTTCTTTATTCCTTATATACTAACAGTAAGACATCTTTGAAGTAATCTTTTTCACGTTCACCCTGCGAATAGGGATACAAAAATATGAAAAGATTTATGAATCATTATTTAGTACATTTATACTCACGTTTATTATTAAGTGAGTTCGTTCTTTGTTTTAAATAAAGCACAAAGGCTTAGGAGCCATCCCTTGAAATTTCGAGAGCTGACTCCTAGGCCTTTTCTTTTTGCCTATAGAATTATCTTCTTTACCCTTTCGGCGCGATAGCGTCGAAAGGGTAAAGAGCAATTATTTACTAAGTGAGGATAAAATAAACTGCTCAAGACCTACAACAAAGTCAGTTTCTCCTTTGTGTGCCTTATGATAGATAGAAAGAAGTTCTGATGATTTATTTTTTAATTCAGACACAGAAAATAATTTTGTTCCATTTAAAATCATTGTTTTAATTTTCCAAAAAATTATCCCTGATATTTCTTCAGACGAAACACCTAAAGATACGGCATTTCTATATAAAATCCATGTGCCAATTTTATCTCTACGAGAGAAAGCATCAGCAATATCAAAAACATTAATTTTAGGTGCTTTTTTTGTTTCTTTTTTACTAAAGTCTTCTATTGTTGCATATTTACTATATTTTTTGGTTTCTGAAGCTAGAAGCTTTTCTTCCATAAATACAAAGGTAGTTAAAGAATCTTTTAAAACTTCTAGGTCTGAAGCAGAAAGACTCACCTCTTCGTCTCTTGTTATATTATCGACAACAACTATAGGTGAGCCACCAAAAAGACTCACACTTCCTGCGTAATCAAAAAGCATTTCTTTGGTTGTACTAGCGTCCAATGCAAAAGTAGGCCTATCTTCTTTGTATAACTTTTTTAAATAAGCGTTTTTATTTTTTATATCATTGCCTGTTAAAATATAAATCATAACCAGTTTTTAACCTTCCTTTTATATTCAGTATAAGCTTCACCATATTTAAATTCTAATTTATTTTCCACTTGTCTGAGAAAAAATCGTTTTGTAATAATGTAAGCCATCCATGTAAAAACAACACTAAAAAAGGAATTAATTATTAAACTAAAACCGAGAGTCAAAATAAAAAGAGCAAAGTGGGTTGGACTACGGTTATATCTATATGGACCAAATTGAAACTGAGATCTTTTTTCATCTTTAATATCTCTTTCTTTATAGTTTGAAGATGTTGCCTGAGCCCAATAAATAATTATTGTACTAATAAACAACATGGCTAAGCCAATATATTGATAAATATTATTTGAAAATAATTTTCTATTTAAAAAAGTGTCGAAAAATACACCCAAAATAACACCAAACAAAAATATGAAATATGAAAGCAATAAAACATGGTGAACAGATTTACCATTTTCTTTAGACATTATTGAATTTTTTTCTTCACTTTCGTTCATTTTTATAATTATAATTTTAGTATTAATCTAATCTCTCTGTTTAAGCCTACTCCTTTAATCCTATCACTAGAAATAAGATTACGCCACTATTATAAGTCTCCCCAGGTTTTACCATGAGCAACAGAAACCAAAAGAGGTACCTTCTCCATATCTTTACAAAATTCATCAGGTATTACATTTTTCATGGATTCTTCTATAAGTTTAATAGCAGTTTTTAGTTTGTCCTCCTTTATTTCAAATACCAACTCGTCGTGAACCTGTAAAACAAGCCTAGCGTCATCAATTAACCCATATTTTATAAGTGCATCATCTGCATTTTTCATTCCTATCTTTATAATATCAGCAGTAGCAGTACCTTGAATTGGAGCGTTTGTAGCCATTCTCTCTGCCATTGCTCTAATAAAAGGAAGCGGTGACTTAATCCCTGGAAAATATCTCTTACGTCCAAACAATGTTTCTGTGTATCCATTTTTCTTTGCAAAATTTTTTATACTTTCAAGATAGGCGGCTATAGTTGGAAACTGTGCAAAATAATTATCATAAAATAATTGGGCGTCGGCGCGAGTCACTTCTTCTGTTTTTTTATTAGATGATATTTCAGGAAGAGCAAGATTTTGTCTAAGTGCGTTTACTCCCATCCCATACAAAATACCAAAATTAATAACTTTTGAACGACGTCTCATTTCATAGGTCACATCTTTTTCTTCCACACCAAAAACTTTCATTGCCACTGCAGAGTGGATATCCTGTCCCTCTTTAAATGCTTTTATAAAAAATGGATCTTGCGACATTAGAGCAGCAACACGAAGTTCTATTTGAGAATAATCAAAAGAAACAAGCGCGTAGCCCTCTGGTGCAATAAATGCATTTCTAATATTTTTTCCACGTTCTGTTTTTATTGGAATATTTTGTAAGTTTGGATTATTTGAAGCAAACCTTCCTGTGGTTGTCCCGGTTTGTATAAAACGAGCGTGTAGCCTGCCGTCTTTGCCCACTTGTGCAGGTATGGTGTCTATATAAGTAGAAAGTAATTTTTGAAGCTCGCGGTGTTCTAAAATTTTACCAATTATTGGATGTTCTTCTCGCAATTTTTCTAGCTCACTTTCGCGAGTAGAAATAGCTCCTCCGGCACTTTTTTTAATACCTTTTAGAGAAAGTCCTAATTTAGTAAAAAGTATTTCACCAATTTGCTTTGGTGAGTTTATATTAAATTCGATTCCTGCTTGTTTCCAAATTTCTTTTTCTAATATTTCTAAATCTTTATGATATTCTTTTGAAATTTTATTTAAATAAGAAACATCAACTAAAATCCCATGCTTTTCCATCTTGTCTATTATAGAGATAATGGGTATCTCTATGTTTTCATAAACATAAGTTAGTTTTTCTTTTTGAATATCATTTTCAAGAAGCTTAACTGCATCATCAAGATTTGAACTTCCTTTATAGTGTATAACCTCATCCAAGTCTGGGTTGGTGCGTTCTGAATTGAGCAACCAGTATGCTATCTTTGCACGACTTATTTTATAATTTTCTTCATCAGAAAGTGGCTCTTCTTTTTCTACCTGCAGAGATGAAGCTTCTTTTTTATTTTCTTTCTTTTTATCATCACCAGAATTTTCATCTAAAACATTCAGAAATCTATTTTGTAAACTTTTGAATTCAAGTTCTCTAAAAAATTCTGCTACATTGTTTTTATCAACTGTTTCTTTCCAGTGTTTATTTGGAATTTCAAATTTAATAGGGGCATCAAGTCTTATGGTGGCTAGGGTCTTAGAAAAAAGCGCTTCTTCTTCACCTTCTTTTAATAAATTAAGAACGCGTTCTGTTATACCTATAGCCCTAACCTCTTCTTCATTTTTCTTTATAGCCTTATAAATATTTTCAACTGTTCCGTACTTTGAAATTAGTATTGTAGCAGTCTTTTCTCCAATGCCTTTAATACCGATTATATTATCAGATGGGTCACCACGAAGCCCTTTGTAGTCGGGTAATCTATCGGGACTAAAACCAAATCTTTCAAAAACTTTTTTCTCATTGTATAAAATTGTGTCATTGATTCCCTTTTTTAGAGTATAAACTTGAACATGATTATCTTCTACAAGTTGTAGTGTGTCCATATCTCCGGAAGCAATAATGATATCTATCTCATTTTTTTTATCTTCCAATTGTTCAACTATTGTCCCCAGTAAATCATCAGCTTCAAAACCCTCACATTCATAAAATGGAATAGAGCAAGCTTTAAAAAACTCTCGTGACCGTATCAGCTGGGCAACTAATGCGTCGTCTGATTTTGCACGACCAGCTTTATAATTTTCATAGGCGTCATGTCTAAATGTTTTTTTAGGTAAATCAAAACAGGCAATTACATAGTCTGGTTTCAAGTCTGTAATAATCTTAAATAGCATAGTAGCAAGGCCATATATGGCCCCAGTAGGCTCACCACGAGAATTCATGAACTCATGGAGAGCATGATAAGCTCTGTGAATAATAGCATGTGAATCAAGCAGAATTAGTCGTTCTTTTTTTATTGTCTTTTTTGCCATGCTTTAATTATATCAGAATTCAAAGACTCTAGTCTCTTCATCTATGTGTCCTAATTTAACCCAGCAAGCATCCTCATCGAGACAGTCTTCAACTTTTTCAGGCCACTCTACAATAATAATATTGTCTTTATCTTCTGTTATTTTTTGCCATCCAATTTTTAATAACTCTGAAGACGACTCTAGTCTGTACGCATCTATGTGTATTAGTTTTTTAAAATTAAAATAATATTTTGAGTTTGGATTAATATTATAAATTTTCATTATCACAAAGGTTGGTGATATTATATTTTCTTTAATATCGAGTTGTTTTGCTAACTCTTGAGTGATTGTAGTTTTACCAGAACCAAGGTCCCCCGAAAAAGCCAAAACTTTAGCTTTTTTGTTTTTTATTTTTAGTACTTTATCTAATATTTTTTTAGATATTTCCGGTATTTCATTTTTACTGAAATTGGTCTTCATCCCGTTAGAGATAGGAAGTTGTTAAACTTCCATGTCTTATTAATTATTGTTAATAATATTTACTTTATCAAAATTTAAACTCCTGCTAGAAAGATAACATACATATCTCTAACGGGATTAATCCCTCTCGCGATAGCCCCTCCCTAGATGGGGCGTATCTAATTAGTTTTAATTAGTAAAATAAACTTTGTAATTATTTTAAACTATCCCGAAGATTATAACATACACATCGCGAACAAGGAGTCCTAAACATATACTAACATACCCCGACAAAAGTCGGGGTATGTTAGTATTGATTTTAATTTTATTAATGATTAACAGGTGCACTTGCAACTGCTGTTTTACGATGGCCAAAGTAAGACCTAGAGATTAGTACTAATAACATTATTAATATTATTAATAATAACCAACCTATTAAACCTAGTCCAAACGGATTTCCAAAGAAAGCGGATGCCCCTAGTAAGTTGTTTGGATTATTTTTAGGATTGTTTAGAACATATGCCATAGCATTTTCTTGTGCTCCATTTGGGTTTGTATAAACAAGAATTGCTGTGGTAACAATTTGAGCAAGATTTTCTTCCAAATTATCAACTCTTCCTTGTAGATATATAACTCTCTCTTGTCCAGATAATAAATCTTCAATTGGAACTGACAATGTTTTACTATCTTCTGAGTATATTCCTTCTGATAGGTTTGTAAGTGTTATACCTTTTGGAATAAATACTTGAATCATTGGGTCTGTTAATTTTGATTTTCCAATATTTTTGTAAGTTACAACATAGTCAACTAGATCACCTTTCCCAATTGATTCGTAACGATTTTCAATCTTAAGCATTATAGGAGATTCCGAACCAGCAACTGTTGTACCTTGGTAAACAACTTGTTTTATTGCTTGAGTTGTATTGTTATTTACCGCACCAAGTGTTCGGAAAACATCAATTGATCCACGTGATATTCCATTTTGACCACTAGCAACTGCTTGATAGAAATAAATTGTATTAGGACTTAAGTTTGTTAATTGGTCACTAAAACTAGCATTTCCATTAGTAGTACGAGTTGTTGTTCTTAGTCCAAGACTAACATCAGTTCCATACTCAAAATAAGTATTTGCACTAGTATAGTTTGTACTTGTGATAAGACCGTTTACTTGTGCTCCTGTTTGAGAAACATTTGTAGCTACAGTAGTAACAACATTAGTATTGTAAACTGGAGTTGGTGCAGGAATAAATATTGGTGTATTTTCTACATTCACTCGGATAGTTCTTGATTCACTTGTTGCTCCATATGCACTTAAAACATAAGTTGTTGTGCCGTTTGGATAAACAGTTCTACTTCCGTCTTTTGAAACATTGCCAATATTTGAAATATTTACATTGTTGCAGTCAGTTGTGTTCCATCGTAGTGTGACAGCATCACCTTGTCTTACATAACTACTACTTGAAGTGAAAGAATCGATATCACAATTTAAAACAGTATTATTATCGTCTACATAAACTCTTACTGTTGCTGTTTGAGATGAACCATTTGTATTGTATGCAGTTAATGTGTAGGTTGTGTCTCTGTTAGGATAAATATTTCTACTTCCATCTAGAAATACGTTTCCAATGTTTGAAATATATACACGATTACAATTATTTGTGTTCCATCTTAATGTAGCGTAGTCACCTTCTTCTATAGAAGTATCCCTTGCTGAAAAGTTTGAAATTTCACAAGCTGGAGCTGGAGGAACATTTTCTCCAACAACAAAACTTATAACAGCAAAACCATATGAGGACCAGCCTGGAGTTATATCACCAATTAATAAACCTGGTGAGTTTAAAATTTCAGAACCATTTTGTCCATTTAAAAGAGGAGTAAGAGTTTGACTTGTGTTTGCTGTATACCAATAAACAGTACCAAACGTAAGTGTTTGTGAGCTTGGAAGATTTATATAAACTTGCCCAGAACTTAAACTACCTTGATTTGAAGTAATTTGAGTTGAAAAAGAATGACGTGTTGATGAACTAGTTTGAGCATTTAAAATTAAACGGGTATTAGTTGCTGTTGTATTGCCTGTATTGTGGTAATAAACTCGGACATTTATTATGTCACCTGGGTTAGCACTAATATTTGTACCATTCCAACAAGGGTTGCCCCATCCAGCACTATTTTCGGTGTTGGCTACGTTTATAGTTGGGCAATCGTTTGACGCTGTATTCCAAATACCTGACGCAAAAGAGCTTTGACCCGCAAAAAGAAGGGCAAAACTGAATACTCCGACTATTATTTTGTTTATATAATTTTTCATATTATTTATTTAATTTAGTAGAATCGCCTACTAAATGCTATTTGTAATTTATCTTTATATTATATCACATTGACAGAAAATGTCAATTAAAACTTTCTTTGCTTTGCAATTTTAAACCTTCAATGTTTGGAAGCATTCAAGACTTAAAAAGACAAAGGAGAGGGTGAAATAAATTCACCTTCTCCAGTGTTATTTTTGTTTAATTATAAGGATCTTTTATTTTATAAAAGATTTTTTCTTATAATTTTTTAAAGAACTAATTTCTGCGATTACTTCCGTAACCACTGTTGTTTGCTGGTCTATTAGACGAGCTTGAATGGTTGTTACTTCCGTAACCATTAGATGATCTAGATTGTTGATTACTAGATTGTCTTGCTTGGTTATTAGACGAGCTTGAACGGTTGTTACTTCTGTAACTACTGTTGTTTGCTGATCTGTTTACTTGGTTGTTTGCAACCTTAGAAGTAGAAACTGTGTTTGGTTTGGAATTTCTATTACTAGAATAAATTCCATCTTCAGATGTTCTTGCCTGGGGATTAATGTCACGAGATTTAACTCGTTGATTATTCCTTGTCGCAATACTTCTTCCTGAAGTGTTAGTGTTCATTCCTGTTCCAGTTGAACTGTTTTGGTTGGTATTATTACCAAGATTGGTATTCATACCTGCACCACCAGTTCCACCAGTACCATTTGTACCAGTTCCACTAGGTCCACCATAACCATTTCCATCGTTGTTCATCCTTGTACCACTAGGCCCACCGTAACCATTGCCGTTGGTATTCATTCCTGCTCCACCTGGACCTCCTGTATTAGGAGTTGGAGGATAAGTAGGACTTCCATAGTTGTTATTATTATTTGAATAATTATAATTACTATGTGTGTTGTGGGTGTTGGTAGTGTTGGTTGTATTCGTAACTTGATTATTGTAGTAATAACTACTATTATCAATATTTGTCACCCTATAATCACCATTATTTCTACCTGCGTTCCAACCCCAATAAAAGGATGGAATATATAGTGGCATGTAATACGGTTCTTGGTAACCATAATTAGGTCCGTAACCCCTAGATTCATTAACGTAAATAACTTCTACACGAATGTTTTCACGTTCTTGTGGGGCTTCAACCCATACCGGTACATAAATAGTATCTTTTACCTCTTCGGTATCTACTACTATTTTTTTAGGCACCATAACAGTATGAGGTGTCTTTGCAACTCCATTAAGAGATGCATCAATGAAGTTGTCGCAACTTTTTTTATACAAAGGAAAAGAACAGTCCTCATATATAAAAATTCCAGCGTCTCCTTCATAGCGAGATTCACTTATGTAAAACTCGATAGCTTCTTTTTGTGGACTTGTCCACCGAGAATTTTTCCATTGTCTAGCTTCAAGCCAGACTTCTTGCTCCTCCACATAATTAAATATTTCAGAAGCAGAGAGAGTGACGCTATACCCTGCTTGTCTCAACTTACGATGGACAAGATTGAGTAAAGTATCCCTGCAAATTTTGTTTTCTAAAACAAAATTTTTAGTACTTTCCACGGAATGTTCTCCGTATTTACGAATTGCTGACTCCTGAGCCATCAAAACGGTTTGAAAACCTATTAATAAGGTTATCATAATCATTGCTGTTTTTCTCATTTTATCAATAGTTTTAAATTTGTTATATTTTTCACCCAAAAATTGGAAATTTGAGAAATAAATATAACAAATTTAAAACCTGACATTCAATTAAATAATAGCATATTGAGTCATATTTGTCAAGTTTCTACTTACCCTCTTTTTACGTTATAATGCATACATATGAGTCCCTGTTCGCGATGTGTATGTTATCTTTCTAACAGGAGTTTAAGGTTTTTATGAAGTGTATATTATTAACAATAATTAATCAGATACGTCCCGTCTAATGAGGGACTATCACGAGAGGGACCTGTCCCGTTAGAGATGTGTATGTTATCTTTCTAACAGGAGTTTAAGGTTTTGATGAAGTGTATATTATTAACAATAATTAATCAGATACGTCCCGTCTAATGAGGGACTATCTCTAACGGGATGAGTATTCAATTTGACGACGATAAGCAGAAAAAAAATTTAATAGACCTAAGAAAACAAGAGGAGGAGGACTTGGTTCAAGTATTAGCGGAAGCTAGATATGGAATACTTCCCATAAACCTAGCAGGAGTAATTATTGATAACAACGCCCTTCGTTCTATTCCAGAAAAAGATGCTATTTCTTTAGAAATAGCTCCTTTTAAATTGGTTGGTAAAAATATACATGTCGCGGTCAGGTCTCCTCAGCCAGAAAAACTAGAAAGCCTAACTACTTATTTTGCAGACCATGGATATACTCCACATTTTTATATGGCATCACATGCGAGCCTAGAAAAAGCCTGGGAAAGATATAAAGAAATATCTTATGCTTCGGAATCAAAGATGGGTGCTGTTACTGTTTCTGGTGATGTTCTAAAAAATCTCATGGCTGGAATAAAAAATATGGATGACATTAAAAATGCCATTGCTGAAGCTGAAACAGGAAAAACTCACACAACTTCACATATTCTTGAAATTGTTTTAGCTGGAGCCATTGCTATTAATGCATCTGACGTGCACTTTGAACCAGAAGAAAACACTGTCAGACTAAGACTTCGTTTGGACGGAGTTCTTCATGAGGTAATAGAGCTTCCTCCTTTTGTTCATAAATTTATTAATTCTAGAATCAAACTTATTTCTGGTTTAAAAATTACAAACTCTGCTATTGCCCAAGACGGCCGTTTTAGTATTTTTCTTGATCAAAGCGAAATCAGTCTTCGTGTTTCTATAATGCCCGGAGCTTATGGAGAATCAATCGTGATGAGAATACTTAATCCAAAATCAATACGTGTAAAACTAGAAGACATGGGAATAGAGCCAAAGTTGTTTGAAATTTTTATGAAAGAAATTAAAAAACCAAATGGTCTTATTCTTTTGACTGGTCCTACTGGTTCCGGTAAAACCACAACTCTTTATTCGTTTTTGCAAAGAATTTATTCTGAGGAAATTAAAATTATTACAATCGAAGACCCTATTGAATATCACTTGCCTGGAATATCTCAAACTCAAACTGACGATGAAAAAGGTTATACATTCTTAGAAGGACTTCGCTCTGCTCTCCGCCAAGACCCAGATGTAATAATGGTGGGAGAAATTCGAGACCCAGAAACGGCTAAAACCGCAGTGGAGTCAGCTCTGACTGGTCACTTGGTTTTCTCTACTTTACACACCAACAACGCCGCTGGAGTTATCCCTCGTTTAATAGACTTAGAAATAAATCCTAAAACACTAGTGTCTGCATTGTCACTTTCTATTGCTCAACGCTTGATAAGAAAATTGTGCAACAGCTGTAAGGTAGAAAAAGTTATTACAGAAAAAGAAAACCAGACTATAAAAAATATTATCGAGGAAGCAAAAAAACACAACAAAGATTTTTCAACTTATGGAATTGATTTAAGTGCTCCTTTTAAATTATACGGACCAGTTGGATGTAGTGAGTGTAACAACACTGGATACCGTGGACAGATGGGACTTTTTGAAGCTATTTATAATGATGCAGAAATCGAAGCTATTATCCCACAAAATCCTAGTGAGCGTGAAATCAAAAAAATTGCAGCAAACCAAGGTACTTTGAATATGAAAGAAGATGGTGTTGTTAAAGTATTGAAGGGTATCACTTCTCTTGAAGAAGTTGGAAGTGTTGTGGATTTATTTGAAGAATAATCCCCACACCTACTTTTTCATTATTCTGTTTTTGTAAAAGGTTAAAATCTATTATCTATAATCATATTTAATTTGATATTATTGTTGTTTTATTTGTCGGTAGAATAAAAGCTATGAAAAAGTAGATGTGGAGATAAATTTATACGCAAAAATAAAAACCACTTAGGCTTACGCTTAAGTGGTTTTTATTTTTTAAGAAGAAAACATAAATCTCTAAACAATCCTTTGAGAGCTTGCACCTACAAAGTAATATAGGATTACAGGATGGAACCAGTAAATTTACATAAACCAGGACGTCCTACGCACAGATATAGAGCACGGGGCCGATTGCTTAGAGATTTATATCCTCTTAATTAAAATGCTATAATAAAACCATATCAAATTTCTGAG
>JAENWX010000033.1 GCA_016649835.1 Minisyncoccota bacterium | reverse complement strand
GCCATTTGTTTTTTGGAATATCTTAAGTAGTATAGCTTGGGCTATATTAAATGTGTTTCTTGGCTACTTCTCTGGAAGTCTAGTTGTTCGAATCTTTAAAAATTGGTCTAGTGGTTTAAGTTTAATATTTATAGTGATTACAATTACTGTATTATTTTATTGGTTTATTAAGAAAAAAGACCACTCTCTTAAAAATTCATTCCGAACTGGTAGTTTAAGCTTTATAGAATATTTAAAAAATAAAAATTGGTTCAAAAAACTAATTTCTAAATATCCATTTATATCGCTGTATATTAAAGAAAGTAAAAATGCCGCTGAAAAAATCTTTGGTAGTGTTCTTATTTTTATATTCTTAATATCTACATATCTTCTGATTTTAATTTTAGATGTATTTTAATTAAATTTTAAATACAAAACCCCGCAAGAATTTTTCTTGCGGGGTTTTGTATTTTGGTTATTATTTTCCTTTAATAACTCTAATCAGAAACAATATAATAGCTATTACGAGGAGTATATGAATAAATCCTCCAATAACTTTAAATCCGATAAAACCAAGAATCCATAGAACCAATAAAACAAAAGCAATTGTTGTAAGCATAAAAGTAAAATAGTTTAGATTAATAAATAACATTAAACAATTGAATAATGAAAACCGTATATATATTTACTTCTCTTTATTAGCAAATACCATTAATCAATTAAACGACCTCGCAATATTTAACCCTATACTCTATATTATAGACTATTTTTAAATAATATGTTTAATTTTTAACCCCACTTGTAAGCATGGGTTCTATCTCGGAAAGCAATACATTAAACCTTATGCGCCCTATAATCTGGCCTAATTCTGTCTTCACGTTTACTCGCCATCTTCCACTTGAAAGATTTGATTTTATAGAATATGTGCGGAAACCACCATCTCTACCACCAACAACAGGTAATCTTACTACATTACTAGTTATCCATTTCTTTTGTGTTTTATTATAATATTGCCACTCATGTAAAATAGTTAGGTTAAGATTTTGTGGAGAAAAAACAGCACTATATGCATAAACAGCCGTGCCCGGAATTTTATTAAAATCTCGATAAAGTTTAAAATATTCTTTCCACCCATTTTTTTCAAATGAGATATTATAATTCCCTTCTTGGTTTTTTTGAATAGAATGATAAACATTACCCTCTTTTAAAGAAAGTGGAATTGGCGGAATTAAATTTGTAAAATATAAAAGATTAATTATAATAAAAATTCCAAGAATCAAAAGAGATATCATTCTTTTGCTCTCTTTAAATTCATCTTTGATAAAATAACGTAAAATTAATATAAATAATATTATAATCGCTAGACTGATTGCCCCAGAAAGTAAAAATATTTGTGTTCCAATTTTATGTAAAATCACAGGTACAAGAAAAATTGCAAATGAATAAATTGAAAGGAAAAATAAACTTATTTGAAAACTAAATCGAACATAATGACGCTTCAAAGACTCATTGGCTATAAAGGCAAGAGCAAGAAGTAAGACAAATGGCCATGTAGCAAAAATATCTGAGCTTCTAAAATAAAATACTAAGTATGTAGAGGGAAGTCCCCCAAAAAAAAATTGTAAGATATTTACATACCAAAAGTGAACCTTGCTTGGGTTTTTTTCGTCACCTATTTCACTCTCTTTTGTGTGAATAAGAACAATAAACAAACCTACAATAACAAGGTGTGATAGAATCCAAAAAATTTCCCAAAGAGTATCTACCCTCTTTAAAGTTAGTGCATCAAAAGCGAAACCTAAAACAAGAGACAAAGATGAAATAGGTCGTTCATAACGACCATACCAACTCCGAGTTTTTTTGAAAAATGACATGAGCCAATTGTATCATTTATTTTATATATAGTGGTGGTAATCTGTTTGAATTTAATGACTGCATCATTCCGTTCCTATGACCTCTTTTAATCCAAAAATCATTTAGCCCAATCATATCTATAATCCATAATCCATCCAATAATAAAAGTAGATGCTATCTACTTCAATAGCTCTGGAGAACCTGCAATACCACCTGAAAGATCATAAGTGTTGTTAATACCAACACTATTCATAATTGGAATTGCTTTAGAAGATCTATTCCCAGAACGACAATATACAAAGTATTCTTTTGAAGGGTCTAATTTTTTAACCTCATCTTTAAAATTAGAATTCTCATAGTCTATGTTTATAGCATCCGGAATATGACCACTATTAAACTCGGCTGGTGTGCGTACGTCTATCAAGATAGCGTTCGGTGAACTTTTATATTTTGAAATAAAATCTTTAGAATTTAAAAGACTACTAGCACTAGAAGTATTCAGTGCCCATACAATCATTCCCAAAAAAGCTAAACCTAATATTATAAATATTGTTTTTTTCATATTATTTTAACAATTTATCAAATTCATTTGGTTGAAAACCAACTAAAATATTACCATCTATATCTATAACGGGAACACCCATTTGACCACTCTTATCTACCATTTCTTGTGCTAAAGCACGGTCTCTTGAAACATCTACATCTTTAAACTCTACGCCTTTACTCTTAAAATAATCCTTAGCGTAAACACAGTAAGGACATGTTGGTGTGGAGTAAACGATAACATTGTGATTTTTCATATATATTTTTATTTAATTAATAATTACTTATGTTTGCATATAAACTTTTTTAAATCCTTGACGAAAGGATCACTCGGAAGTTCGTAGCAAACCTTCTTCCCTTCTCGCACTGAAACCAATAACCCTTCATGGGACATTACCTGAAGATGGTGAGATACGATAGCAACACTCATATTAAGATCTGTTGCAATATCAGAAACACACACTTTCTTTTTACTAAAAATGACACACAAGATTTTAATCCTGCTTTCATCCCCAGCTGTACGCATTAATTTGGCAAGTACGTTCAAACGCATATTTGAATGATATACTATGTATAAATTATTGTCAACCCAATTATAAAACAACCCCGATGTAAATCGGGGTTGTTTTATAATATTTATTATTTTAGTAAAAATCGAAGAGTGGAAACAAGACGAATTTTTTTGTATTCAGGAGAGCCTGGGTCTTTATCTGTTATATCAAATACTCCTTGATTACCACGAGTTACACTTCCTACTAAAGAGCCTGAGTTTAGAGCAAATTGTGAAGCCGTATCTTTAGCATTTTTAATCGCATCAGCAAGCATTTCAGGCTTAATACTGTTTATATCAGAGAATTCAAAAGAAATATAATTTTGATTTAAAACCACTCCATTTTTAACCAAAAGCAATGTCTCATTGGATGTAGCTTTGGCAAGATCAACCTTTTTTGTATAAACTGAAACCTGATTAGTTGCATTATATCTAAATGCTGCAGCTTTATAAGTATCTTGATAAATATTTACAGGAGCAATATTTATTTCTGAGGCCTCAAAACCTTTTTCAGTTAGAAATGATTTTATTGTTGTAATATTCTTTTCGATATCTCCATAAAGAGTATCAATATTATTTGATTTTACTTCAAAACTTAAAGACCAGATAGCAATATCTGCCTTTACTATTTTTTCTGATAAACCTTTTACTTCTACATAAGACCCTTGTTTAGAAAAATCTTGTGCTGATAAAAATATTGCGGCAGAAAGTAAAACAGAAAATATTATAACTGCCGTGCTAATAAAAATTAACTTGTTGTTTTTAGTTGTTTCCATAATATATATAGTATAACACCATAAACATATATAAACAATCAAAAAGAATACTTGAGTTTAATAATTTTGCTAAATAAATGATATAATTAAACGGTAAAATTAATTTTAATCTATAAATATGAAAATATTAACACTGCCACAACTGCATCAAACTTATGAATACGATTGCGGGGCCAAAATTCTCCAGGCAGTTTTAGCCTATTATGGTATAGAAATCCGAGAAGAACATCTTTTAAAAAATGCTAAGACAACAAAAGACGGTACCCTAGTAAAAAACATGGTTAGTGTATTTAAAAAATACGGATTAAAAACTGATTCTCGAGAAATGAATATTACGGAGGTTAAAAATTATTTGAATAAAAAAATACCTATAGTATTGCTTTTGCAGGCTTGGTCAGAAAGAAAAAATACGGATTGGAAAAATGATATCAAAGATGGACATTACGTTGTTGCAATTGGATATACAAAAGACAGAGTTATATTTGAAGACCCATATTCCTTTCATCGCACATATTTAAAATATAATGAATTAGAAGACAGATGGCATGATGTTGACCCAAATGGCAAAAAATTTTTTCATCACGGGATAGCAGTTTTTGGAAAAATTCCAAAATTCAAATCCGAAAAGATAATTCACATGGACTAATTTACAAATACAAAAAGAGCAATGAAATACTTCGTTGCTCTTTTTGTATAAAATTATTTATTTATCTCATCTAATATTTGCATTGCGTGGTTAGCTGGGTCTACTTTTTGATACACTTTTTTTATAAGACCATTTTCTATCAAATATGATATGCGTTTTGTGGAAAAAAGAGAGGAAGCTCCATACTCTTTTATTACTTTTTTATCTGGGTCAGAAAGAAGAATGAAAGGTATATTATATTTTTCTTTAAATTTTTTATGACTCTCTCTAGAATCAGATGAAACACCAAGTACTGTAATTCCAGCCTTTTTGAAATCGTCATAAAGAGCTGTAATAGTACAAGCCTCCTTTGTACATCCGGGAGTGTCATCTTTGGGGTAAAAGTATAACAATACCCTGCCACTAGAATTATCCGACAACTTATGTTCTATACTATCTTGATCTAGTAATGCAAAATCTATAATTTTTTCTCCTTCTTTTAACATATATTTTTATATTAAATAATTAATAATTTAAACCTTATAAAATTAAAGCACTCGCGATAAATCCATATATTAAAATACTAGCTGTATCTTGAATTACTGTAGTTATTGGTCCCGAATTTGCGGCTGGGTCTTTGCGTATCAATTGTAAAATTTCTGTAACGAATAAAGAAATAATAGGGGCGGTAGCAACGGCAAAAAAAGAAGACAGCGCAACGGTCAGTGCTAGAGCAACAGAACTAAACCAAAGAGCAACAATAGAAAAAATTATTGCCCCAAAAATAAGTCCAAAAACTAAACCTAAAGCGCTTTCTTTTAAAAGATATTTAAAAAATTTAGCCTTACCCAACCTCAATCCCCCAGAGTATATTCCTTGTGTCTGTGAGCCCACCGCGTCTGCTACATAAACAACAAATGGAATAAAGAAAGCTATCTCAATATTTTTCATTAAAACTTGTTCAAATCTTGAAGTTAAAAAAGATAAAATAATACCCAAAATCAAACCTAAAAAAAGAGAAGGTATTCTCAGTTTAAATAAAGTTTTTATCGATTCTGTATTATCGTCTGCATATTCTATGCCATCTTTTATCATTTATAGATTATAACATAGATGAGAAATAATTAACGGGGCATAATTACAAAAAAGAAAAAACTATTCTCTATTCTCCATCAACTTACGCTATAGCGTAAGTTGATGGAGAATAGATTTAATATAAATTATAAAAAGATAAAAACATAGATTCATATAGATTCAACAAGTAAGTGCAACACTTCAATATAATAGGGGTGTTGCACTTACTTGTTGAGTGTACCCCCTAAATTGACACAACGAGCATAAATTGATATAACAAGCTTAATATAACGCTCTTAAAAACTAAAGAAATGAAAGTATATATTCCTAATGTATTTTATAATCCTGAATCAGTAATACCTGTATTGGATGAGTTCAAAAAAGAAGTACAGGAGTTATCTTATAACATACTGTTAGAACAAAAATATGTAAAAGGTAGGTGGAGAGAACCTACGGATAAATCATTGGAGTGGATATTGGATATGTGCAAAAAAAATGATAATGTAAAAATCGTTCACATTATGCCAAATTGGAACATCAAAGAATGTTTACAGGTTGTATTCATCACAATGCTCAAAGAAGGCTGGTACCTTGCTTGGTGTGATATGGAGATTGAATATGAACATTATCTTATAAAAAAGTACAAACTGGTTGTTCTTTAAAACAAAACTACCTAAACAATTTAGGTAGTTTTTTAAATATGCGGAGGACCGCGAGTACGCATTTTGGCTACCACGTAGCCAGGTACTTTTCAATTTTGCTAATGCAAAATAATGAAAAGTCTTTCGAATCTCCCACGGGAAGTATGCAGATACTTCCCTTCTCTCCGCCAAATAAAAATGGCCCAACCTAAGTTGGGCTCATTTTTATGCTGGCGGAGAGAGGGAGATTCGCCGATACTGCGGCGGGTACTTTTCGCTCTGATTAACATCAGAGAACGAAAAGTCTTTCGAATCTCCCGCGCACGATAATACGAGGGAGACCGCGAGTACGCTTTTCGGTCCTTACAGGACCAGTACACCTTTTCCGTTCGTGAGTACACTCACAAGGAAAAGGTTTTCGAATCTCCCGCGCACGACAAGCAGTTGTCGTGCTTCTCTCCGCAAATAGAAAAACCCCTGACGGGGTTTTTCTATTTGCGGTGTGTATTGGACAAAGTTCGAATTTATTTCGAACAAAACCCAAATGAATTCTAATCTTACGCTCGACTTTTGTTATTAATTTAATCTATCTACTACGCTCTATTAATGTATTAATTCTTAAACAAAGGACTCGGTTTTGCGAAACTAATTTGCGGGAAAGGATTCG
>JAENWX010000046.1 GCA_016649835.1 Minisyncoccota bacterium | reverse complement strand
GTTTATCATTTGGGGAATCTCATCTATGTGAAGCTTACGAATTATTTTACCAATAGGTGTCACTCGTGCATCACTGGCCCCTGTGGACCACACAGCACCATTTTTCTCGGCATTTGTAGTCATTGAGCGTAGCTTATAAAGTCGAAACACTTTTCCATTTAAACCAACTCTTTCCTGGGAATAAAATACTGGTCCTCGGTCATAAAGATAAATAAATATGGCACTTATGATGGTGAACGGTAGAGTCAAGATGAGAATAAGTAAAGAAAATAAAATATTTAATAAAAAAGTTAAAGATGTATACAATACGTCTTTTTTCAAATTTACATTTTCAATAATAAAAGACACATCAATATATTCTACTGGAATTTTATACAAATATTTTTCATATGCTTTTGCGGTATCCACAATCTCAACTCCTTGTTTATAAAACTTCAAAATACTTTGATCTTGAGTTTCAATATTTTTATCAAGAATAATTACCAAATTTTTCAATTCATTTAAATCCAAATTAATTTCACCAAGGGATTGAAAGTGCTTTAGCACTTTCAATCCTATTTGTGGATTACTAGATATTGTATTTCCAAGTTCATTTAGATAAGTAGAACTTCCCACTAGAATAGCAGGCTGAGTTATCGCTCTAGAGAAGAGAGTATATATCATTCTTCGGAATAGGAAAGAAAAGAAACCAAATCCGATAACTTGAATTAACAAATTTATTTTTGGACTAATCCCAAAAATAGGAACGAAATAAAAGAATAGTAGACCCACTACAAAAGAGGAGACCAACGCCATAATCCATCTTTTAAAATACGGAATAGTAGGCTTTATTGTAAACAAATCATAAAGTCCAAATACATAGAAAATAAGTACCCAAGACAGATACAGTATTATAAATGGAATAGTATGGCTATCAATAGCAGAAAGATAGTTTTCTTTATTAAAACGGATAAATATCAGGATTATAAATGACAATATAAATGACAAAAAATCCCCCAATACTATAATCCATGCTCTGTTCATATGAGAATATTTTAGCACAAATAGGGGAATAATAGGGGAAAAAGGCACTGGAATACTGTTTTTAAGAACCACCAGGCTCACCGCATAATGATACGTATAATGGCTGTATACTAGACATCAAATGAGCCCGACCAAAGTTTTTCCGAGGGCCAGCCCGATGGCGCATCCCGAGGGGTCCGACCCTGATTCAGCTGAATCACCTCAAGGGTTATCGCTATAGGGGTCGAAAACCTCATTCACCAGAATGACCTACTGGGTCTCCGAATTTAACCCTTATTTTATAACGAATTAATTTTGACTTTTTGCCAATTCTGTAGGGGTCCGACCCCTCCCAAAAAAATATTAACTTGCCTTTTAATATCAAAAATTGTATGATAATATCATATTATTATTTAATACAATTATATAATTATGACAACAATATCTGTTCCTATTCCTGCTCATATGGAGGAATCCTTAAATAACTTAATAGAAAGTGGGTATGGCTCAAACAAAGCTGATGTTATTCGTCGTTCTATTACTAAAACAATCGAAGACGAGGCAGTTTTAGCTGTTTTAAGAGCATCAAAAGAACCAACTTTGTCTGGTGATTTGAAAGATTTGATGAAAAAACTTAAATAGTATTTTATGGAAATATTATACAAACCTACTTTTATTAGACAATTAAATAAATTAAACGAAGATCTACAAGAAGAAGTTTTAGAAAAAATTGGTTTATTTAATAATAAAGATAATCATGTTTTATTGAAAGTTCACAAGCTTCATGGAGAGCTAAAAGAATTTTATAGTTTTTCCGTAAATTACAAAATTCGTATAGTTTTTATTTGGAGTGACAATAATAAAGTGATTCTTGTTTCAATAGGAGATCATGATGTCTATAAATAGGGGTCCAACCCTGATTTAGTAAAATCACCTCACGGGTTCCCAAATTGAGAAAATCAAAATTTAAAATCCTTATAAAATAAGGCTATTTATTGGATAGTGGTCCGACCCCTCATTTAGTAAAATGACCTACTGGGTCTGGCCCCTTATATACCAACGTATTTTTGGGGTTTTTAATACAGGAGGGCAAAGCTTCGCTTTGCCCCCTGTATTATTAGATAATTATTTAGTTGTTTTATTTACAACATATTGATACAATTATATTATAAATTAGTTTTTGAGACCCAAGAAGAGGTCCGTAATCATTTTGATTCGGATTTTTTTTATTTATAACTTTAAAAATTTGAAACAAGAGGCTTTCAAAGCCCGTCCCAATTTTGGTTCGGGTTTTGTTTTTATTATCGTAAAAAATAGTTTTAAATTAAGCTAGTCACTTATTTAAAACAAATAAAGTTTACATTATTAATTATTATTATATTATTATGAAATTTAATTTTAAAAATGTTTTATTATCAGTCGGAATCTTTGCATTTGCATTGTTTACTTTTTATGTTCCCAATGCACAAGCGGTAGCAGTTAATGGAGCAACAAAAACAGATGTAACTCCTGGCACGCAATTTTCCCTTTTCAAAGGAGTTCCTGTATTTAGATTATTAGTAAATAATACTGGGGGTACATCAGATGCAATTACTTCTCTTTCTCCAACGCCATCAGGTACTGTGAACGATACATTAATTACACTGCATTTTTATAATGATTTAAATAATAATGGATATGTAGACCAAGGTGATACCGATCTTTTAGCATCTGCAGCTTTTGCAGTAGATGATGTGATTCAAACTTTTGATATTACAGATGTACCTGTAGCAGCCGGTGGGTCTGCTTCAATCATAGTTACAGCAGATGGAACTGGTGCTTTGTTGAATGCACAAAACTTTACCTTATCATTTACAGCAGGAACTAGTGTTTTAATGACTGTCCAACCTCTTGGTTCCTTTCCTTTAACAAATGCAAATGCGTTAACAATAAATGCTTCTACTGCACCATCATTAACTATCGCTGATGGAACAGCTGATCCTGCTGATCCTCATACTGCAGCCGCAAGTGATACGAATGTGGTTGTAAAACAATTAGCTATAGGTGCAACAGCTGGAACATCTGATTCCGTTGTTTCTCTCGCACCAACGCCTACAGGTACAGAGAATGATAATCTAAATATTTCATCTGTTGGGTTTTACATAGATAGTGGTTCAACTCCCGGTCAGGTTGATGAAACCGATATACACCTAGTAACAACTCCAGCAACTTATACTGCGGATGATGTTCGAACAGTTTTTACTTTTTCTAGTCCTGTCCAGGTTGCAGCCGGTTCAATTGTAAATATTTTAATGGTTTATAATCTTGGATCAGGAGTAACTCCAGCAAATACTCTTTATGCAGAAATTGCTGTAGCAGGTGATGTTATTGCTGGCTCAGGTACGGCAGTTAATACACCCACATCAACGATTTCTTCTTTAATTACTATTTCAGGAGTATCAGCTGATATTGCTATTGCTTCATCAAAAATTACTTCTTCAAATACTGTTCTTGTAACTTTTGCTGACCCTGGTCAAAATCTTGCTTCTGTTGATTATACAAAATGGCATGTTGATGTGAATGGTGGAGGAGTAACACCATTAGATCCAGCAAGTGCTGTGGTAACTAGTGCAGGAACTCCTTGGACAGTTACCCTAACTTTTAGTGGAACTCCATTTAGTGATACTGCAACTGCATATCTTGCAGCTGTTGGTTTGTATGTGGATGCTTCGGGTGTGACTGATACAAATGGTGATACAAATGCAGTTGTTGGACATGCAGCATCAACTGCAATTACCGACGGTCAATCGCCAACTTTTACAGCAGCAAGAACAGCATTAAATACAACTGTTCTTACTT
>JAENWX010000018.1 GCA_016649835.1 Minisyncoccota bacterium | reverse complement strand
TTTTTACCGTGATAAACTTTTTTTTCTAGACCAACGACGACTACAGATATACCTTCTTCTTCAAGTCTTATTTTAGGATAATGAAGTTCAAAATCCTCATATAATTCATCTACAAGCATTAATATCTTTTTCATATTTTAATTATATCATAATTCGTAATCTCTTAAAAACGGGCTCCGTGGGTAGGGTGATCTCGCCAACGGCGCGTGATTGATGGTTTTAATTTGTTTATTAAAACAATTTAAAACATCACCAATCTTTCGATCTCCTCTCGGTTCGATTCTCTAATCGCCTACACGTTCTGACTCAAGTCAGAACTCCACGGAGCCTAAAAAATCAAAAGCCCTCAATAAAGAGGGCTAAGATTTTAACAGGCTCCGAACTTGGGACGAAGTGGGAACTTTGATTTAAAACGTAACCCTATCAATCATTTTTACAGAACTAAGAACATTCTCTATAAATTCTTTATCTTGATTATTAAATCTAAAATCCAAATAACTATTATCTCTAGGACTGATAAAAACATCTGTTCTTTCTTTATTGATCATGAATGAATATGTGTAATATTGATTATCACCAATAGTAATTTGTTTAATATTTTCGATTTTGGCACCTTTCAATGGCAACAATGTCGCTGCTTCTACTTTGTTTATAAAATTAAAACTATCTACCTGATTAAAATCTTCTCCATCCGCGTAGCCTTCATAATTATTATTTGGATCAAATTTTATACGTCCTAATCCTACAGAAAAAATTGTATTTATGTTATCTCTAACGTTAATCTTTTCTTTTTTTAAAATAAAATTAACTTTCTCTTTTGGAGTAAAATAATAACCATTATAAAACTCTTGGGCCATTAAACCATTTGGACAATTTAAAGATATGCCTAAATAATCATTCGAATAAACGCCACTTACACAATAATCAACGCTTGCTCTTTGGTTTAATTTATCTAATTCTGCTCTATATGATGGATCGTCCATCATATTATAATTTTTGTCTTTTTTAAAATAATAAAACCCAGAAACTATTATTAATACTAAAATTAATATAATTAATATTTTTTTCTTCATATGTTATATTATATCATTTAATTAGCCTGCCCTCTAGAATATAAAAGTCACATATTAATAATAGATGACTTCCCGGGTTCCGTGGGTGGGGTGATCTCGCCTACGGCGCGTGATTGGTGGTTTTGATTTGTTTAGTAAAACAATTCAAAACATCACCAATCTTTCGATCTCCTCTCGGTTCGATTCTCTAATCGCCTACACGTTCTGACTCAAGTCAGAACTCCACGGAGCAATATTAAAAAACACCCGATAAAGGGTGTTTTTTAATATTGCTCCGTGGGTAGGGATCGAACCTACGACCAATCGCTTAACAGGCGATCGCTCTACCGCTGAGCTACCACGGAATATATACGGTTATCCAAACTATTCAATTTTTACTCCACTGAACCTCTACCACGGAATGTGATTTGATTATTGCGGAATCTACTTATAAAAGCAGATGTGACTATAATATCAAAAAAGTGTACAAAATGCAAAGTAAAATAAAACCCTCTCAGACAGATATCTGAGAGGGTTTCATTTTATCTTTAATAAGACATTGATTAGTGTGCAGCGTGCACATCGTGGTCAGCTGGTGATGCTCGGTGTACTAACATTCTAGAAATTATGATTATAACTAATATTAGAAAGATAACTAGCATCCATCCCCAAATTGAATTTGGCATAAAACCTGATGTACCTGCTGAAGCTCCTAGGTCGTTACCATATACACTGTTTGCGTCTGTAGTGTCTGCGGTTTTTGTTGCAGGAGTAGTTGCAGTGTTTGTCTTTGCGGTTGTTGCTGTAGCAACTTTTGGTGTTGTAGTTTTAGCTACTGTTGCTGGTGTTGTTGTAGTTGGGTAGTAATAATTGTATACAACTGGACTGCTTGGCTGAGTAGTTGAATTGTAAGAATTTGTTACTGAATTAGAATTAGGATACTGTGAGTAACCGTTTTGTGTACCATTTTGATTTGGATACATTGAATAACCATTGTTATCATTATTGTAAGTATATGTATTTACTGGGTAACTATCATTACTACATGAGTAACCTACGCATGAATAAGCGAAAGTAGTATTTATAAATACAAAAGAAAAAACAATTGTTCCAAATATTATTAAGTTTTTTGTTGTTTTATTTATCATTTGGGTATTATAGCATGGATTGTCACCATTTGTCAAGCCCCCATACTACCCTATTTTATTCATACAATATAAAGATAAAATCTAAATTTTAAGGAAACTATAGATATAAAAAGTGGCGATATTTGTTTTGTGATAGAATGTAAGGATTGTTTAAATAAATTAAATTTTTATCAATTAATTATAAATACCAGCAAAACAAATAAAATGATTAAGAAAAAAACACAAAAATCAATTCGCCTTCCGTCTCATATTTCCCCTATTTCTTATAAGCTAACAATAAGGCCTGATTTGGAGTCTTTTACTTTTTCTGGAAATGAAATAATAAAAATTAATATTGGTAAAAATATAAACAAGCTGACACTTCATAGTAAAGATATAGATATAGAAACAGCAAGTATTTGCTACAAAAATAAAGACCGGGAAGCTAAAGTAAAAAATATTAAACAATTTACTTCAAAAATTATATACGACACAAAACTTGAAACCGCTACTCTTTATTTTAAAAACAAAATAAATAACAACGGCGAACTTCATCTTTATTTCAAAGGAATTTTAAACGAAAATCTTAGAGGTTTATATCGTAGTAAATATACTTTGGATGGAGAAGAAAAACATATGGCTACAACTCAATTTGAGGCCACAGATGCCAGACGTGCCTTCCCTTGCTTTGATGAGCCAGCACACAAGGCAACATTTAAAGTTTCTTTAATAGTAGCCGACAAACACACTGCTATTTCAAATACTCTCCCTACTGATATACGCGAACATAGCGCTGGATATAAGATTGTTTCTTTTGCGCCAACACCAAAAATGTCTACTTATTTGCTCGCTTTTATTGTGGGTGAATTTGATTTTGTGGAAGGTATAACAACGAAGCCAGCAAAGGAATTTTTACGGTCTGGCTCCTCGTCCTCCCTCATCCGAGGACCTAAAAATTCCTTTGCTGGCTTCGTTACTCCCGTTTCCGCTAAAATTTCCCAAACTCAAGTTCGAGTATTTACAACTAAAGGAAAATCTCACCAAGCCAAATTTGCGCTTGAAGTCGCTATCAAATCCCTAGAATTTTATAATGAATATTTTGATATTCCCTACCCACTTCCTACTTTAGACCTTATTGCTATCCCAGACTTTGAAAGTGCTGCAATGGAAAACTGGGGCGCAATAACATTTCGAGAAACAGCAATTTTAGTTGATGAAGAAAAAACTTCTCTTTCAAACAAACAATGGGTTGCTATAGTTATTGCTCACGAAATAGCTCATCAATGGTTTGGAAATTTGGTGACAATGAAATGGTGGACAGACCTATGGCTCAACGAAGGCTTTGCATCTTATATGGAAAACTTTTGTGTGGATACAATGTTTCCAGAATGGAACGTTTGGGACTTATATATCGCGGACCGTTATGCTGTGGCGCTACGGCTAGATGCACTATCTAATTCTCATCCTATTGAAATAAAAGTTAACAACCCAGAAGAAATCAGTGAAATATTTGATATGGTTTCCTATGCAAAAGGCTCAGCAATGATAAGACAACTAGCTGAGTATATAGGACATGATAAATTTCGCTCAGGACTACAACATTATCTTAAAAAACATAGTTATAAAAATACAAACACTGTGGACCTTTGGGATTCATTTGAAAAAATAAGTAAGAAGCCTGTAAATAAAATGATGTCTTTATGGACAAAAGAAACTGGATATCCTCTTGTTTCAGTATTCAAAAAGAAAAATGAATTTTATTTATCTCAAGAAAGATTTTTCTCTAGCCGTATATCTGCTAAAGAATATTCAAAGTCTACTAAAAAGAAAAATCTATGGCCTATCCCTATCAAATACGAGGGTTTGTCTACTCTAGAAAATTGTAGTGCTGAGATTATGAATTTATTAATGACAAAAAAAACAGTACCCCTCATCGGCGCGTCAATAGGTAAAATAAATAAAGAAGAAGATACTTTTATGCGCGTCAGATACGACGACATTACACTAGAAAAATTAAGTGGTGAACTCAAGAAAAATTCTTTATCTACAAGAGATAGGCTCGGAATAATTCGAGACTTATTTGCACTAGCAGAAGGTGGCTATATTAAAACAGACATTGCTATGTCATTTGCGCTTAATTATAAAAATGAAAAAGAATATATAGTTTGGGCAGAAATCGCAAGCGGTATTAGACGAGTCTATAATTTAATATCAACTGAATCAGTTTCTAATAAATGCAAAAATTATGCGCTCTCTTTGTACTCACCTCTTGCAGAAAAAATGGGATTTGAAAAAATATCAGGAGAAAAAAATTCAAATACTTTTTTAAGAAATCTAGCCATATCTCAGGCTGCATTTTACGGAGACAAAAAGATTATTAATAAAGCAATAAAATTATTTAAAAATAGAAAAGAAACACCAATAAGAGCAGACATGCGCAGTATTATCTACAGTATTGTAGCAGCAAATGGCATTGAAAAAGATTGGAAAATTTTTGAAAAATTATACAGAGATGAAAAAATGCACGAAGAAAAAGAAAGGTTTGGTTATGCTCTCACCGCTTTTAAAAACAAAGATTTACTTAAAAAAACATTAGCCTTTGCAATTTCGGGTGAAGTCCGCGACCATGATGTCTCTAGTATGATAGCAATGGTTTGGCAAAATAAAAACGGCCAAGAATTAGCTTGGAATTATGTAAAGAATAATTGGAATATGCTTCTCAAAAAATATGGAGAAGGTGGACATTTTATATCTAGAATAATAGGACCACTTGGAACTCATGCAACTCTAAAAGATTTAAAAGATGCAAAAAAATTCTTTGCTAAAAATGCTACACCTGGAGCAGAAAGAGCACTGAAACAATCCTACGAAAAAATAGAATCAAACGCAGCCTGGATTAAAGACGACATAAAAATAATTCAAAAATGGTTAGCTAAAAATTATTAATATTTATAAAAAATACACCAACGAATTCTCCGCTAGGACAGTCCTAGCGGAGATATTATCATTAATCTTTATATAATAACCATTCAAATATTTCGTCTTTAAAGGATTTATTTGATGAAAAATACTTAGGAAAACTATCTATATTTAGAATTTTACTTTGAACTCTATTCTCTCCTAAGTAATCAAGATAACTAGAATACTTGTACTGATTTAGATATTTTAAAGATTCATTCTTATTTTTTATCCCCTCTTCTTTCCATTTTCTATCTATAAGTTTTATGGGATTAAGATGTATGTAAGAATATAGATATTTTAAATATCTATCATTTCCTGCATGTTCTGCTTTAAATTTGCCTTCAAACAAACTACCTGTTCTTTCGTATTTTTTATTAAAATACATTACATAGGCAGTTAAAAGTTTTTTCATAAATTTGCTAATACCTTCATCTTCTGTTTGGATTAAAATAATATGAAAATGATTCGGCATTAAGCAATATGCTCCAATACTTACTAAAGTATTTTGTCTTTTCACATTAAACAATCCCTCATCCTTTTGTAAATTATCAATCTTAAAACTATCGACTTGATTACAAGCATACATTAAGCCAATAAAACGATCATAATCTTCTTTGTCTTTAAAAATTACTTTTTTATCATTTCCGCGGTTATAAATATGAAAATACTCCCCTTGAATTAATTTTACTTTACGAAGTGACATAAATATATTATACACCTATATTCTCCGCTAGGACAGTCCTAGCGGAGAATTAATGAATGAAACTTTTGCGATGAATTGGAGTCTGTCCGTGTTTTTTTATAGCTTCGTAATGGGCTTTTGTGCCGTAGCCTGAATGATTTTCAAAACCATAATTAATATATTCTTTAGAATAATTTAGCATAACTTTATCTCGTGATACTTTTGCTATTATTGAAGCCATAGAAATAACAGGATGAAGTTCATCCCCTTTTATTATTGTCTCTTGGTTAATGTATTCTGCTGGAGCTTTCAATCCACCATCAAGAAATATTTGATAAGAAGAAAACGAAGCCGGAAGTTCTTTTTGAGATAGTCTGGCTCCTTTTCCTCCCTCATCCCCGCCCGAACGAACCTTGGGTCGGGTAGGCGAGGACTTCTCAAAAAGAATTTCCGGCGAAGTAATCTTCGAAAGAGATTTATCTATGGCTTTTTGAATAGAAGGATTTATTCCGTATTTGTCTATCATTTGGGATGATACAAATGAAACGGCAAAATCACAATTCCCTTCTTCTTTTTGTTTCTTTAAAAAATTAAACCAAAGTTCTCTTTGCTTTTTAGAAAGTTTTTTTGAGTCCTTGAGTTTAGGTAATTTTAATTCGTAATTATTAATTGGTAATTCGTAATTGTGTCGCATCGTAAACGATGCGACACATACAGGTCCCGCTATAGGACCCCTACCAACCTCGTCTATACCTATAATATATTTTATCTGCATATTTTCATTATAACACCAAAAGCATGTCACAAATAAAAACCTCTACAAACTCTGCCATGGCAGAGTTTGTAGAGGTTTTTATTTGGTTTTATTTATAAAATTTTACTGATTTGAAAAATTTTTAATGATACACAAGTTCTGTTATAATAGCTCTATGGATTCCAAATTTATACACCTACATACTCATTCTCATTACTCTCTACTCGACGGATTGTCAAAAATTCCAGACATGGTGAAGACAGCAAAAAAGAATGGTATGAATGCTATTGCGGTTACTGACCATGGAAACATGTATGGAGCCATTGAATTATATAAAGAATGCAACAAAGCTGGAATTAAACCTATTATAGGAGTAGAAGCATATATTGCAGAACGTGGAAGAAAAGACAAAGAGCCTGGTGTTGATAATAAAAGATACCACTTAACTCTACTTGCTAAGAACAAGCAGGGATACAAAAACCTCATGCGTCTTGTCTCTCTAGCCAACATTGAAGGTTACTATTATAAACCTCGTATGGATAAAGAAATACTTCGTGAATTTCATGAAGGTATTATTTGTCTGTCTGGTTGTATGGGTAGCCAGCTATCAAGAGCCATCCTAGCCGACAATCTAGAAAAAGCAGAAGAACTTATACTAGAGCACCAAGATATTTTTGGTAAAGAAAATTATTTCCTTGAAGCTCATTCCCACCCTCACGTAGAAAACGATGCAAAACTTCGTAATGGAATTATTGCACTAGGTAAAAAATTCAATGTGCCTATTGTTGCCGCTCAGGATTCACACTACTTATGTACTGACGACCATGAAGCTCATCATACTCTCCTTGCTGTAAACACTGGAGCCGATGTAAAAGAAAAAGGTAATTTTGAATTTCCCGATGACGACTTTTCTCTTATCGATGAAAAAAGTGCATTAAAATATTTTAGTGATATACCCGAAGCTGTTTCAAATAGTAAAATGGTTGCGGATTTGTGTGAAGAATATGATTTAGAATTAGGAACTGCATACTTCCCTGACTTTCCTATTCCTGCTGGAACTACTGCAGACGAAGTGCTACGAGACTTGGCATATAAAGGTTTTGAAATTAGAAAACTAGAACAAACAAAAGTATATATTGATAGATTGGAATACGAGCTTGGTATTATTAAACAAAAAGGCTATCCGGCTTATTTTTTAGTGGTATCAGATTTATTAAACCACGCTAGAGAAAATGGAATTTATACAAACATCAGAGGTTCTGTTGCTGGCTCTCTTACTACTTATCTAACAAGAATTACTAAAGTTGATCCTATTTCATACAAATTACCATTCGAAAGATTTCTAAACCCTGAACGTCCATCACTGCCTGATATAGATATGGACTTTGCTGATAATCGCCGAGATGAAATCATTGCTTACGCAAAAAGTAAATACGGTGAAGACAAAGTCGCGCAGATTGGAACATTTGGAACAATGATGGCCAAAGGTTCTATTCGTGATGTAGCTCGAGCCTTGGGCTATCCTTATAGCGTAGGCGACAGAATATCATCCATGGTACCTCTTGGTTCACAAGGTACAGCTATGACTATCGACCATGCTATTAAAATAGTTCCTGAATTAAAAGCTGCCTACAAAAGTGAGCCTGAAACAAAAAAAATAATTGACTTAGCCAAAAAAATGGAAGGTTGTGTTCGACATATTTCTGTCCATGCCGCGGGTGTCGTTATTGCTCCTCGTCCTCTTTATGAATTCTCTCCTATTCAGTTTGATCCAAAGGGTGGAAATATTATTACTCAATATGATATGTATAGTATTGAAGATGCAGGACTACCTAAATTTGATTTCCTTGGAATCAGAAACTTATCTATACTCGCAGAGGCAGTCAGGCTTGTTAAAATAATTCACAATAAAGATATAGATATAGATAATATTCCCCTTGACGACAAAAAAACCTTTGAAATGCTGACTCGTGGAGAGACTAGTGGACTGTTCCAGTTGAATGGTTCTGGAATGACAAGATATTTAAAGGAACTTAAGCCAACAACTATTCACGACATAAATGCCATGGTTGCTCTTTATCGTCCTGGGCCGATGGAATCTATTCCAGAATATATCAAAAGAAAACACAATCCAAAACTTGTTACTTTTCTAGACCCAAGACTAAAAGATATTCTTGACCAATCATTTGGTCTTATCACCTACCAAGACGATGTTATGATGACCGCCATAAAGCTAGCCGGATACTCTTGGCTTGGAGCAGACAAGCTTCGTAAGGCTATGGGAAAGAAAATTCCAGCAGTCATGGAGGCAGAAAAAAGTAAACTTCTTGAAGGATTCGTTAAAAATGGAATGACAGAAAAAAAGGCAAATGAATTTTGGTTACTTATCGAACCATTTGCCGCCTATGGATTCAACAAGGCCCATGCCGCGAGTTATGGACTGGTGGCATACCAAACTTCATATATGAAAGCAAACTTCCCTGTGGAGTATATGACCTCAATTATGACATCCGAGTCTGGCGATATAGAGAAAGTTGCAGAAATTGTTCATGAGTGTGAAAAAATGGGTATTAAAGTTTTGCCACCAAATGTAAATGAAAGCCATGGAGGGTTTACTGTAATCGCAGGAAGCGACAAGCCGACAGGTAGAACTATACGTTTTGGTCTTTATACTATAAAGAATCTAGGAACTGACATAGCTAATGCAATAATTGAAGAAAGAAAGAAAGGTGGCAAATTTAAATCACTTGCTGATTTCTTTGAGAGAATTAATCATAAAAATTTGAACAAAAAATCTGTTGATGCACTTGCAAAGTCTGGTGCTATGGATGACTTGGCCGAAAGAAATATGATTATAGGCAACCTAGAAACTCTTCTAGCCTTCAACAAAGAAACAAATGGAATAGGAAGCCAAGAATCTCTTTTTGGATCTATCGGCGGAATAGAAGTTAAACTATCTTTGTCTCCTCAGACTGAAGCTAATATAAAAGAAAAACTAACTTGGGAAAAAGAGTTGCTCGGTCTTTATGTTTCTGGTCACCCACTTAATGCCTACAAAGAAAAAATTGAAAAATTTGGAACCTTGATTAAGAAAATTCAAACCGAATTAAAAGAAAATACACCAGTCACTGTGGCCGCAATAATAGACGATATTAGAATTGTTACTACTAAAAACAATGCGCGTATGGCTTTTATTAAAATTTCAGACTTTAGTGGGACAATAGATGCAGTAGTATTTAGTAAACTTTTTGAAACGACCAAGGATATTTTAATAAAGGATACTATTATTGCTCTCCAAGGAAAAGTCACTGTCCGCAACGGAGAAAAGAGCTTAATGATTGAAAGCTTTAAGACTATATAAACAAAAACCCCCTCCGACCAAAGTCGGAGGGGGTTTTTTGTTTATATTATATCTACTTCTTCGTCACTTATCATTTTCATTATTTTTATCACCTCCTTAGGATAATTTGGAATTACTGTATTGTATTTGCGTAATATCTGGGTTGTTGTTTTATCCTTGTAGTAATGAGCAGTTTTTGCATTATTACCACCTAAGCTGGCTGAAACCTTTTCTATAGCCTCATCAGTGGATTTATAGTTTATTTTACATGAACCATAACCCAAGAAACTATTTGTAACTTTTTTACATGCATGTCTACCAAATGTTGACTCTCTTCCTGATATAGCTACGAGTAGACGCCAGTCTAGGTCGTGCTTTTCAGCTTCGGTCACAAATTTCATACCATGACCTTCAAGCGGAGAATCGTATTTAGCTAGTAATGCATCAATTTTTTCTGCTTTTTCCTTACGTACTACTTCTTCTTGTGCTATTATCACAGAATTTTCATCCTTTGGAATATTATTAATTGCTGTCATGCTTGGTATAGCTGAAATTCCACTTAGTGGCATCGCTATAGCAAACATTGGGATTGCTATTATTGACTGCAAATAATTTATTATTTTTTGTTTTTTCATAATTAGCGATTACGATTCGCCAAACGCCGTGCCAAGGGATAGTCTTGGGTATCGAAAGTAAATCAATCGTGTACCTCAAACTAAAAAGTCCGTATATACCATCAATAAGACAACATACTTGGACTCATGTATATTAGCACACGGGTATAGATAAGTCAATAGTTATAACATCATTTTGGGTACCGTCAAACATAAAATACCCTTATTATATAAGGGTATTTTATGTTTGACTCATTGACAAATATAGCTAAAATATGTCATAATAAGCCTATTTTATAAGGTTATAAGAAGTTTTTTGACAAAACTCCCCTTTTGTCTTATAAATATCCTTACTTTATAAGGTTATTTGCTATTTATCTTTTCCGTGGCAAACTTTATATTTCTTGCCAGAGCCACATGTACATGGGTCATTTCGGCCAATTTTATTTTCCTTTCGTATTGTAATTGGAGTGTCTGTGCCATCAGATGAGCTCAATATTAGCTCTGGTTTTTCTTCAATTACCTCAGTTTCCCTATTATCTTTAATATCTGCATTTATAGTATTTATGAGGGAATATACCTTCTCTTTAAAGTTGACTTCCATCTCTTTAAATAAGTGTAATCCTTCTTTTTTGTATTCAATCAATGGTTCTCTCTGTCCATAAGCACGAAGATTTACTGAGCTTCTTGTATATTCCATTGTTTCTAGGTGTTCTACCCAAAGAGTATCAGTTGTGTATAGAGCGATACGGCGAACTGTCTCATAAAACATAGCGTCTCCTATTGCAGCTCGCTTTTGTTTAATAACCTCCTCTAATTTTGGATACAAAACAGTAAGAGTAGCTAGAAAGTTTTGTATTTCTTCAAAATCCCCAGAAAGCATTATGCGGCGGCGCTCATAGATAACCTTACGTTGGTGGTTTAAGACGTTATCATATTCAAGAGTATTTTTTCTGGCATCGAAATGAAAACCTTCTATCTTGGCCTGAGCATTTTCAAGAGTGTTTGAAATAATACGATTTTCAATTGGTTGGTCTTCGGGCACTCCCAGTTTTTCCATCATAGATTTAATTCTGTCTGAACCGAAAATACGCATTAGATCATCTTCTAATGAGACAAAAAATAGTGTGGCTCCTGGATCACCCTGTCTTCCAGCACGTCCTCTTAGCTGGTTATCTATACGGCGTGCTTCATGACGCTCTGTTCCCATTACAAACAAACCGCCAAGATTTTTTACTTCTTCATATTTTTCTGTATTATAAGGAACACCTCCAAGCTTGATATCAACTCCGCGGCCAGCCATGTTTGTCGCAACAGTTACTGCTCCTAGTCTTCCAGCATTGGCTATTATTTCCCCTTCTCGTTCATGATTTTTAGCATTCAATACAGTATGAGGAATTCCAGCTTGAGTTAAGTAGGCAGAAACAAGTTCATTTTTCTCAATAGAAACTGTACCTATCAACACAGGTTGACCTTTTTTATAAAGCTCTTTAACTTTTTCAGCAACAGCCAATAATTTACTTTTTTCTGTCTGGTAAATTAAATCATTGAAATCTTTTCTGTTGATAGTACGGTGTGTAGGTATAACGACTACATCAAGGCCATATACTTTTAAGAATTCCTCTTTAGAAGTATCGGCGGTTCCTGTCATTCCTGATAATTTTTTATAAAATCTAAAATAGTTTTGAAAAGTAATAGAAGCAACAGCTCGTGTTTCTTTTTCTATTTTAACACCTTCTTTGGCTTCTATCGCTTGGTGCAATCCTTCACTCCAACGGCGCCCTGGTTGCAAGCGCCCCGTAAATGAATCCACTATTAAAACTTCACCATCTTTTACTACGTAATCTTTATTATTTTCATACAAAGCACGAGCTTTAACTGCAGTCTCTAAGTGGTGAACATATTTGATACCTTTTTCTGTATATATATCATAAATACCTAACAAATTTTCTGCTAGTGTTATGCCGTGGTCAGTTAGAGATATGGCGCGAAGTTTTTCATCTACAGTATAATCTTCTTCAACTTTTAATTGTTTAGCGATATCGGCAAAAGTGTAGTACAAGTCTTCACTATCTTCTGCTTGAGAAGAAATGATTAAAGGCGTACGTGATTCATCTATTAAAATAGAGTCCACTTCATCTACAATTGAATAATTGTGTCCTCTTTGAACAACATCGCTTATGTTGTTTGCCAAATTATCTCTTAAATAATCAAATCCAAATTCATTATTTGTTCCATAAGTAATATCACAGGCATAAGCCTCTTTTCTTGAACAAGGTCGTAGGTTTTCATAAAGAACTTTAAAAGAACTTAATTCACTATTTTCTGCTTCTTCTCTACTTACATGTTCAGCATCATAAATATAAGATGTGTTTTGTGAATTAACAACCGCAACACTAATTCCTAGCATAGAAAAAACCGGACCCATCCAAACAGCATCACGACGAGAAAGATAATCGTTGACTGTAACAATGTGTACTCCAAGAGTTGTTAGAGAATTTAAATATGCTGGCAATGTAGCTGCAGCAGTTTTACCTTCTCCTGTTCTCATCTCTGTAACATTACCTTTGTGCAATGCTATACCTCCAATGAGCTGAACATCATAATGGCGTTCGTTACGTGTACGAAATGAAGCTTCGCGAACCAAAGCATATGCTTCTGGTAATAACATATCCAAGTCTACTCCATCTTTAATTTTTTGTTTAAGCTCCTCTGTTTTAGATATAAAATCCTCATCTTTCAATTCCTTCATTTGAGGTTCAAGATTGTTTATTTTATCCACAAGTGGAGTCCATTTTTTTATGAGTCGACTGCTTTCAGTCCCTATTAAATTCTTCAATATATTCATCCCGTTAGAGATAGTTCATCCTAAAATGAGACCTATCTTATTTACTATTATTAAATAAAAACACCTATAATTACAATATAAAATACCCCTATAAGCCATAACAGTGAATCTCAAACGGGGTTATATGTTTAAGCATTTTAGCACAAAAAGAAAATCCCCGATAGAGAAGGGATTTTCTTTTTGTTTAGGATAGAAATTATTTCTTTCCTTTTTTAACTGCCTTTTTTGCAACTTTTTTAACTGCTTTCTTTTTTGCAACTTTTTTTACAGCTTTTTTAACTGCCTTTTTTGCAACTTTTTTAACTGCTTTCTTTTTTGCTGCCATATATTTAAAAAAATTATTATTTTTAAAAGATGTGTGATCTGACGACCTTACAAAAAATTTTATAAAAAATATTTTGTAAAAAATATTATCACATTCACTCTTATATTATCTTACATTCACAAACATACTGCAATACTTTTTATATAAAAAAGTGTGGATAACTTTTTTTTCTTAACGAATGAAAAATAAAAAAATATTTTTTATTTTTTTGAATGATGTTAAGATAATTTTTATTCTTTTATTTTTTAAAAAATATCTTTATAAATTATTTCAAGAAAAAATATCTCATTTAGTAAAATGACCTACTGGGTGGCTCCTCGTTTACCCTCGTCCCCGCCCGCCCGAACCTTGGGTCGGGCAGGCGAGGACTTTTTTAATGATATAATTTATAAAGATATTTTTAATATAACGGTACAAATTATAGGAGAATTTAAAGCTGGACCTACAAATGAAAAACACCCTGCTTTGGACAAGGTGTTTTTCATATTTTTTAGTTTGTATCTATAAGCCGAATTCTGTATCCCGACGTTACGTCGGGACGATAGATATTTATCTAGGATGTAAATTACTCTACACCTCAAGCGATTCTCCCCGATATAACATCGGGACACGATCTTGCACACACGTAAGGATTTGGCCGTTTCACTTCTATAGTTGCCTATAGAACTCATCCTCTGATTGCTCTTAGGATGTTCTTCGCTTTCGCTAAGAACGTCTCTGCTCGCACCTCTCTCCGAGCCTTCCTCGGAGGATGGGTATTACCCACTACGCTTCTCCGATGTAACATCGGAGCATGTGTTCGGACTTTCCTCACAGCACACACAGTGTGCAAGTTATAAAGTTCTTAAAGTTAAAAGTTATCAAGTGGATGCAAACGCATTTACTTTATAACTTTATAAACTTTCTACTTTACAAACTGCATACTATGCATGTTGCGCATCTATCCAATACAAACTAGGCATAGTATATCATAGTTTAATTAGCTTGACAATACCCTTTCTATCTGATATACTATTTTTAGTGAGTAAATAGTTCCAACAATTAATGAAAATTATTTATTGAAGCAATTGCATAGCAAAACCCCTCTGAGCAATCAGAGGGGTTTTGTATTATATAATATGACATAAAAAAATACCCATCTTTAAAGATGGGTATTATATATTAGATTGTAAAAATATTATGATTCATAAAAAGCCATAATATAATTCATCTTGTCGCTCCAAATAGTAGCGCAGTGACAAAGATAAAACATCCAGTCACCATCAGCAAATCCACGTATTCGCGGAATAACATCACTGTAGTCTGTATTGTCGCTTACCTCCATTTTATCAAATGACAAAATGTATCTATCTATTGGCAACATTTCCTTTCTTAAAGTATAGACCAACGCGATACCATGCATGCCTACAAAAATTACTTTTTCTTTTTTCAAAAATTCCAAACAATCATCGCTCGTACAATTTTTTACAATAGGAAACAATTTAACCTGATATGTTTTACCTGGTATTAATATTCCATTATTGTGTTTAAAGTTTTCGCTAGAAATGTTGTCGTTGATATATTTAACATTATCAACTTCTTTGATTTTTTCACTAAATTGATTTATGTATTTAGTGTCATTGTAATCATTAGGAATTTTAATTTGAAAACAAATAATTCTTTTACCAATGAAATCATTGTGTGTAGATGTTTTTTTAATTAATCTTTTTATTTGAAATTGGAACTTGTTTCCTTTTTCAATAATTTCCTGAGCTTCTATTTTAGAAATTCGCTCTGACCTTAGTGCATCCCTAAATAGGTCACAAAGTTTGTTTTCTTGGTTTTCCGTGATCTTTACAGTCATCGATTTTAAATTTAAAGAACTAGATCATTAGTTCACTAGTTTCAGCTATTATGTATTAAATATGCTCTTTTGTCAATAACTATATAATATTTATAATAATATGTTATTATAAAAAGGTAGCCGTTGTGTGCTCAAGTCAGCGGCTGCACTCACATATGCAATTGTGTTGGAGTTTAGCACCCGCTGACTTAAGCACATAATTAAAAAATCTCTCGACTCACTCGAGAGATTTTTTAATTTACAAATATAACAAAAAT
>JAENWX010000047.1 GCA_016649835.1 Minisyncoccota bacterium | reverse complement strand
TGATATAGATGTGAAAATGATGTAACTACGGGCTTAACGCCACATAAAATTATGAAATGTATACTTGGAAAAAAACAGCATATGATGCAGTGCTTTCTAGAAGATGGCACCGCAGTTCCAGCAACGGTTATATCCGCTGGCCCTATTGTCGTGACTCAAGTTAAGAGTCCAGACACAGATGGCTATACGGCAATACAAGTTGCTTTTGAAGAACAAAAAACAAGTCGCGCTACAAAGGCGCATCTTGGACATGTCTTAGCATCACAAACACTTGCCCGTAATGCTGAGGGCACAGCTGATGCAGCAGGCGGGGAAAAAGAAGGAGGTGCTTTTAAACACCTACGAGAATTTCGTGATATAGAAGATATAAAAGAAGGAGATAAAATAACAGTTAACGCTTTCGCAGTAGGTGATATCGTTATTGTTACAGGTCTTTCAAAGAGTAAAGGATTCCAAGGTGTTGTTAAACGCCATGGTTTTCACGGAGGACCTAGAAGTCACGGACAGAAACACTCAGAACGTGAAGGAGGTTCTATTGGTGCAACCGGACCACAAAAAGTTTTGAAAGGAACACGAATGCCAGGTCGTATGGGAGGAGATCGTATTACAGTAAAGAATCTAGAAATTATTGGAATAGATCAAGAAAACAATCAATTACTTATTAAGGGTGCGATTCCAGGACGCCGCGGAACGCTCGTAGAAATTATTGGCTAATTTTATGACTACAAAAGAAACTACAAAAAAGAATAATACAACTACGGCAGTTAAGACAGCGGTTAAAAAAGTTAAAGCTGTTGTTAATTTAGAAACAGAAGTTTACAATCGAAAAGGTAAATCTGTAGGAAAGCTTGCGCTACCTGAAACAATCTTTGGTTTATCTTGGAACGGTGACTTAGTTCACCAAGTTGTAACTGCAATGCAAGCAAATGCTCGTACTCCAGTTGCCCATACAAAAGACAGGTCAGATGTTCGTGGTGGAGGTAGAAAGCCTTGGAAACAAAAAGGTACAGGACGTGCTCGTCATGGTTCTTCCCGCTCTCCAATTTGGAAAGGTGGAGGAGTTACTCATGGACCACGTAATGAGAAAATATATACACAAAAAATAAACAAGAAAATGAGAATTAAAGCTCTCTTTACAGTTCTTTCTGAAAAATATAGAAAAGGCAGAATCCTTTTTGTTGATGAGTTAACACTTAAAAACATAAAGACAAAAGATGCTGTTTCTGTAATTAAAGATTTAAGTGTAATTTCTGGGTTTGAAAAAATGTCAGGTGGAAAGAAAATAAATCTATACATCACAACCCCAGCAAAGACAGATGCTTTAAAGAAAAGTTTTGCAAATATTAAAACAGTAGAGATTGATGAAGTAAGAAACATAAATCCTGTTGATCTACTTACTTATAGATTTATAATCATTTCACAACCTAAAGAAAGTATTGCTTTTCTTGGTGGTAAAATTGAGAAAAAATAATATGGAAAAAACAACAACAAAAAAGAATAAAGTAACCAAGACAGATGCAAAAGTAGAAAAAAAAGGAAAGACACACCCACTTCTTAAAGGAACTCGTATTACTGAAAAGTCTGCTATTCAAGCAGAGCGTGGCGTTTACACTTTCAATGTTGCTAGAATCGCAAACAAAAATGAGCTTAAAAAAGCAATCAAGTTTGTTTACGGAGTAACACCAGAAAGAATTTCAATAACTCAAATTGCAGAAAAGAATGTAACACGTCGTGGAATCGTAAGTACAAAACAAGGTGGAAAAAAAGCGGTCGTACATTTGAAGAAAGGAGATAAGATAACATTTGCATAATTATGAAAACATATAGACCTACAAGTCCATCGAAACGTCACCAAACTACGGTATCATATCGTAATGTGTTGACTACAAGTAAACCTGAAAAATCTTTAACAAAAGGTTTTAAAAGATCTGTTGGAAGAAATAATGTAGGACGAATAACTGTTCGCCATAAAGGTGGTGGACATAAGCGTCTTTTTAGAGATATTGACTTCATGTACAACAAGCACGATATTCCCGCAAAAATTACTTCAATAGAATATGATCCAAATCGTAATGCATTCATAAGTTTGGTTTGCTACGCTGATGGAGAAAAAAGATATGTGATAGTTCCTAAGTCAATGAAAGTTGGGGATAAATTTATTGTTTCTCAAACTGCTCCAGTTGCTGTAGGAAACAGACTACCACTAAGTACAATACCAGTTGGTACATTTGTATATAACATAGAGATAAAGGCAGGTAACGGTGCTAAGCTAGCACGTTCTGCAGGTACCTTTGGACAAGTTGTTGCTAACGACTTGGGTTATACAAATATAAAAATGCCATCATCCGAAATTCGTAAAATTTCTGAAAAAGCTTGGGCATGTATTGGTGAAGTATCAAACTCAGAATACAAACTTCAAAACTTTGGTAAAGCAGGCCGAAGCCGTTGGAAGGGTATTCGCCCAACAGTTCGTGGTACAGCCATGAACCCAGTTGACCACCCACACGGTGGAGGTGAAGGACGCCAAGGACGTGGACTACGCCGTGCTAAAAGTATGTGGGGTAAGCCAACAGGAAAAGGCCAAAAAACACGTACTCCAAAGAAATATTCAAACATGTGGATTGTCTCAAGACGAAAAGTTGGAAAGGCAAAGTAACCTTATTTAGCAATCAAAACTCTATCAACAAAAAATACCCGAAAGGGTATTTTTTGTTGGGTTTGATTTTTGCCCACATAATGGTATATTAATAATACTATGAACACACCAGCAAAAGGCTCAGTTAGAACCATAATTTTTAAAGATAAAAATATATGGGTTGGAGTAGCTTTAGATTTCAATATAGTAGAAATAGGAGATGACCCTAGGGAGGTTTTCCTTATGCTTGATGAAGCTATACGTGGGTATATAATTTCTGCAAAAAAAATAAAAGGATCTAGATATCAATTTTTGAACCAACAAACTGATAATGAATATGAAAAACTTTGGACTAATTTAACATCTCCAAAACCAGTAAAATCACCTTATAAAGTTTATAGTTTTGGAGAAAGAGTTTTATCATAATTTATATGCCAAGAGGTTTAAACAATTGGAAATTTATAGATGTAAAAAGATTTCTATCGGATTATAATTTTAGTTTGAATCACGTAGAAGGTAGTCATTACTTCTACAGAGGAACTATAAATAAAATAATTCATCAAGTATGTATTCCTTTCCATGGCAAGAAATCTATTCATCCAAAAACAATGAAAAGTATTATTCTTCAATCTGGAATAGATCAAAGTGAATGGCTTAATAATTAAAACAGATGCAACAAAAATTACCTGAAAAAAAAAGATTTTCAATAGTTGCTCGACTTAAAAGTACGACTCATGCTTGGCGCGGTCTCGGCATTTTTTTGAAAACGACCCACAACTCTCGGGTTCATTTATTTTTTGCCTCTCTAGCTATATATTTAGGTTATATTTTATGTATATCTAGTATTGAGTGGGTTATGATTACTTTTACAATAGGTCTTGTTATTATTACTGAGGCACTGAATACGGCATTTGAAATAGATATTGACCTAACTAGTCCAAGTTACCATCCATATGCTCGTGACACGAAGGATGTAGCCGCTGGGGCTGTTCTAATTTCAATCCTTGTGGCCAGTATTATTGGTCTTATAATTTTTCTCCCAAAAATAATAAATTTACTCTAAGAACAGGTGTGGAGGTTGACTTTATTTTTACATTTGCTAATATAGACCCACGAGCTCAGT
>JAENWX010000009.1 GCA_016649835.1 Minisyncoccota bacterium | reverse complement strand
TCTCGTGGGCTCGGAGATGTGTATAAGAGACAGAGTTACCAGTTTCCTCTCCAACTTCAATCATCTCACCCATCATCACTGGATACAAAAAAGTATTTTCTTTGAAAGAGGCTGACAAAACCATACCCTTTTCTATATTAGAAATTGAAGTGTGAATTAATTCTTTATAGTGAACATTTTGAACAACTTCTTCTGTGATAGATAACGCATTTGAAATATTTACACCAGACAACAATAAAGAAGATAAAGTTCTTGCTGTTCTAGCAGTATTTACTTCTTTAACTATTTTACCAATTACAGGTAAATATAAAATAAATTTATCAAAAATTCTTTGGACTGATTTAAGCTTAGATAAAAAGATGGTTAATATTACTATACCTATTATAGTAGATACAAATAATAATAAATGCTGACTTAGTGAATCCGAAATCCAAATAATAGCCTTTGTGGAGCCCGGTAATTCAGTTCCTAAATCTTTAAAGGTTTTAGTGAGTGTTGGAACCACATAAATCATCATAAATACACCAATTACCGCCATCGCGAAAATGATAATAGTTGGATAAGTCATGGCACCCTTTATTTTCTTGTTTAAATCATAGGCTTTTTTAAGACTTATCCCTACTTCTTTCAAAGTTTTTGGTAAACTTCCTGACTCCTCTCCGGCGTGAATCATCGGTATAAAAATACCAGAAAAAACTTTAGGATATTTTTTCATTCCATCCGACAAAGTATTACCTTTATTTATTTCTTCTCCCAAGTCATGCATCACGTTTATAAAAGCAGAGTTGGTGGACTGTTTTTCTAAAATAGCTAGAGCTCTATTTACAGATAATCCCGCAGAAAGCATTCCACTTAAATTGTTTGTAAACATAACTTTCTCCGACAAAGAAACTCTGTTAAGAAGATTTTTACTAAAAGAAAAATCTCCTGATTTGTCTTTTAGCTCTTGTATTGAAATAGGGGTGTCTCCTTTCTCTCTAAACTCTCTAGCTAATATAAATTTATCTGGTGATTCTGCAATCCCCTCTATCATCTCATTATTTTTATTTTTTATTTTATATTTAAATTTCACCCCGTTAGAAGCAGGTCGCGGTCGTTATTTTAATAATATCAACCTGCTAAATTAAAAATAATTAATTTCATTTTATGAATCCTCGTTTTATGCCGTGACCGCGGCTTCTAACGGGGTTCATTCCTATTTATTATTCTGAAACAACACGTAGTACTTCTTCTGTTGAAGTTATTCCTTGTGCTGCCAAGAAAATACCATCTTCAATCATTGTCATCATGCCTTCTTCTTTTGCTCTATTTTCTATCTCATCAACAGATGAACCTTTTAAAATCATCTCTTTGATAGAAGAACTGACTTGCAAAACTTCATGAATACCAATACGTCCTTTGTATCCTTCATTTGAATCATCGCCTGCTTTTGGTTTGTAAAATGGAATTGTTTTCCATGTTGCATCTTCGGGAACAACCTTTTCTAGTTTTAAAAACTTTAGAACACGGTCGAGGCTTAAAACTTTTCCAAGCGCTGTAATCTCTGTATCATTTAAAAAATATTTTTCTTTCCCCTCAGACAACACACGGACTAGTCTTTGAGCTATAACTGTTTTAACTGTTGAAATAATCAAGAAAGGCTCAACTCCCATATCAACCATACGAGGGATAGCTCCAGCAGCAGAATTGGTGTGAATAGTAGAAAGCACAAGGTGACCAGTCAAACTGGCATTAATAGCGAGAGATGCAGTCTCTCCGTCACGAATCTCTCCTACCATTATAATATCTGGGTCTTGTCTTAGTAGAGTGCGAAGTCCATTTGCAAAAGTTAATCCTATTTCGGCTTTTGTCTGGGTTTGATTAATGCGTGCCATTTGATATTCAATAGGGTCTTCGATTGTTGAAATATTTACATCTGGTGTATTTAATATATCTAACATCGTATATAGTGTTGTTGTTTTACCTGAACCAGTTGGTCCAGCTGCGAGCAACATACCATTACGTTTTTTCATTCCATCATGGATTCTCTCTAGGGCCTCACCGTGAAAACCAAGTCCTTCTAATGAAAAACCTTTTGCGTTTTCTCTTAATATTCTAATAACAGTTTTTTCTCCAAAATAAGTGGGTAAAGTCGAAACACGGAAAGAAACATTTCCTTGATCACTAACAATTTTAAAACGTCCGTCCTGAGGAAGTCTTTTTTCATCGAGTTTTAAGTTTGATAAAACTTTAATACGAGCAACTATACCGGAAGAAGTATCTTTGGGTAATACCATTGCGTCATGTAAAATACCATCTATCCTGTATCTTACAACTAGAGAATCCTCCCCTGGCTCTATGTGTATATCTGAAGCCCCTTGAAGAATGGCGTGTGAAATAAGAGTATCTACTATTTTTATAATAGGAAGATCTTCTGCTAATTCTTTTAATTCTTTTTCTGTTTTATAATCAGAGTCTGTTTCAGTTTCTGATATTGGTTTTATAGAGCTGCTCTCTTTTTTTATTATATCTTCATAGTCTGCTTGTAGACTTTTTTTGTATTGAGTAAGTGCATTTTTTATAGAAAGAGCACTTGTCATGCGTGGAAGAATTCTAAGTCCAACTTTCTTTTTAATAAAATCGATAACAGGAAGATCTTCCACATCAAGCATGGCTACTTCTAACCCCGAACTGGTTTTATTGTAGGCAATAATATTGTTGTTGCGAGCAATTGGTTCTGGTATTAAAGTTAGAACACTGTAGTCAATTTTTTCTGATTCTAAATTTACAAATGGTATTCCAAGAGCTATGGCTTGAATTTTATTCCAATCTTTTTCTGTTAATTTTCCACTTGAAACCAAAATAGAACCAATCGTTTGGTTTGTTTCTTTTGATTTTTTAAGCGCAACTGAAATATCTGTTTTTGTAACTAATCCTGAATTATCAAGTAGGTCAATAATTGTTTTTTCGTCAACATGCATATTACTATTGTAGCATACTTAAAAAAGTATAATAAATTATATTATATGTTTATAAACAAAAAAATATTTTAGATTCTGGACATGTATTTATAATTCAAAAGGATTGAAATAATAAATAATGATAGGGTTAGCGCCATAACAGGCATAGAAACAAACCCAAACTCATAAATGTATCTAACTGCACAGGATATTTCATTTGAGTTTTCTGGGTTTAAGGTTGCACAAGCAAGACCTAGTGTTCCCCCGTTTTCTACGTATATATGGTACAAAGAAACAATAGAACCAAGAGACGCAAAAGCAAGACTAAAATCAATAATTGAGCGTTCTTTTTTATACAACTCCATACCGAAAAGTACTAACTGAGGGTATAAAAAGATTCTTTGAATCCAACAAAGTTCGCAAGGTGGATATCCAACAATTTCAGAATAAAATAATGAGATAGCAACCGCTCCCAATGCTACTAAAAACCCAAGATGAAAAGTGTATTTTTTAAAAAAAAGTAAAGTTTTGTTATTGCGGCTACGGTCAAAAATTAAATTACTTATTAATAAAATAATAATTAACTGTAGGAGAATTGTTCCTATCGAAAGACTTTTATTTATTAAATCGATATATTCTTCCATATATTATTGAGGCAAAACACATTGCGTTTTACCAGCTAAAGTAATAAGAGACAATTCTCCAGACAAACGACTTTCGTCCGCAAAAACCCAAGTTGGGTATCCTTCTATCCCATTATCTTTACAAACTTGGTTTACTCCCTGTCCATCCAAGGTGGAGCATTCTATATAAGGAAGATATTTTTCAGAAGACCCAAATAATTCTTTTTGATTTTGACAGTGAGAGCACCAAAATGCGCCGTAAAATTTAGCTCCTGAAGATTCTATACACTTGGCAAAGGTATCTAGTTTACCAGGTTTTTGTGGTGTTATACTTACATATATTCCAAATCCACCAATTACCAAAACCACAACTACTATAAATATAATGAATTTAGTTTTCATTGTTGAATTATAACAAAATACTTAATATATTCCAAAACCAAACAAAGGGGGCTTTAAAACCATAAATTACTTGGTCCACTATATGTAAAAAGCTTTTGTTGTTAGAGGGGTTATTGGTTTCACTTGCCAAGGCGACACTAGCCTGAAGTGAAGTATTTGGATTAATGTTGTTTTCAATATTATTTAATTTATTTGTCTGTGTTATTTTATTTTCTATTAATTTATATTCTTTTATGGGGACTTCGGTCAACATTTCTTCTTTTTCAAATGACTCCAATATATCACTCCAAGACAATTTAAGTGCAGCTGGTATTGCATATGCCGTAGCCCATACACGATTATTAATGTCTATATTATTATCTAAAGCTAAATCATTTTGTTGTTGTGTCGCCAAATAATTAATAGCTTTTTTAACTTCTTCATCAAAAGAACTATTTAAAGACAATGCTTGAATCGCCCAACTAGTAGAAGATGGATTTTCAAAACCACCATCATTTTTTTGCGCACTTTTTAAATATAATTCCCCTTTAGAGATAGCGTCGTTTACTCCACTTAAACTTTTAAAATTATTGAGTGACAAAATGGCTGCTCCTGTCATATCTACACTTCCCCAAGAACCATTAGAAGACTGATTTTTAATTATGAAAGAAACTGTATTTTTAATTATTTCATCATTCTTAGAATATCCTGAATTGGCTAAAACTATTAATCCAAAAATATCATCGTTATATAAAGAAGAGTCGCCTATTTGGGATCCATCGAAAGCTGAAATAATTTTATCTATGTAGTTTACTTCTGTGCCACTATATGGATTAATGCCAAGTGCCATTATAGCCATAGCACGACGTTCATGGTCTGTAATTATGGATGAATTAACTGGATTAGATTTTAAATAATTTAAAATAGATGATTTTAAATTTGAATCATTGCCAGCTTTAGCTGCTATAGCAGCCCAGTCTGTATACATAGGAGAATCGAACGAACCATCACTATTTTGATTTTGAGATAAGAAGCTTAAAGCATTTTCAACTGAAAAAGTTTTTTCTTCTATAGTGGAAGTGGAGCCACCAGAACTACCTCCTCCAGATGAAGCAGGAATTACAACTGGTATTTCTTCAATTTCTTCTTCAACAACTGTTGCTTCAAGAGCACTAACATTAAATGAAATCTTTGTGCTTTCTGTTTCTGCTGCCCAGTCACTAAGAATAAACTCTAATGTGTCACCAACCAAAACAGGGAGACATCCAATACCGCAAGTAGCATAGTCATCATTTACCCAGAGTGCCCAATACTCAGAAGAGCCCAGGACTGTAGAATTAATATTTTTTAAATATAGACCCATGCTTGGATCATTTACTAATTCAAAACTATCAATATATCCAGCTTCTTTTGCAGCTACAATTGCGCAGACACCGAGAAAATTATTTTCTGAATCTTCGGCTGGGAAAATATGTTCTAATCCGTCCGTATCAACAACAGTACAGATATCTTTAACTGTGATGTTGTTTACTACAACTGTTGGAGTACTCACAACAGGAGTTTTAACATTAACTATCCTAGTTACTTCAGTAGCACTATTGCCTGCAGTATCTAAAACATTATAAGTAACTGTATAATTACCATTTGTATTTATATCAATATTATTTACCACGACTACAAACGATGTAATATCCCCATCTATATCGTCTATAGCGGTAGCACCCTCTTCTATATATTCATCGCCAATATATAATTCAACTGGATTGATTCCTTTAATGGTTATAATTGGAGCAGTGGTATCAGAAACAGTACCTATATCTGGAATAATCTCATCAATAGCAAATGTAAGATTGTATCCAAATAAAACAAAAACTAAACTAAATAAAACTATAAACTTTTTTAAAATATTTTTTTTCATCCCGTTAGAAGCAGGTCGCGGTTGTTAATTTACTAACACTTACCTGTTTAATTAAATCTAATAATAAAACAATATAATTTTCCTGTTATTATCCGTGGCCGCGGCTTCTAACGGGATTAATTTTACCTACACTCCCTCCTGACTCCAATTAATAATATCTCCATCTTTTAAAATATAATTTGATACTCCTACTGAGGCTAGTTCCCCATTTACATAATAAATCCAATATTTTCCTGGTGTCCCCCTTGCTCCATTAATTTCTGTGATAAAACTTCCTAAACTATAATTGTCTGTGTATTTAAAACTAAACTTGTTTTCATTAATACTTTCCAATTCTATTTTTTTCATTACTTCAATCAAAGATGAATCTTTTTTTATTTCTATATCATATTTCTTGTCTAAAACTGTGAGTGAAACTTTTATGGTTTCTTCAGATAGCGCCTTAGGCCCTATCTGAGATACTTTTTCTTCAATTAATTTTTCTGTTTTCGCCCCTACTTCAACTTCTTTATAATTTTGTTCATATGGAACAATTAGGGGTAATTCTTTTTCTTTAAAAAAGAAAGATAAAATTAATATTATTATAAATAATGATAAGCCTATTGATATATATTGTTTTTTTGTTTTATTGTTCATTTTTTTTCTTTAATTAACTAAAATAATAAAAAGCCCGTGCGTGAGCAAGGGCTTTTTATCTAAAAATATTGAAAGATATTATTCTCCTGCTCGGGACACACCATTATATTAAGACCGGACTTGTCTCCATTAGGAGCATCACCGTTGCGGCACAGTAGAGGAATCTAACCTCATTTCCAAATATATTGGTTTAAATTTTAAAAATACAACTAACTTACTAAAACAACTTTTTTAACAGCAACTTTCTTTTCTGACACAGCTGCCCATTTTTCTATTACTGGTGAAAGCACTATAGCAAATGAAACGCTACCTAGCAAATGAAGAGCTGTAAATGGAATCTGTCCTACAAGTGAAACCATGAATGACTGATGAAAGAAAAGAGGTCCAACAGTGAGCCCAGTAACGGCATCATATAAGATTGTAGCCACTACTGCATAACTAGCATAACTCTTCCAGCCGGAACGATTTTTGAAATAATATTGAGCACCTAGTCCAAGAAATCCATAAGAAAGTCCGGTAATAAGAGTCCAAATACCAACACCAGAAGTTATTGAATCAAATAATACGATACTAAAAAATCCAAATACAAATGACATTAATCCTCCATATACCTTACCAAAAGGCATTATAACGGCCATGATTGGTTCAACATTTGGTGCACGAAAAGGCATTAACCTAAAGGCTATTACAGAAACAAATGCTAAAATATATTTTGTCCAATTCTTCATTCTTAATTCTTAATTCTTAATTCTTAATTCTTAATTATCTTACACTATATCACAAACACCAGAAACACAAGCGAGTTCTTTTTTAACTTCAGTTTCATCTCTTAATTCATAAGTAACAATTTTAGAAAAATCAAAGTCAGGCATTTTACTTATAAGTTCTTTGTATGTTTTTTCATCAATAGCTTCATATGGAGCAAGTTGATAAACATGGTTTGTTCTTGGTAAGAAAGATAAACCTCCAACAATATCCCAGTTTTGGTACAACCAGTGAGCTACTTTTATCCATTCATTTTCTCCAACTGAAATAGTTACTGAAGGATTATGCTCTGTGTAATTTACTTTTACAATCTTCCAGTGCTCTAGTTGGTCTAGTGCTGAAATATCATCTTTACAGATTGCATCTACTGGTGCTTTCATTGGAAATTCTAATACAAAAGTATTTGCATCGTCATGATTTTGGCCAACTTCTGGGTGATAAGGAACCCCTTGGTCTTTCATCATCTTAAAAAGAGAATCTGTTGCTGAAATTCTAACACGACGTATATAGTAAGGAGCATGACGTGGATGCATTCCAGAAGAACAATCTACGGTTTGAGAAACTGTTCCTGATGGCTTAACAGCAGTAATACATGTTGACTCCCCTACCTTGAATCTTTTTGCATAAATTTTATTTATTCTTATTGATTCAAGTCTAAGTTTAGTTAACATTTCTGGATCACGAGAAAGTTTTGAATCCCACTGTCCAGTTACTGAAACCCCAAGAAGTCTTTCTTCTTCACAGTTATCACGCCATTCTTTTCCTAAGTATCCAAAATTTGTTAAGGAAGATTGATAAGTTCCTAAAATAGTAGCAATGCGAATTTTTCTCATCAAATCTTCTTCTGTGTCTTCTGCTCGGGCTACAACTTCGGATAAATTACAAAACTGTCTTGAACGTAAAATAATTTCTCCGCATGGATTTGTTCCCATCTCTCCTATATAGTCAGCAGATTTTTCTAGTCTTCTCTTTGGTAATGTCTTATACAAAGACTCTCTATTAAAGATTCCTCTCTCTCCTGTCTGAGATTCCATAAGGGAAACCCACTCTTTTAAGAATTCTGTCTCTGTAGGTTTTGTATTATAAACAGCTGAGTTATTGGCAAGCATTCTTTGTCCTTCATTTGCCCAAAATTGGCCATTTTTGGCATCACGCATTTCTTGGTCGTCTAAATCTGATAGAGAAATAAGGGCGCTACGGCGAACTCCCCCTGAAACTACACATTCTCCAATCTTACAGATAATGTCATGAGCATCAATATTTCTTAGGTGTCTTCCTTGTCTTCTTAATATTCTCTCTCGAGTAAAACCAATTAAATCTATAAGAGGTTTTGGTCCAGAACTTTTTCCTCCCATTATTTTAAGTCTTGCGCCTGCGGGACGAAGAAGAGAAAAATCAAAATCTACATCATTTCCATCAAACCAAGTTTTCATACCAAAAACAAACGCATCCGCCCATCCTTCTTTTGAATCAGGTACAACAAAAGTAGGTATTTTTTTACCTGATTGATTTTTGATTTGAGGTAGTGATTGAATGTTTTTACTTTCAACAGAAAATCCTACACCAGTTCCACACATAGAAATATAAATTATATCTCCAAAGTCTTGGAATTTTGATGGGGCTACGAATGAACAGTTATATGCGCAAACATTTGTTTTGTCTGCAGCTTGACCTGCAAATTGGAGGAGCCTCATTGATGGCATTGCTTCCTGATTGAGAATTGACTGGCGAACTTCTTCGTACTCACTTTCCTTAAGCATAGTACCGAGCTTACCTTTCATAAAATCTACATATCTATTTACTGTTTCTATCCAAGTTTCTCTTCTTCCTTCTTCTTCTATCCATTTTGCATAAGTACGATAATAAACAAATTCAGAAAGTGGATTTCTAAAATATTTTTTACTTTCATCAGTAAGTGCTTTTACATGAGGAGGAACACTAAGACTATGGGATCTCATGCGAGATCTTTCTTCACGATATAAAATATAATTTTTAGAGGTTTTAACAAAATCAGACAACATTAATTCTTGTTCTATAGAGTCCTGAATACCTTCAACAGTAGGCATAAAGTTCTTATATTTCTTGGTTATTTTATCAACTTCCGCAAGAACGTTGTTGGCCACTATTTCAGCATCTTTTACAGAACCTTCACCACTCGCAAGCATAGCTTTATTAATAGCATTCTTTATTTTATCAATATCAAAAGGAACTACTGCTCCATCTCTCTTTTGAACACTCTTAATAAAAATATTCTTGTTTGGTTTTTTTTCTATTAGCTGATTTTTTTCAACCAGAACTGATTTACTTTCTTTTTTTACACCGGATACTTTCTTTTTTGAAGTCATAATTTTTAGAATGAATTAATAATGTTCCAAACCTCTTTGGAACTATATTATACTCTTAGATTAATCAGAACCACAAGAAAAAACTTACCAAAATACCTACTATGTAAAAATATTGGGACTTCGTCAAATTTTTTGAAAATAAATACGAAAAATTTCTGTCAGAGTCTACTATTAAAGGACATTTGGTGGTCAAAATTTTGCCATATTTTAAGTTTTAAAAATTATCCAAAAATTACAATTTTCTTACTCTTTTTTGGCTAAATATCTATCCTATATTTCAAAAAGGTAAATTTTAATGTCTTAATTTAAATAATTGGGCATAATATCCTTATATATAAAGCATTATTAATTATGTGTTTTATTTTATAGAGTCCATTCTATAACTAGCCATGGAGCTGGCACTTCTGTTGCATCTGTTCGGATAGGATCTACTCCAGAAATTATGGTTTTAACAATAAAATAATTAAATTAAATCTGAATCTAAGTCTGAATTTTTATTAAAACCTCCAGCTTGAAGATTCCAAAGTTTTTTATAAATACCATTATCTTTGTTTAACAAAACATCATGAGTATCATCTTCTATTATTTTACCGTCCTCTATTATAATTATTCTATCCATTTCTCTAATAGTTGAAAGTCTGTGCGCAATCACAATTGTAGTTTTATTTTTAATTAAATTACGAAGAGCATCTTGTATAAGTACTTCTGATTCTGAATCAAGAGCTGAAGTGGCTTCATCTAAAACCAAAATTGGAGCATTAGCTAATATAGCTCGTGCTATGGCAACGCGCTGACGTTCTCCTCCAGAAAGTTTAGTGCCTCTCTCTCCAACATATGTCTCATATCCGTAAGGCAATTTATTTATGAATTTATCACAGTGAGCTAAGTGGGCTGCATTTTTTACTTCTTCATCTGTAGCATCTCTTTTCCCGTAGCGAATATTTTCCATTAATGTTCTATGAAATAAAACTGGATTCTGTGGAACAAATGCAATTTGTTCTCGAAGATTTTTTTGAGAAATAGAAGTAATATCTATTCCATCAATTAATATTCTTCCAGAATTTGTATTAAATAATCTCATCAATAAATTTACAAAAGTCGACTTCCCTGCTCCAGAAGAACCAACTATCGCAATTTTTTGACCCGCAGGTATTTTTAAACTAAAATTATCAAAAATTTTAGTTTTATTTTTAGTATAAATATAAGTGATTTTTTCAAAAACTACTTCTCCTTTTGTATTTAATAAAGTATTAGTAATATTATCACCAACTTCATGTGGAGTATTTAAAACAAGAACCATCTCCTGTGCATCAGCAAAACCATCATAAAAAGTACGAACAATACCGGCAAAACTCCAAAGGTTTTCAGTAAGACGCCCCAGATAACTCTGAATTAAGACTATAATAGGTAAGGTAATAATATCTAACTTCCAGTCTCCAATAGCAATCCAAAAAATAATAAATTCCATAATTACAAAATACAAACTTTGGATTGATCCTAGTCCTTCCCACAAATACCAGTTGAAAACTGTTGCCTTTTTTTGATTTTGAATAACTTCACCAGCGCGACTTATTTCAAAATCATGACCTGAAAAAAGCTGAATGGAAGAGTGGTTACTAATAGCATCAGCCAAAACTCCTGTAGTAGTAGTGTCAGCGAGAGATGCAATAACATCGTATTTTAATTTGAACCGAGTGTAGATTAGAGCTGTTAACAAAAAGATAACACAAAAGAAAGCTAAAATAATCGCATACTTGGGCACAAGAGTATAAATAGCAATAATAGTACCAACAGATCTAATAATAAGTGGTAATCCATCATTTACCAACTTGTCCATCAGTTTTTCAAAAGCTCTAGCATATTTATTTATTTTTTGAGTAAGAGAACCACCAAAATTATTTGTAAAAAAAGAATGGGAGTGACCTATCATATAAGAAAAAGCTTGAGAACGTAGACCTGCCATTACACTGGACTGAAAATAAGAATTTGAAAACCCTACCAATCTTTTTACTCCCCAACGAGCAAAACCCAACATAAAAATGATTATGATAATTCCCTTGGCCTGAGATACAAATTCAAAATTATTTGAATTTAAAATATTCCAAAGTTTAAGAAATTGAAATGGTATATAAATATCCAGACCTGCATAAAACACAGACCCAAGAATAATGAAAAAGAGTGAGGTTTTAAAATTCCTCATAACTTGCCAAAAATATTTTATAACTAGAACTCTATGTAAATTTGAATAATCTTTTTTCATTTTTTATAAATTACAATACTTAATAACCTTTTTAATTTTAATAAATTAAAAAGGTTTCCTATTTTTACTTCCTTTTTTATTATTTTATATAATTAAAATTTTATTGTGAGGTCAATAAAAAATTAAAATAAAGGGCTTTAAGACCCCTTACTTTAACATATTTATTATAAATATCAAATTATTTATTTTTTATTAAATTTAGAGCCACGAACCAATGAATCCAAGAGTATATTTAGTTTCATTGTGGCTACTCCAACAACCTTGTCTGCTCCACCATAGTATATATATACCAACTTTCCTTTAACTGCTATACCACAAGGAAAGACAACGTTATTTACAATTCCTATTCTTTCATATTCTTCTACTGGCTCAAATATAGCATCTGAAGAACGTGCGATGACAATTGCAGGATCTTTTAAATCCAACAAAACAACCCCTACTCTATAAGTATTGTGACTTTTGGAAACACCATGATAAAGAAGGATCCAACCATATTTGGTTTTTATAGGCGGAGATGCAATACCAACCTTTAAACTATCCCAAGCATTCATTCTTGGTCCCATGATTCTAATACATTTGTTTATAATTTCTTTTCCAAAATCTAATGATTCTAAATAGTCTCCACAAATTTCATTTCCTATTCTATGTATGACAAAATATCCATCCTCAAATTTCCCAGGTAAAATACAAGTATCTTTGTCATCTAGCCCTGGTGGAGTAATAAGAATAGGTTTACTCCAGTTCCAATCATGAGCAAGAAAATCTTTCACTGCAATAGTAGACACCGCCACGCGTGGTGGTCCAATACTATCATATGCTGTGTAGCACATATAAAGAGTCTGCCCTATTTGAGTAATGCGAGGATCCTCACAGCCAGAGTTACCATTGGGAATTTTTTTGATTTCGAAATCTTCTCTTGGAACATAAATTGGGTCTGGTAGTCTTTCTGTTATGCTAATACCGTCGAGGCTTGATGCATATCCAATAAATGAAGTGTTGTCGTCTGAAAGAGTTCTATATAAAATATGGAATTTACCCTTAAGATAAATTGCAGCTGGATTAAATGTTGCTGTTGCTTCCCATAGATTTTCTTTTTTAGGAATTATTATTGGATTTGATAGACCTCTTTTAAAACTATAATCAACTGCGGTTTTAAAATACATACTTGAAATTAAATCCGTTAAATTAACATAGGCTAAACATGTAGTGGTGTCTGCTGCTCCATAATATATGCTTAGTGTATCTTTGGTAACTAGAGCACCTGTTGGGAATACAACATTAGAAATATAACCTGATAATTCATATGATTCTTCTGGTGCTAGAATAGGTCCTTTTGTACGGCCGACAATTTTTTTAGGATCATTGATATCAAGTAAAATAGCCTCGATTCCAAAAATTCTATCTAAGCCTTCTGGAGATGGAAAATAATTTTGAATATGCGAATATATAAGCAACCAACCATATTTAGTCTTAACTGGTGGGCACCCTATTTCCAGATGGTCATATTCATTTCTACGAAAATCTACTGTGTGTTGGTTTATATTATTTTTCCATTCTTCCCAAAAAGATTCATCCCATAGCTGTTCTATTTTATCAAATTGAGCTATTGAAACTTTTGCTGGTGGTTGGTCAGTGTAAGCAGAAAAAATAACTGTTATCTTTCCATTTATCCTCTCAGGGAAAAGTGTCATTGCTTTGGCATTGAAAGGCGTCACAAGGTGACGCTCATCTACCTTCTTTAAATCCTTAGATACTGCAACTGCAACTTTAATATTGTCTGATGAAAATGGAAAACCTGAAAGTGCTGTATAAAAAACATAATATTTTCCTTCAAAAAAAGTTGCTCTTGGATTTTCACACCCATGAATATCAAATGGTTCTTCGGGCTCAAGAAAAGGTGCTCTGTCTGTAAAATGAATTCCATCTTTGCTTTTTCCAAAACCAATAATTGAAGTTTGTTTCTGTGTTATTATTTTGTCCACAGCGGAAATAGCTCTATAAAATCCATAAATATTTTTTCCTTTTTTGATAGCACACATATTAAATGCTGCAAATTCTTCCCAATAATGATTTTTGTTTGGAGTAAGAACTGGATTGTCTTCGAATCTTTTTACTACATACATAATTTTTATTAAATAGTGTTACCTATTTGATTAATTTTTTCTTGTTATTTTTTAATTTAATCTCCTTATCTTTTTTCAAGTCATCAATTAACTCCTTGAGATTAACAGATGCGACACAGACATATTTATCTGCTCCTCCATAGTATACAAATAATTCATCTTCTTTTACAACAGCCCCACAAGAATAAACAACTCCCCATTTGTGACCGTTATTTTCATAATCCTCTTCTGGTTCAAGAATTGGATTTTTTGAACGATATAAAACTTTAGTTGGATCTTTTAAGTCAAGTAATATTGCTCCTAGTCTATATCTATCTGGATTTTTGTGATCCATTGCATGATATAAAATTAACCAACCGTCTTTTGTTTTAATGGGAGCTGGTCCGACTCCGCGAAACCAACTATCCCAACCACGACTATGGTCAATAGGTCTGGTGTTGTTACTCTTTATAAATTTTTTACCATCAAGCTCATCTAAGCTGTCAAAATAATCAATTAAAATATTTGGATAAAAACTATGCATTATTGCAAATTTGCCATTTATTTTTTCAGGGAAAAGAACCCAATTTTTGTTTATTTCTCCAGGAGGAGAAATAAATTGAGCTTTTTTCCAGTTCCACTTTTTTTTATTGAAATCAGTTAACTTCATGGAAGTTAAAGCTAATCGAACAGAGCCCCATCCGTCAAATGCAGTAAAAATCATATAGATAGTATCATCGATAAGAACTATTCTAGGGTCTTCACATCCACCACTCCAACCACCCCCAGAGAGGTAGTCTATCTTGGGTCCAGTTTCTGTATAGTTAAAAAACCTTTTATATATATGATATGTTGGACGCCCTTCAATATTTACACCATCTTTTGTAAATGCGTATCCTAAAACAGAAGAGTCATCCTCCCCTACAGCTCTATATATTATGTGTATATTACCATCATGTTCAAATGCGGTGGGATTAAAGGTTGCTTTTGACTCCCAAGAATAAAGACTTGGTTCTATAATAGGATTGTGTGAAACTTTTTTTAATTTTAAAAATGATTCTTCTTTTTTAGTTTCTTTCTTTTTTAATGAAACTTTAGTTTTCTTTTTTGATGTAGGTTTTAATTTTAAATTTTTTACAATTTTTTTAGGACTTAAAACTTTTTTTAATTTTCCTAAAATTGCTGAGGGCTTTTTTATCTTACCAACTTTAACAACCTTAGATTCTTTTTGGGAAAGTTTTTTATTTGATATTTTATTTTTTAGTTTTTTAATTAATACCATAAATATTAAACTCTTCCATACTTGTCCTCATATCTAGTAATGTCGTCTTCGTCAAATTCACCTAGAGCAATTTCAAGAACTTCCATACCTTCACTACCAGATTTTATTGTGTGTTTTGATCCAAGTGGTACAAATTGTTCATCTCCTACTACAACATTATGCCTGTTTTCTCCAAGCTGAAATGTTCCACTGCCTTTAATCACACGCCAAAATTCTTCTCTTTTTTTATGACTTTGTAGGCTTAGCTCTTCGTTTGGTTTTACAGAAATAATTTTTACAGTAGATGAAATATTGTGAGTAAACCTACGAAAATAACCCCATGGTCTATCTTCTTGATAAATTTTAAGATTATTATTCATTGTTTTGATTATAACACATATTTAGTTTAATTTATGTGTTAATTAAACTAAAAACAAAACTCCCATATATAAAAATCGGACTTCTAGAGCTTCTTGTCTTTATTCTTTTAGTATATCAAAAAATAATATGGTCAACAAACAAACTAAGTGTATAAATTATTTTAACCATTTTTTAATGACTTCTTTTGATTCTTCAGGACCAGAAACTTTTATGCTTTCTATTCCTGCTTCATACGCAGAATAATCATTTCCTCCAGGGAAAATAGCATCCCCAACAAAAACCATATCATCTATTGTCATCCCTAGCTTATCAAGTAGCCTAATAAGACCTTTTGTTTTATCAAAACCCTTGGGAAGAATATCTAATGAGGTAGTACCTCCAATAATAATACTTACATCAGGCAATTCTGACTCTAATATTTTTTTCATTTCCTGTCTTTTTATTTGATTTGGATCCCATGTCTTTTTTAATTCTATTGGAGCATGCTGTCCAAGAGCTGACATGGTGATTTGAGTTAGCCTATCTTCAATAATCTCATCCCCTTCTATCGCTGGGGCTATTCCATACTCTCCAGAAGATATTATCTCATTAAGAGCTTTCATAACTTCATTTTTTATACCGCTTGGAAATTCTTCTATGTCGGTCATTTTCCAATCTTTTATTTCTTCGTCATACTGATATCTTTGACTTCCACTAGTAGAAAGTAGAATTAAATTTTTGTATATTAATTCTTCTTCGTCTTCTTTGGGTTTAAAATATGGAAGAAATTGTTTTTTGAACTGCTCAAAAGAACCACCAGTAATAATAACAACAATTTTTTCTTTTGCTAAAAGATATAATAATTCTGCTACATCACTTTCTAGGTGTTGTTTACTTTCTGCTAATGTACCATCCAAGTCAAAGGCTGCAATTTTTTTATTTAATTTAATCATTTTGGGTTTGTATATTTAAAAGATTTATAAAATAATAACAACGATACGAACATTAGCCCTGTGTATAGAAAAACCGTTGTATAATTGGCTGATTCTGAAAAAATCTTTAATATGTTTTTTACCAAAGAGGTATGATTAACAAAAACATCCCAACTATTAAATCGTAAATACCTGCCTAAATAAATACCAAAACTAATTAAAAGTATTATCATTCCCATAATTATGGATGTTATTTTGGTGCTGTATTTAATTTTTATTATTTGCTCTATGTGAAATAGAGAATAAAAACCTAAAATTAATCCAATGAGCGTTGAACTAAAAAGCAACATTATATCAAAGATGAGTGGAACTGACTTAATGACACCCAAGTGAATAAAATCTGTAATCAAATACGGAGCGTTGGGAATAAATAAAATCCACAAAATAAAACCGGCACTGAATACAATTTTATTTAATTTATTTTCCTTTGAATAAAATAAAAGAACAGAACTTATAACAAAAGGAATAAAAGCTAAAAATATATTCCACAAAATAAAAACAAAAGATACTTTGTCCCAAATAATAACACGTAAAATATTTAGGGTTATGGCTAGTATAGATAAAGGAATAATTATTTTAGGAATTTTTATTTTATTTATATTTATCATGAATATTTATATTTTTTTTATATTAAGCTCAGAAACTATTTTTTTAACATCTTCACTGCGACCCCTTGGAACAATAACAATTGCTTCTTCTGTTGTAACAATAATATAGTTATCTAAACCAATGGTTGCTACTACCCTACTTGCATCATGGGACAAGACTATGGTGTTGTGGGTGTCGATATTTATAACAGTTCCCTCGGTATAATTTCCATCTATGTCTTTATCTTGAATTTTAACCATATCCGCAACTACATCCCAGCTTCCCACGTCTGACCAACCTATATCAACTGGTAAAACCAATAGATTGGAAGTCTTTTCCATAATTAAATTATCGATTGAAATATCCTCAAATTTAACAAACTCATTATCTAGTATATCAGAATAATCATTACTACCTTTTGTCTTAGATATTTTAATAACTCCATTATAAATTTGCGGTCCATATTTTTTAAGTTCAGATAAAAAATGTTTCGCCTGCCAAACAAAATATCCTGCATTCCAAAAAAAATTACCAGAAGAAACATACTGCTTTGCTAGTTCTAAATTAGGTTTTTCTACAAATCTTTTTGTATCGTAAACAATGTATCCATCTACTTTTGCAAATTTTTCATTTTTCTCAATATAACCTAATCCTGTATGTGCAGATGTCGGAGTAATACCAACGCATAAAATATATTTTGAATTCTCTTCAACAACTTTTATTCCAGTTTTTATTGCTTTTACATATTCATCTGTTTTTATTACAAGATGATCAGAATGAACTGCTGTGATAATAGCATCAGGATCTTTTTTGAATATAAGAGCAGTGGCTAGAGCAATAGCTGGACCAGTATTTCTTTTTACAGGTTCAGTTATATAATTTTCAATAGGAATGTTTGGAAGATGTTTTTTAATTAAATCTATATATCTATGATTTGAGGAAATATAAATATGGTTATCATCAACAATTTTTCTTGCTCTATTATAAGCTTGTTCTATTAGTGTATTATCTCCAACAATTTGCTGAAACTGTTTAGGGAGCATATCTGTTGACCTAGGATACAAACGAGATCCTGAGCCTCCTGCCATTATTAAAACATAATTATGTTCATTAATTGTTTTCATATTTTTATAGTTTGGTTATTACAAAATCCAATCAATAGTAGTAAACATTATAACAATAAAATTTGAAGTGTAGCAACTGTTTGTTTAAATAGCCTTTATTATATTAATTTAAAACTTACTTTTGTTGTAAATGTTTTATTGGGTTCAATAAATTGAGGGTCATCAATAAGTCCATTTATATCACGCATTACTGGCTCAATACATATAAAATCTTTGCCGGGCAGAGACCATATCCAAATTTTTCTATATTCAATAGAAGCATCAATCATAAGAGTCCCTAAAGAAGGAATGATTATTTCCATAATGGCTTCTGGGTCAAAAACCTTAGGATTATCTATCGATATGTATTCCCCGTTCATCCACAAATTTGCTTTATCTTGAACAATTTTTCCTCCCCTGAAATTAAATTTTATATTTATTTTTTCATCATCTGGTACTTTAAAATATGGATGTAAGCCCATTGAAATTGGCATACTTTTATTGTCTTCTAAATTTTGTACTTCTTGATATATAGTAAAAGAGCCGTCGTTTTTAAATTTTCCACTATTTGTAAATTTAAAATTATAAGGGTAAACTAATTTTGTTTCATCATTTGTAGACAATGTTTCTTTAAATCCATTTACCATAACTTCATTATTCCATTCTAAATTTCGAGCAAAACCATGCTGGGGTAAAATAGAGTTAGTAATCGGTCCAGCATTTGGAAAAAGTATTGGAATTCCCCCTCTAACACTTACTCCTGTTTTTTCAAAAGTTGTTTTGTCTAAATATAATATTTCTTTTCCGTTTAACTTTAATGATGTAATAATACCCCCACGATTTGGACAAAAAGAAACTTCACTATTTTGAGGGCCTACCAGAGTTTCAACATTAAATGATTTATCACTTTTGGGTTCATTTTCATTCATTTTTATATTATAACAGCTTAAATAGTTTATATACTATAAAACTTCGCCTTCGGGGGTTAAATTAAGCTTGTGTTGACAAAATGGCTATATATTGTTAAAGTAAAAAGAAAAAATACATTAAATAATGAAAAGTAAAATACAATCATTTTTCACGGAGAGTGACGAAGTGTACAAGACCACAATTAAGGGTCACTCGTATGCTGAATTTCAAAAATTTTGTGAAGGAACAAGATACCCCATAATAGGATATTGGGATGAAGATGAAAAAAAATTCTTTATTCCCGGAGTATTGCTCCTCAGCATGTTTAGGCATGTAATAAAAAAAATTGGTGAGGAAAATATTAAATTTCCAATCAAAGAACTCAAAGTATTTGAGCCCTCAATTGGAGGGATGGTAGAAAATAGGGTTTATTTAAATGAAACCTTGGAATATAGGTTCGGATATTTATCCACCTATAAAAATAAAAAATTGTACCAGGTCGAAATTGCAAGACTAAGTACAAACGAGATAGTGTTACAGGGATATTTCCAATTGCAATAAATCAAAGCTGTTAGAATATAATTTCTAACAGTTTTTTTTGTGGGGGTGTATACTCCGAGAACTTAGGTTGTTGTGTTTGAAAGAAATTAATTAAAAAATTTTTGAAATGATGTTTGCTTATATTTTTTACTGAACATATATAGGAACTTTTTTTGTAATACCCATATATGTAATATCTATATAAGTTTCACCGCTTTTAAGACCTTTCATCTTGTATATTTCACCAAATTTTATTAGTTTTATTATACTTTCATCCTCAATTTTAAAATTAATATCTGAATATATTTGAAGCAAACCACCAATAGTATTATTTTCAAATTCAGCATAAATAGGTTCAGGTAAAATGGATGTCTCCCATTTTTGTGCCTCTATAACATTCGGAACCTCATGAATTTCAATTACTTTATAGTTTGTATACGGTTCTAATACTAAAATTATACCGGAAGTATCTAAACCATGTAAATCTCTATCAACATCAGTTATAATATCACCATCTTTTGTCCATCCATCTAGTGAAAGAATAATTGGACGAAGAGACACTGGAACTTCCAAACTAAATTCTGCATTGCCATTAATTAAAGGTATTTCTTCGTCTATGCCAGAAAATGATGCGTGAAATTGTATTTTTTTAATATTTTTTCCAGCAATAATTTTAAACTGAACAATATCTCCTATTTTAACTTTTGAATTTTGTGCTGGAGAAACAAACATAAACTGATTTGCATCCAAGCTTATACCCGTAGAATAATCTACTGTTTTAGTTTGATCAGAATACAATGTTTTATTTGTCATAACATCAAAAAGATCTCCGGAGCATTTATATATATTATTTACACTAATATCGCTAATACTTTTTGAGTTATCAAATTTACAAGTCATTTCTTTATTTTCCCAATCCTTAATTGTGCTTTTTAAAACTAGAGTTTTAACAAGGCATATTTTTTCTTCAATGCCCAAAATCTCATTATAGCTAACTGCACTGCCATCCGAACTCTGTTCTAAAATTTTAGCAAAATTACATTTTTTAAATTGTTCGTCAAAACAAAATTTAGCTTTTCTTTGCTTATCATTGGTTATGGGTATACTAGTTGTTCCACAGTCAATTACTTCTGTTTTTACCACTATCTTGTCTCCAATAGACGGGGCAACTATTGGTATTGTTATTTCTTCAACTTTAACTAATTGATTTTCAACTGGAATTGTTTTTTCTACAGTGGAAGTTTCTGTTTGTTCTTCTATTAATTTTAAAATATCTGTTTGGTTCTGATTTAATTCATTTATTTGAGTATTATTGTTTTTAATTAAATCTTTAACTATCGGTAAATCATTTCTAAAATAGTAACCTGACACTCCGAGAGCTAATAAAAATATTATTCCTATAACTAGAAATATGGCTTTTTTATTTAAATGACTTTCTTCTGTAAAAATAGGTTCATTACTAAATGTTGAGGTTGTAGATACTGTCGGTGATAAATTTACAAAAGATGTTGTATTTAAAGAACTAAATCCTTGTTCTATGTCTATCAATGTCCAACCATTAGAAACCAAGTCGTTTATTATCTTTTCTTTTGTTGAACCCTGTTGTAATGATTGTTTAATAAAACCTATTAGTTGTGGATTGGTCATATTTTTATTATATCAATAAAAATATAATTTTGATATAAAAATGTCCTTTCTTTTATTGTGTTGAGGACTCTTGTTCCATACTAGGACTACTAGTGCTCAGTAGACGACTGTACTCACTCTCAGAATCTGTACACCTTTTCCGTTCGTGAGTACACTCACAAGGAAAAGGTTTTCAAATCCTAGAATATCTACTGGGAATTGTCACGAGTTATTAAGTCTACTCAGATGAATACATCCTGCGTAAGTACTCAAGATCCCGAAAATATGGGTGCCTACTGGGACCATGAGTACATGTTTTGCCTACTACATAGGCAGGTACTTTTCGCTTTGGTTAACACCAAAGAACGAAAAGTCTTTCAAATCCCAGACGTAAATGAAGCAGTTCATTTACTTAGGCACCCCAAATTAAAAACAACCCCTTTCGGGGGTTTTTAATTTGGGGTGCCTACTGGGATTTGAACCCAGACTGAGAGTTCCACAAACTCTAGTGCTAACCGTTACACTATAGGCACCATAATTTACTCTATTCTACAACAGAGTGATTACACAGTTATACCAGAAAAACGCTCATAAACCTATACCCTGCCATTAAATATAGAATTAATGGCAGTTATTAGCTTTATTCACAAACTACACCAGTTGGGGGTATTATAAGATTTTTAGTTGAACCTGTGTTATCTATACAGAAGAATGATTGATATCCTCCCTCCGGAATATTTGCTATATCATAGTTATCAGAAACTGGAATTGTAAACGACCATGTCTTGGGAGTTGAGTAACAATAACCCTCATTATTTGTTGTTTCTAATACATTATTTAACAACTCTGAAATAGCGCTAATAGCAGTGCCTGCTCCCTTTGTGTGGCCTAGTGGTGAAAATAGAGACCCTGAAACTGGGCTCATACAACTACCTTTTAAATTTGAAATTTTTCCGTAAGTTCCCTCCGCATTAAATAAATCTGTTGCGAGTTGCTTAATTTCGGCTGCACTGTTTTTTATTTTTGTTTCTTTTATTGTTTTTATAAAGTCCACAGCTGGTGTTGAAGTTTCTGGAATATTAATATCATTTGATATATTAAAATCATAATAAGTTGTTTTCCAAGAAAGTGTAACCTGGTTGTCTCCAATACTTTTATCTTCAAAAGATAATATTTTTGACAATGGAACATTTAGAACTACACTGCGCTGATAAATATTATTGTCTCCTTTTCCAACCCAAATTTCAAATGATTCTACTGAAACCGAACCCAAGATTTCAGTAAGCTTATCTTTATCTTCTGTTGACAGATTCAAAGTAAAATCCTCTGCTACTTTAGTTAGTAACTTTTTAATTAATTGTCTGTCGGTGTTTATTGAATAATGATAAGTATCAATTCCTTTTATGTTTTCTTCTCCTTTTTCTGTTATATATACACTATTAATAAAATCATCATAAACACTGAGTGTGTCATTATTAATATAAGAAGACATCCCGTTTGACAGAAGCTTATATAGGCTTATTTTATTTAACTCCACCTCAACGCCTTCAGGGAATAAAGCTGGGATTGAATTAAACTCCTCTTCATTTATTTTAATAGTCAAAGGTTCGGAGTCGCTTTCTTTTATAATCTGACTTAAATCCGAAGCAGTTAAAAATAATTCTGAGTTATTATTTTTAATATCCAAGGTAAGCTCATCTAGCAACAGTGAACTTTTTACTGTCGTATAATTGCTTGAAAATAATCCTTTTTCATCTTTATTAATTTGGCCTTGAGTATTAATAGAAAAATAATCTTTATCTGGAGAAGCAATTGCTTCACCCATTATAAGACCAGAAGATATGTTTGCAAACGATGGTGATGATATTTCTATAAATGTATCTGTCTTGTACGAGTTTAGAGAGGCTAACACTTTAGAATTATTTAATAAAAGAATCCTTGGATCTTTTTTAATAAAAGGAATATTATCTAAACTAATTCGTCCTGTTGCAAATGCCCATACAGCACTACCTATTATAACTACTATCAAAATTGCAACTAACCACTTAAGTAGTTTAATACCCCTACTCTTAAGTGTAGGAACTATATCTTTATTTGCATTTGAAAAATCATTCTCATAAGAAGACAGCATTGCTGTTTTAGGTAAATTATTAAATAGGAGATTTTTTGAAGTTTCAGTAGTTGCTACAGGAGTCTCGTCTTTAGGCATTTCAACTTTGTTAACAGCATAAAAAGACCCCGGAGATACCTTTGGCACAAGCGTAGGAATAAGTTCTTCTGTGTTCGTATCTTCTTCTGGCTGAATTAATTTTGTTTCTACTGTTGGAGCTAGCTCTATTTTTTGTTCTGTTACAATGGGTAGCTCTGGATTTTGAATTGTTAAATCTGTCTCATCTTTTTTGATATCCAAACTACCATCAATTATTTGTGCTTTTTTAGGAGTCCAAATTTTAAAATTATCCATTACTGGTGTTTCTACTTGAGGGGCCTTTGTTTCGGCTTCTTCTATTTTAACAGGCTCTATTTTAACTTCTTCTTTGACTGGAGCCTCTATTTTTACCTCTTTAGAAAAAGGAAGTTCTAATTCTTGTATTTCAATATTATGATTTTCGGTCTTTGGAATTATTACGTCGGGTGTTGCAACACTAGAAACTTCTGCGGGTATTTTTATTTCATCTTCTTTTGCAGCAGGAATTTCTAGTGAGGGTATTTCAATATTATTATTTTCTGTCTTTGGAATTATTATTTCGGGTATTGCAACAATAGATACTTCTGCGGGTATTTTTACTTCATCTTCTTTTGCATCAGGAATTTCTATTGAGGGTATTTCAATATCATATGTTTCAGCCTCTGGAATCTTAATTTCCGGCATTGCAACAACAGGTTCTTCTATTTTAGGTGTTTCTATAATAGGAGCTTCTTCTTTAGTAGATTCTATTTTGGGTGTTTCTACAACAGGAGCCTCTTCTTTAATAACTTCTGCAAGGGCAGATTCCTTAATAGGAACTTCTATTTTAGGGGTTTCTATTTTTGGTTCTTCTATCTTTACATCAAGATCTAAAATATTATCTTCATTTACTGGTTCACGGTATCGATCGAGTGTTATTTTTTTATTTTTAGTGATATCAATATTTTCTACTTCTTTTTTGTTTTCAGAAATATGAGGCTCTGGTTTTAATTCTAAATTAACATTTAAAAAACCTTCATCTATATCTTCTTTGTGCCAACCAGCTTTAATAAGCTTAGATATTGTAATATCAGACGATACGTTGTTTTTTATTTGCTTCCTTATATAAGAAATTAATTCAGGGGTTATCATATTCTATTAGTATAACATTTCAAACTAAAATTGGTAAATATATAACTTGCGACCGAGCTTGTATTTTCCCCTACCAAGGTCTAGCTCTTCAATAGGTTTTTTATTGGTAAATTTAAAAGACAACGAAATAAATCTGGTACCTGGTTTAAGCTCTTTTTCTAACTTAGGAAGAAGTTCATCTATTACGCTAGGATACAAATAAGTAAAAACGTGAGTAGCCTCAGAAAGATTCTGATTGAAGAAATTGCCCTTTTTAATTTCTATTTTATTTTCATTCTTTTTTTTGAAAAATAAACTAATTTTAGCCAAAAAAAGTGGAAATAGATTATTTTCAATTCCAACATATTTTGCCTTTGGTTTTAAATTAGAAAGATAAAACAAAACTCTGCCATCTCCACAACCAAGGTCATAAACCACACTGGTGTCATCAATTTTTATAACTTTCTCAATACTTTTTAGTATTGCATTGGGAGAAGTTACAAATGGTACTTTATTTTTCAAATTACCAATGGTCCATAACATTAAAAAAATTATGGATGTAAAAAAAATGATTAGCAATATAATCTGGAATATATAAATAAGCATGATGCTATTATACTATGAATTTGGTTATTATTGTGCGCGGGAGAGGAACATGAGTGCATTTCTTGGTTCTTACCCAGTAGGCGAATGTACTCATTCGCAGAACCTGTACAGGCTTCATATATTTTAAAAATATTAATTTCTAAAATATATATTCAGCCTTTTCAAATCCCCTCACGCTCCGACGAAGGTCGGAACTCTGCGCACAACAATAAAAACCTTTCCTTTGAAAGGTTTTTATTGTTGTGCGCAGGAGAGGATCATGAGTACATTTTTTGGTCCTTACTGGACCTGTACACCTTTCGTATTTTCTTAAATTATTAAATTTTAGAAAATAAACTCAAGGTTTTCAAATCCTCTCTCGCAAAGTGCACCGGCACTTTGCTCTGCGCACAAATATATAAAATCACAAAGCTATAGCTTTGTGATTTTATATATTTGTGCGCAGGAGAGGATTTGAACCTCCACGCCCTTGCGGGCACCACCACCTCAAGGTGACGAGTCTACCGTTTCTCCACCTGCGCTTATTTAAAATACAGATAGAGTATAATTTATTTAAAATTTTTATTCAACCATAAAAAATACCACGATTTACATCGTGATATTTTTTATTTTTTTATTCTTCTGATTTTATTTCTTCTACTTCAACTTCTTTCGGAGCTTTTTTAGCAGATAGAGTTATACTCTTTAGTCTCTTCTTAACTTCTTTAACTGCCTTTGTTCTTATGAAGTATAATTTGCTTCTGCGTGTTTTTGCTTTTCTAATTATTTCTATTTTATCTACATTGGGAGAATATAATGGGAAAACGCGCTCTACACCAACACCTGATGCAACTTTTCTTATTGTAAATGTTGCTCCTGACTCTGTGCCGTGTTTACGACAAAGAACAAGTCCTTCAAATGCCTGAAGTCTAGTTTTTCCTTTTTCTAAAATTTTATTCCACACACGAACAGTATCGCCAGCTTTAAAATCAAGCTTTTTTCGATCTTCCTGTGAAACTGGAGTAAATTGTTTTTTCGTTATTTCCATGGGGTTTACTTTATCATATATAGTCATTTTAAGCAAATCCTCTAAACCATTTATTTTACAAGGTTATAATTTTCAACAAAAATGATTCTGAATCCTTAACCGCAAAATATTTCATAATTGTACATTTGTAATATAAAAACCCTCTGAATTTTTTAAAATTCAGAGGGTTTAAAATTAAAAGTATTCACAAAGATACAAAATATCAGTTGCGAAAGAAAGAACGAACGCCAGCAACCCACCCCTTTGAAGGAATGTACCTGCGTACGCGCACGCGACAACCATCATGGTAGTAGAGCCACACATACACATTACAAAGATTATCATTTTCATCCCTGACCCAAAATAAATTTGAGCTAGTTTCACTAAGAAGTTTTTCTCCT
>JAENWX010000013.1 GCA_016649835.1 Minisyncoccota bacterium | reverse complement strand
CGCGATAGTTCTCTGGGTGCTAGTAACACCCAGAGAACGTTGCAGAATGAGATAAATATATGATTGATACAGTTAGATTTCTAATACCTATAGATAACAGACAAACCATTGAAAAGATAAAGGGTATGCTTACTCGTACCCGCCGAGAGAATCTCAAAACTAAAGAATTAAAGTATGAGTATTTTTTAGGAGAAATTAGAGTTGGAAGTTATTCACGAAATATAAGTTTCAAAGTAGATGACAAAGGTATCTTTGCCGAGTTTTCACTTCCTAAATATGAATATGGTAATAATGTTGAGATGTTGCACCCGATAAAAGTTCCTGAAGTTTTAGAGAGTTTTCATAAAGAATTAAGTAAATCACTAGAAGAAACCTTGCCTCCCGTTTCAGAATGGGTTGTTCATCGTTTAGATGTTTCGTATAACTGGACTTTTGAATCAAAAGAAAAATGCCAATCTTTAATGAATTTTATTCAGCGTATAGATTTTCCTAGAAAGAAAAAATATGTTTATGATACTTCTGTTATGTATAAAGGGTCAGCCTATACAATTAAGCTTTATCTTAAAGGTGCTGAATTTTTAAAGAATGATTTTAAAACATTGGTTGAAATAGACGAGAAAAAAGCTCACCAGTTGGCAGATTGGGCTAATAAGATTTTACGTTTTGAGGTTGAATTTAGAAAAGATTATTTAAAAGAACTATTTGGTAAAAAAGAGGTTCATATTTCAGATATTGCAGATGGGTGGCATATTGAGGAAATATTAAAATATTATCTTGCTCGCGTATTTAAATATATTGATAAAGATAATATGAAAAATGAAAATGTTTGGCAACTTATTTCAGAGAATTACACAAAAGCAAAAGCTTATCGTCTTTATAATTTCTATAGAGATTTTTATTATGACAAGGGTGGAAAATTTAGAGTTCAAAAATCTCTTGATAGGTCTACTATTTACCGATACAAAAAGGATTTAAAAAATATAGGAGTTTCTTTTACTGAAAATTTAGATGATACAAGAATAGTTGCTATTAATGAATTAATTATTCCTTCTGAAAAGGCAAAATTTACTCTACTTGATTATCAATTAAAGACAGACTATAGTTAGCATATGAATTACATTATTTATTGCCGAAAATCATCAGAATCAGAAGATAAACAAGCTTTATCTATTGATTCCCAAGAATCTGAAATGTTACAGATAGCTCAAAAACTTAATTTATCTGTAGTTACAATTCTTAAAGAAAGTAAATCTGCTAAACAACCAGATAGACCAATTTTTAATCAAATGATTAAAATGATTGAATCAGGGAAAGCTGACGCTATTCTTTGTTGGAAATTAGACCGCCTTGCTCGTAACCCTATTGATGGTGGAAAAATATCTTGGCTTCTTCAGAAAGGACTTCTTAATAATATAAAAACATTTGATAGAGATTATTATCCTACTGATAATGTTTTAATGATGTCAGTTGAATTTGGTATGTCTAATCAATATATTCGTGATTTAAGTGCAAACGTAAAACGTGGTAATCGTACAAAACTAGAGCGAGGTGAATACCCAAATACTCCACCCGTTGGATATTGGAATGATAAAGTAAATAAAAAAATAATTGTTGATGAAGAAAGAAAAAAATATGTTATTAGAGGATTTGAATTATATATAACTGGCGGATATGGATTTAAAGAAATTTCTAATATTTTATATGCAGAGGGTTTTCGTACTCGTACAGGGAAAAGAATGCTTACAGGAAATATACAAGTTATGCTCAAAGATACTTTTTATTATGGGGTAATGCTATTTGCTGGTAAATTTTACAATGGAAATCATACTCCACTTATTTCAAAAGCTATGTATGATAAAGCTCAAGAAGTAGGCGAAAAAAGAAAACATCCACATATGAAAAAATTATTCTTTCCGCTTCGGGGATTTGTAATGTGCGAAACTTGCGGTTGTATGTATACAGCAAGTCTTAAAAAAGGGCATGATTATTATTATTGTACAAATGGAAAAGGTATATGTACCGCTCATAAAAGCTATATGCGAGAAGCTGTTTTATATGAAAAGATTCTTCCTATATTGAAAAGCTTAAAATTTGACCCCAAAGTTGTTGATATTATTTATGAATCCGCTAAAGAGCAAAGTATGGCTGACAACTCCTATTTTGAAGAAACACTAACTAATCTTACTTCTAGTCTTAAGCTTCTTGTAGAGCGAGAATCCAAGCTTTTAGACGCATTCCTAGATAGCTCTGTAAGTAAAGAAATATATGATAATAAATCACTTGAAATACAGAATGAAATATTTCAAATAAAGCAATCAATCAAAGAAATTGAGGAAAAGAAAAAAGAAATATATTCTACTTTGGAACCGACAAGAAAACTATTTTTAGATTGTATTTCATGGGCAAATGACTTTTTAAATTTAGAATCTGATAAAAAGCATGAAGTAGTAAAAACAGTACTTTGGAACTTTACCATGAAAGACAAAGATATCTTTAAGTATCAACTTAAAAGTCCATATAATGATATCTCTATAGCACCTAAAAACGGCACTTTAGAAGAACTGCGGGCGATGGAGGAATCGAACCCCCGCCAATTCTTTTGGAGAGAATTGTACTACCACTATACTAATCGCCCGTAGCCTTATTTATACCTTTCCATAAACTTTTTTGCAACTGCATTAATAATCCTACCAATTTTTACATCACGGTACCTAACTTGAATACAACCTTGATATCCTTCTTTTTTAAAAACTCCAGTACTAGGTTTATTGAAAGTCTTTAAAAATTGATTACTTGAAATTCCGGTTATTTCAGACCAAAATTTTTTCTGTATCGATTCATTGTGGTATCCATGTAAATGCATTAAAACTCTAAATTTATTTTCATCTAAATGAAAACTTTTTCTAAATAAATACAAAAAAGTTCTCATTAATTCTGGATCAGAATTTGTAAAAGTAATGGAATCTTTAATTGATTTACTTCCTTCACACTGATAAATCATAGAACATAATAATAAAGAATAACCAGATTGTAAATTTATGTTTTTTAATTTATTTAGGGCAAAAGTATCTGCTTCCATATTCTTCTTCTGCGTCTTTTCTTTAATAGTTTTTTGAGATGCTATTTGTCCTTTTGAATAATTGTTTTCGATACGTTTTATAGCTACTGAAGAAAGATCAATATTATTTACCCATTTCGAAATAGTACTTTTTGAAACCATTAAAATCCTACTTAACTCATTAATTGAATATCCTTTTCCTCTTAATTTCTTCGCTTTTATTTCTAAATCTTTTTTCATAAAAGAACCTATATATAAGGCTACATAACATTATATCATGGTACCTAAAAATAAAAAAACCCCCGGTTGGGGGCATTTTTAGCCTGTAATTTTAGCTTCTTTATGCTTTGTATTTTTTACACAGTTTTTACAGAATTTTTTCATCTCGAGTTTTTTAGTTACGAGTTTTTTATTCTTACTTGTATAATAATTAGCATTTTTGCAAGTGCTACATTTTAATCTTAAAAGTCTATCTTGTGACATAATCTATACAATACTATAAAACCCTCAAAAATGCAAATACTTAGTCCTATACAATAACCCTTGGCAATAAAGCACTTATTTTGGTTGTAACCTCATAATTAATGGTATTGGAGTCCTCGGCTATATCTTCAGCTGTAATTTCATTATTACCTTGTTTGCCTAAAATAACTACTTCGTCTTCTGGGTATACATCCTTTATGTTTGATATGTCTACCACTATCATATTCATAGCTACTCTACCCAATATTTTAGCTCTTTTACCTTTTATTAAAACTTCACCTTTATTTGATAAAGACCTTGGTAACCCATCTGCATAACCTTGTGGTATGACAGCTATTTGTGTAGATTTTTTTGTAATAAAAGTTAAACCATAACCGATAGGATGATTTGCTGGAAGAACTTTTATTTGTGCTACATGAGTTACCCACCTTAGAGCAGGTTTCAAAATAATTTTATTTTTATTTAAATATTTTAAATGTTCACTTGGCCACATACCATAAATACCCAAACCAAGACGAACTATGTTATGTAGATTATTTCCCTTTTCGTAAACAAGGATTCCTGATGTTGCAGAGATGTGAGTTTTAATTTTATCAAAACCATTTTTCTTAAAAACATCAACATATTTGTGATATATATCTATTTGTTTTTCTGCGTGAGTAAAATTCATTGTGTCTTCTATGTTAGCAAAATGAGAATAGATACCCTCAAGCTCAATGTTTTTCATTTTCTTAATTTCAACTATAAAATTTTCTACCTGACTTGGCATTATTCCTTCTCTTCCGAGATATGAGTCTATAGGAACATAAACCTTTGTTTTTGTTTTAAGCTTGCCTGAAATATAATTTATTTTTAAAAGATGAATTAAATCAAAAGCAGAAATAATAGCTTTTAATTTAATGGCTCTTTTTATCCCCTCTTCGTTAAGATATCCAAAAACAAAAATAGGTTTTTTTGTAACCTTTCTAACTCTTTCTAATTCATCAATACTGTCTACCTGAAAATAATCTGCATATGGTGTAAGTATTTTTGCTACTTCTTTATCTCCAAAACCATAAGCATTGGCTTTTATAACCGCAGCTATTTTAACATTACCTTTCAGCAAATTACGAAATTGCTTGATATTGTGGATCAAGTTTTTTTTTGAAATTTCTACGTAAGAAAGAGGCTTACTGTTCATACTTTTTATTCTAGCATTTTCGTAAAATTTTGGTATACTAGCCATATGTTTGCCGGAGTGGGTAAAAGATAAACTGCTTTATATTTTACCAGAACTTTCAAGTTCTGTGGACCGCCACTTTCCGGCAAACTAGTTAGAGAAATTTGAAATATATTTCTTAATTTGCCGGAGTGGCGGAATTGGTATACGCGCGCGACTCAAAATCGCGTCTCGCAAGGGATGGAGGTTCAAGTCCTCTCTCCGGCACAAATGAAAAAAGAGCAATATTAATTGCTCTTTTTTCATTTGTGCCGGAAGCTCCGACCTTCGTCGGAGCGTGAGAGGACTTGAAAACCTTGAGTATATTTTCTAAGATTTACTAAACTTAGAAAATACGAAAGGTGTACAGGTCATGTAATGACCAAGATGTGTACTCACGGTCTTCTCTAAACTTATTTTTAATTCGTAATTATAATGTTTCTGGCTCTTGTTCTAATGTTATCCCAAACTTTTCTTCTATTGTTTTTATTATTTTATTTTTAGCTACCATAACATCATCTACAGTAGCATTTCCATTATTTATTAAAATGAGTGCATTTTTATCGTAAACGGAAATATTCCCAAATGACTTCCCTTTCAATCCGGCATTTTCAATAAGCCACCCTGCTGGAATTTTGACCATATCTTGTCTAGTTGTTTTATCTTTTCCAGCATCAAAATATGGCATTCCGCCATAAGTCCGACTTATGGCGGAAAATGATTCTTTCAAAATAATTGGATTTTTAAAGAAAGAGCCAACATTTGGTATCTCATTTGGGTTTGGTAATTTTTCTTTGCGTATGTTTATAATAGCAGTACGTATTTCTTTTAATGTTGGATTTTTTATATTATTTTCTTCAAAATATTTTAAGACTCCAGGATATGAAAGAGCTGGAGAAAAATTTTTGAATTGTGGCAACGAAGCCGAAAGTACTTCTTGGGATGGTCTGGCTCCTCGTTTACCCTCGTCCCCGCCCGAACGAACCCTGGGTCGGGCAGGCGAGGAGCTCCCAAGAAGTACTTTCGGCGAAGTTAGTTTATTTAATCTATATACAACCGAAGTTATTATATATTTTCCCTTGGCTTCATTTTTAAAAATACTATCCCTGTAACCAAATTTACAATCTTTATTTAAAATAATAGAAATACTTCCTTTTTCTATATCAAAAACTTCAACTTCTAAAATAGTATCTTTTACTTCTGCTCCATATGCACCAATGTTTTGAACGGGACCCGCTCCTACAGTGCCAGGAATAGCAGAAAGTGATTCAAATCCAGATAAATTCATATCAATAGTTTTTTGAACTATTTCATCCCAATTTTCACCACCACCTATTTTTATATCTATACAATCATCATTTTCATTTATAATATCAAAACCTTTTATTTCTATCTTTAGTGCTAAAATATTTAAAACCCCATCAGAAAAAACTATATTTGAACCTCCCCCTAAAATAAAAATAGGAATATTTTTATACTTTAACTCACTTTGCGCGATAGCGTAAAGTGAGTTAAGATCTTTTATGAAATTAATTATTGTAAAATAGCGAAACTGTCCACCTATTTTTAGGGTTGAATAATCTTTGATATTCACATATTCTTGAATTATCACCCCCGAATCAAATTTATGCATAAAATTTTATAGTTATATTTTTTGTTATTTAATTAATATATTTTATATCTTATCCCTAAAATAATCATAAATTTCATACGGGGCAAGTAATATTGCAATTATATCATATATGATATAAAATTAGTATATATATTATTAAACTTATTTTAAATAAAACTATGTCAAAAAAGGAAACTGAACAGCAAAAGATTGGTTATTTTATTAAAGAGCTTAGAGAGCGTCGTAATATGACTCAAGATGTTTTTGCTAAAGCCCTAGAAACATCACAGAGCGCAGTAGCCCGTATGGAAAAAGGAGAGCAAAATTTCAGCACTGAAATACTCGGAAAAATTAGTGAGGTCTTAAATCATCAAATAGTTTCTATAAATAATTCAATTGATTTCCAAATAATAGGTGGTCAAAAATTACACGGAAGTATTAATACAAACTTTTCCAAAAATGGCGCAGTCGGACTTCTTTGTGCTTCACTCTTAAACAAAGGCAAGACTACCCTTCACGGTATCGCCAGAATAGAAGAAGTTTATAGAGTTATAGAAATACTTGAAAGTATTGGAGTTTCAGTTAAGTGGATAGACCATAATTCTGTTTTAATTGTTCCCCCATCTAAATTTAATCTAGATAAAATAAATGTTGAATCCGCCATCAGAACCCGTTCTGTAATAATGCTTATAGGACCACTAATTCATCTACTACCCTCTTTCTCTATTCCTCATGCTTCTGGGTGCAAACTTGGAAAACGCACTATAAGCGCTCACACTTATGCACTAGAAGACCTAGGCGTTAAAATCAAAACACTAAATACTGAATATAAAATTGAGAGTAAAAAATTAAAACCTGCAAACATTGTCATGTATGAGGCCGGAGATACTGCCTGTGAAAATATTTTAACTGCTGTATCTAAAATTAATGGCGTCTCAACAATTCGTTTTGCCAGTGCAAACTATATGGTTCAAGAAATATGTTTCTTTTTAGAAAAACTTGGAGTAAAAATAGACGGAATAGGAACATCTACTTTGATAGTTCATGGAGTAAAAGATATAAATATGGATGTTGAATATTACAACAGCGAAGACCCTATTGAATCCATGATGTTTATTTCTGCGGCTGTCACAACAGATTCAGAGCTCAAAATTATGCGCTGTCCAATAGATTTTCTTTCTCTTGAACTTGAAAAATTAAAGAGAATGAATTTAAAATATAAAATATTAAAAAAATATAAATCTTATAATGAGAGAACCAATCTGGTTGATTTACAAATATTTCCTTCAAAATTAAAAGCATTAGAAGATAAAATTCATGCAAACCCTTACCCAGGTATAAATATGGACAACCTTCCATTCTTTGTACCGATAGCTATAAGAGCAAAGGGTCAGACTATGATTCACGACTGGGTTTATGAAAACCGTGCTATCTACTTTACTGAGCTAAACAGACTAGGTGCTAGTGTTACACTTGCTGACCCACACAGAGTTTATATTCAAGGTGGAACCACTCTAAAGGCTGCACAGGTTGTCTGCCCTCCTGCCCTGCGCCCTGCTATGATAATACTTATAGGAATGCTGGGTGCGCACGGTACCTCCATACTACGCAATGTGTATATGATAAATCGTGGATATGAAGAAATAGCAGAAAGATTAAATGCTATAGGTGCCAATATAAAAATAATAAAATAAAATCATGGTTTCAAAAAAGACACAGCTAGATAGTTTAAATATTTACTGGCAGAAAAACTGCATCTGTGGATTAAAAAAAGTAGCAACACAGGCTGTTTTCGGAAGTGGTAATGCGAGTAGTAGTATAGTATTTATTGGTGAAGCTCCAGGAAAAAAAGAGGACCTCGAGGGTAAACCATTTATTGGCGCTGCGGGTAAATTCCTTAGTGAGATGCTTAAAAGTATAAATAAAAAACGTGAAGATATATATATTACAAATATTGTAAAATACAGACCTCCAAACAATAGAGACCCCAAACCCAAAGAAATTGAAGATTGTGCAGAATGGCTAAATGAAGAGCTTAAAATTATTAAACCAAAGTTAATAGTTTTGCTAGGAAGGCACTCAATGCACCGATTTTTTCCTAAAGAAAAAATCGGTGCCGCTCACGGCAAACTGCTAATAAAAAATATAGATATATTTGGAGAGCAAGCATTTCTACCACTTTATCATCCAGCTGCTGCTCTTTATAATGGAGGCCTAAGAACAACACTATTAAAGGATTTCAAAAAAATTCCAAAAATATTAGAAAAAATAAATTAAAAAAAATATTTAAATATCTGACATAGAGATAATCTTAATAAACTTTTTCAAGAAAGAATATCTCATTTAGTAAAATGACCTACTGTGTGGCTCCTCGTTTACCCTCGTCCCCTCCTGCCCGAACCTTGGGTCGGGCAGGAGGGGACTTTTTTCTTGGTAAAGTTTATGGAGATATATTTTATATTTTCTTAACTTCTATACACATAAACATAGGTATTTCTTTGCGAGCCTTATCTTCTGCGAGCTGACGAGGGCCAACACCACTTTGCTTGTGAGAAATCCATTCTTCGAGTCGAGTTATAGCGAAACCGTTTTTAGAAAGTAACTTCATGTAGTACTGAAGTGAACGATGAAATGATATAGTACTTATTTTCTTTCTTTTATCTTTTTCGCCTGGAGTCATATCAATAGATAATTTTGATTCAGAAAGATATTTGTGAACTATGCGTGACTGTATTCCCTCCTCAAAATACCAATCACTTCCTTGAGGAACTCTAAAGGCTGGATGATTTAGTACAAGAACCATACGCCCATTATTTTTTAAAACTCTTTTACATTCCGCAAAAACATCACCAACATTTTCAATATTTTGTATTGCTAAAACAACAACAACTGTATTAATAGAATTATCTTTTAAAAACTGAGCTCTGTGTGCTGGTGATATATAAAATAATACTTTCCCCCCGCCTGCATCGCTATGCGAAGCATTACGGGCAGGTTTAGAATCTTTCTTTGCTGTTTCTATGAGTTTTTTTGAAATATCAGAAGCTATTACATTTGCTCCTGCGTGAGCAAAAATATTTGCAAAATAACCCTGTCCACAGGCAAGATCAAAAACTTGTTCACCTTTTTTTAAATCTAGAAAACGTAAGAGATTTGGTAAAATAACTTTAGCTTGATAACTATCATCATTTTTTAATAAATCATCGTACCAGTCAGCTACTTTATTCCATGAAGTGTCTTTGTTTTGGGGGTTTTTCATAGTTTTGATTATATATTAAATTTTACAAAATATAAACAGCCAGTTTTACTCAATGATTTTCATGTCTTCAGGCCTAATATCATTTTCCATATAATCTGATATTTTTTCCTTTCTTTTAATAAGTAAAAAAGACGCTATCCCTATACCAATAATCAAAACTAATCCAATAAAAGCATAGGTTGATTTTGAAACATCGACATTGGGACCAGCAGCACTTGCAGCTAGTTCATTTAGGTTTATTACATCTGGATCTCTTAAAAGGGAGTCTTCGTTCTTATTATTATAATTGTTAGTCTTATTATTTGTAGTTTTTTTAAGTGGTAAATTTTTTTGTATAGGTATTTTTATTTCTATTGGGTAAGTAGCTATCAACTCTTTGTTTGTATTCATAATAGAAACAGACTTAATATCATCTCCTGTAAAACCAGTTATTTTAGGTGATAATTTTATTTTCTTTCCAGACAAAAGAGTCGTGCCTTCGGGTATAACAAAATAATGGAATCCCGCTGTTATTATCCAATTGGAAAGAGTAATCTCATAATTTGATTTATTTTCAAGTTCTATAAAAGAATTGATAATATCTCCAACCGAACTAATAAATATTTCTGCTGGAATAACTTTAATAATTATTCTATTTGTTGCATCGGGTTGCTTTGTAAAATTATTATCAAAATACGAAAGAGTCATTGAATATTCCCCAGGATATTCATAAGTGTATTCGAAAGGCCCTGGTACTTTTACTTCGGAAATTCTTCCGTCTCCAAAATTCCAAACAAACCTACCTACCGCATAAGTATTGCCTCTATTTGTAGTAGTTAGCGAGCTAATAGAAAAAGGGATACCTGCCACTATAATCTTTGGTGATATTATTTTTGTCGTAATTTTTAAAATTTCTGCTTTTTCTTCAATAATAGGAATAAGGTCAATATTTTCATCTATGGTTATATCTTCAGAATAATTATTTGAAGAAACAGAATTAGATGAATTTGCTTTTCCTGGAGTAGGAGTTAATTCTTCAAGATCACCACTTAGTGAATTACCATTACCATTACCACCATCAGATATTTTATAAGTAACAGAATCAAGTGGGGAATTTTTATCACCATTATTTATAGAAACTGTCGCTTCTTCACCATCTTTCAAATTTGGTAAACTAAAACTAGAAGTAAAAAGTATAGCCGAATTACTCCATCTAGATAAAAAAGATGAAATTTGTGAACCAACAACAATAACCCCTAATTCCCCTTTATGCAAATATTGAGATCCAGAATAACCCTTTATATCATGATTAAAAGTATTATTACTGATGAGAAGTTTAATTTCTGTAACATCAACATCACTACTATCTGGATTATAAATTTCAATCCAATCAATATCTGCCCCATCTAAATTATACATCACCTCCGTAATTTCAAGATTAGCATTTGCTACTCCTGCCCAAGAAAAAAACATCAATAAAAAAATAATATAATGTTTTATTTTTTTCTTTAAAAGCATAGATTGTTATTCCAACACCTTACGGAGAACTTCTTCTGGAACTTCCCTTTTTGCTTTTGGCTTTTGCCAAGAATCATTATTTTTTTCTTTTTTAATTATTACTGGTTCTTCTGTTTTAATGTTTTCTTCTTTCTTTTCTGGCTTTATTTCTGATGGTTCTTGTTTAATAACTACTTCCTCTTTTTGAGGAATTATTATTTCTTCTTTTTGTTTTTCTTCATCTATTTTGTTGGAGGTGTTAATCTTTGATAACATATCCTTCAGTGATGCCTTGTTTTCTTCTGAGGCTTCCTTGGTTGGAATAGTAGCGGTGCTTTTTGCATTCAAACTAGAAAGAGATATCGGTGCTAAAGTAGGCTTTATATTTTCTTCTATTTTTAGTTCTTCTTTATTTAAAACATCTTTATCTGCATTTCTGATTTTTTCCAACAAACCTCTTAAAAGCGGAGATGGTCCGGAATGCTTCTTCTTTTCAATATAATTATTTTTCTTTGCACTATCTATAACCACAGGCCTCTCTGGTGTAGTTTTGGATTTATTCCTTGTATCTCTAAAATTACTGCGATCTGGGAAATTATTTTTTTTATTTATATTTGATTCAATAGGTTTAAATTCGATACCTAAATCGGCAAGTGGTGCAGTGGAAACCTTTTCTTCTTGATTTGCTGAACGAGATGCCACAAATCCACTTCCGGGCTTTAGTTCCCCGCTTTTAATTTTAAACATGCACTCCTTACAATAAACTGGTCTACCTTCTTTGGGCTCAAAAGGTACCATTGTTGATTTCTGGCAATTTGAACAATCTGCTTTATATTTAGCATCACCTTCTCCTACTTGAAGCATTCCACTCCATTTAGAAATTTCATTTTCTACTTCTTCGCGTGGACGAGTAAATAATTTACGTGATGATTCTATAATATTTTCTTTTACACCTTTTGATAAATCTATTTCAATGGGAGGTAGTGTTGTTGCTGAAAAAGGACGACTGGTTATACCGTCAATCATTAATTTAAGATAAACATTATAGTTTGGAAGATTTACTAAATCTTGAGCGGTAAATTCTGGCTCAAATTCTTTTTCCAAGAAGTCTGCATCATCAGCCCCCACACGGAATATAATCATTGTTCCAACGTTTCCAAAAACAGCATCTCGGACCTTTGAACCATCTTTATTTTCAAGCTGAGCTGTATATTGATGAGCAACAGTAAGGTTGAGTCTGTATTTACGAGCTTCAGAAAGAATATTGGCAAATGAATCTGTTGCAAAGTTTTGAAATTCGTCGACGTATAAATAAAAGTCTTTTCTGTCTTCTTCTGGAATACGAACACGCTCCATAGCAGCAAGTTGTATCTTTGTAATTATCATACCTCCCAAAAGAGCAGAGTTGTCTTCTCCAATACGTCCCTTTGAGACGTTCACAAGAAAAATTTTTCCTTCGTTCATTATTTTAAAAATATCAATCGTAGATTTTGGCTGACCCAAAACATTTCTAATAATAGAAGTTGAAAGAAATTGTCCAACTTTGTTTTGAATCGGAGCGATAGCTTCATTACGAAACTGGTCACGCCATTGTTCGTATTCATGAACCCAAAAAGCCTTCACCACTGGGTCTTTCAAATTGGCTATTATCATTTGACGATAATCTTTATCAACTAAAAGTCTTGGAATACCTAGAAGTGTAGTGCCCGGAGTATCAAGAAGAGCTAGAATCGCATTGTTTAAAATGTATTCCATACGAGAACTCCAAGCATTTGCCCAAATCTTTGTAAAAATACCCATAAGACCAGAAGCTACTAAGTGTTTATATTTTGGATCATCAATTTGAAGGACATTGAACCCTATGTGGAAGTCTGTATCTGCTGGGTTAAAATAAATAACATCCTTTACTCTGTTTTCTGGTATGAGATGCAAAATTTCCTCCACGAGTTCTCCGTGAGGATCTACAACACAAACACCTTCACCGTTTTGAATATTTTGTACTATTAGATTTGAAAGAAGCACAGATTTACCAGTACCTGACTTTCCAAGAATGTACATATGCTGACGACGGTCTTTTCGTTTTATACCAAAAATATCATTAGTACTACGAAAGTTAGTCTTCGCAAAATAAGTTATATCTCGATTATGTGGAATTTCATCTTTGTCCATATGTTATATATAGTATACTCTATTTTTTGTAAATAAAAAAACACCACATAATAATATATGGTGTTTAAGTTGATTTATTTTAAAGATAAGGGTATATCTTTAAAGTGTAGTGTTTTAATCCAGTAATGAATATTGGATTTTTAGCTTTAATGTAATTCTCATACATTAAACTTAATTCGTCTTGCTCTTCATTGACAGGAGTATTGCAGATATATGCAATAAACTTACCATCATCAAATTTTTTATTTACAAAATGTAATGTCGCTCCAGTATAAACAGGACCCCCATTATCTTTTGCAAATAAGATAGCATCACGAATTGGATCATTTCCTCTAAAACAAAAAGGTTTACCCATCAACGTTGGACCAGGATGAATGTTTATAACTCTGTTAGGCATAAACTTAAATAAATATTCTAGTCTAGCCATATAAGAATCAAGAATTAATACATCAGCACCAACTTCTTTTACTTTTTGAAAAATAGAAAGTTCAAAATTATATTTTGCTTCCTTTCTTCCTTTCAAATCATCTTTGGGTAACTTTCTAAATAAAGATGGTATGTTCCAAATATTATCTCCTGATAATAAATCTGTTGGAAAAATCCAACTATTATTTTCTTCAGGTATTAAGGAAAATTTATCCTTAAGATCGTCAACAGTGTCATCAAAGACAACACCTACAACTTCAATTAGTCCTTCTAGAATTCCACCTTTTGTGGTTTCTTCTAGGGTGCTTTCAATGACCCCTTTTATATAATGGTCAATCCCATTAATATTTAATAGTTGTCCATTGTGTTCTTCAAGAGCAATGTCTCGAAGAGAAGTCATAAATAAAACTCTTAGGGGTTGTTTGGGTATTTTTTCTTTTATAAAATCTTTATTATAAAAGAATAATGCGCCTTCTTTCATTTTTTATATTTTTTTGTTTAAAAACACTGAATTAACAGTTCCTAGACTATCTAGATTTATAAATATAATACAATATATATAAAAAAAAGTAAAGGGTTTTATTAATTTGTCTATTTTTGTTACTATTTAAGCATGATATTCCCAAAATTAAAAGACAAAACTTATGGATATATAAACCTAGATTTAGAATCTATCGAATGGTACAACAAAAATGATATAGATTTAACCAAAAATAACATTCTTCTTGATGCAAAGGTCTGCCAAGAATTTGTTGATGATATTCACCAAAAATATTCGCTCGATTTTTCTTATGGAGGATGGATGGAGGAACGAAATCATTTTTTAAGAGGTGCATATATAGATGCTCAAAATAAGTTTATTCATCTAGGAGTAGATATAAATGTTCCTACTGGAACAGAAGTCGCTACTGACTTTAAAGCTGAGGTTGTAAAAATAGGAGATGATTTTGACCCTGAGGCAGGATGGGGGCCACATGTTATATTAAAAAATTTAACTCAATCTGTTTATATAATTTATGGACATTTGGATAGAAATATTTTATGTGCCGAAGGAGACATCTTAGATAAAAATACAATTTTTGCTACAGTTGGATTCCCTCCAGAAAATGGCAACTGGTTCCCCCATTTGCACGTACAATGTATTAGTAACGAATATTATAATGAGATTGAAAAAGAAATTGAAAAACTCGATGGGTATGGATATAAAAATGAAATAGAATTGAATGCAAAAAGACACCCTGACCCAATGGAATATATATCTTTTAACTAAAAAGTTTTAAAAACCAAATAGTCTCCAAAAATTAAAATAGTCTTTAAAAAGGGTACGAAAATTTTTACTAAAAAAATCATAAATAGTCTTATTAGAGGGGCTTGCGAAGCTGTCGAGCTGAGCACGAGGAATTTTTTACCAAAAAAATATCCGTGCCCTCTAAGAAGAGATATTTGTGATTTTTTAGTAAAAAATTTATTAAAATATTTAAATAAAATTACTCTAAAATACTTTTTACTGACTCTACAAGTTCAGAAAAAGTTTCCTTCATAAAATGACCCTCTGTTAGTTCATGATATTTAGTGTCTAAATTTTCATTTATAAAGCGCGCTTCTTCTATTGGAATAAAGGGGTCATTTATAGAAGAAAACTGAATTATCCACTTATGATTTTTCTTTATATCAATCCAGTTCCAAGCATCATTGTAATAACCACTTACTTTTTCACTAGAAAGACCCAGGTCTGTATAACAAGGAGCAACTAGCACAGAACCTAAGACTTTGTTGTTTTCTGTATATTTCATTATGGCTACCGCACCTGAAGAGTGACCAACAAGTATCGTATTTTCATCGGGTTTTAAACTTTCTAAAAATGGTAACCAAAAATCCTTACGCGCTAAAATTCCATCTGGAAAAATAGGATTGATTACTTCAATTCCCATCTTTTCAAACTTATCTTTGATATAAGGAAACCATCCGTAAGAAGTGTTGCCATCTCCCCCATTGCCTGGTAAAAATATTATTTTAATTTTTTTCATTTGTATTTAAAAAAGATGAATGGAAAATTTCAGGCTTGTATGGCTCTCCGTAAATTATTTCAATTGGTAAAATTTTTCCACTTTCTATTGATTCTTTTAAATTTTTAGATAAAGAGTGTTGGTCGTATCCCAAAAATACAGCATCTGGTTTAACTTCTTTTAAAATATTATAAGTTCCTATTTTGGGATCCCCCAAAAGAACTAAATCAATTTCTTCAATTTTTAGAAGTTCTTTTATTCTTTCCTCTTCATTATGCTGAGGAAAATTTCCTTTTAATTCTTTTGCAATATTGTCTCGTGCAACAACAGCCACAAGATGGTTCCCGTGTTTTCTTGCATCATTTATAAAAAACTTGTGCCCTTCATGTATTCCATCAAAAACACCAAAAATAATAACTTTTTTATTTATCATAATTTATTCAATAACTTCCATCATCCATTCTTTATACGGATGATTTATTCGACGAACATCAACTCCCGCTATCATTGGAACACTAAAGGTATGGTTTTCTGAAATAATTTTAGTAACATCCTCTATTTTTGAAGCAAAAGTAGTAATTAAAAGCATTACTTGGTCTAAGCACTGAAAGGAACCCTCCCAATTATAACAAGACGAGATAGGCCAAAAATTAACACCGGAAGCAATTTTCTTTCCAATTATTAAACTTCCGAGCTGTTTTGCCTCATCCACATTTTTACAAGTTGTATATATAAATATCATAAAATATAAGTAAATTTGAATTCTTTTACTGTTATTAGTGTTATTTTATAATTAGACGACCTCTAATTGTAATTATAACACCTTGATATTTAAATCAAATAGATTATTATTGTTCTTCTGTAATTAATTTATGGGCCTCAATTATAGGAATAGCGTATTTATTTCTAGATGCTTCTATAACTTCTTTACGGTACGAGGTGTGAGTAGCTGGCAAAACTCTCAAAGTCTCTGCTGAAAATGGATCATAACTTTCTCCGTCGATATTCATTTTTATATAGAATTCTCCAATCCCAAGATTTATCATATCTTTAACATCAAAAACTGGTGCAAATTCTGGCTTGAGTTTAGTCGCGTCGTCACCACCTACACGAAATGAAATAATAGTACCTATATTACCAAGTACGGCTTGCTGTATTTTTGGTAAAAGCTGACTAATATACTGGTGGGCAACAATGAGGTTTATGCCGTATTTACGAGCTTCAGATAAAATATTTTCAAATGTATCTGTAATAATATTATGAAATTCATCTATATATAAATAAAAATCATGACGACTTTCTTGCCCGAGTTTTGCTCGCTCCATTCCGGCTTGTTTTATTTTAGTTAAAAATATTGCTCCAAAGAAAGAAGAATTCTCTTCTCCAATTTTTCCCTTCGCAAGATTAATTAGAATTATTTTCTGGTCATTCATTAATTTTTCCAAATCAATTTTATTTTCTTTTTGTCCAAAAATATTACGAAGCATTGGGTCTGATAAAAATTGTCCGAGCTTGTTTACAAGCGGAATAATAGTATCTGTATCAAATTTTTCAGACCAGTCTGCAAACTCAACAGCCCAAAATCTTTTTACCATGTCGTCTTTTATATACTCAACAACCTTTTGACGATAATTTCTATCGGTAAGTATTAAAATCATACCTCTCATATTTGCTTCTGGATAATCAAGAAGAGCTAAAATGGTAAATCGAAAAACGTGTTCCAAACGTGGAGACCAGTTGGAGCCAAATTGTTTTCGTAATACTTCTATGAGACCTTGAGTAAGTTGGTGCTTAAAAGTAGGGTCAATATTTGCAAGAGGATTAAAAGATGCTGGAAATTCAACATCTCCAGGATCTATAATACAAACATCCCCTATTCTCTCTTTTGGAATAAAATTTAAAATATCTTCTATTAGTTCACCGTGCGGATCAATAACACAGACGCCATGGCCATAAGCAATATCTTGGCGTATCATTAATTCTTGAATTTTTGACTTACCAACACCTGACTTGCCTATGATATACATATGCCTTCTTCGGTCAACACGCTTTATGCCAAAGACAAATTTCTTTTCTTCCAGAGCGGCCACGTAGTTGGTTCGCCCAATAAACACAACCTCACTCGGGTCTGATTTCCCTAATGTTGGTAGGTCAGGTGGTGGTGGCGCATATTTAATAATCTGGATTTTATTTGGTTTATTTAAAGACATTACATTTAAATTGTAACAAATTAAAATAAAATAGTATAATATACGTATATAATATGGAATTGTTAAAAATTTAATTTCATTATTATATTTATAAATTAATATAATAATGATGGTACGAACATCATTAAAACACAGAATGAATGAGGAAGTATTAGTCCCACAAACACCAGAAATTTTGATAGAAAAAGAAAAATCTTATTTACAAGAAGGTGGAGAACTATTTGGCAAAGGAGAAGAATATATAAAAAAACTTGGACCCGGTCTTATAACCGGAGCTGCTGATGATGATCCAGCTGGTATAGCTACCTATTCACAAGCTGGAGCACAGTTTGGAACAGGATTGTTGTGGTTGTCTGTTTGGACCTTACCATTCATGATAACAATTCAAGAAATGTGTGCTCGTATTGCTCTGGTCACAGGCAATGGCCTTGCTTCTAACATAAAACACTCTTACAAAAAACAAGTAATACAAGTTATTACAATTCTTCTTTTGGTTGCAAATACTTTTAACATTGGAGCAAATTTAGGAATGATGGCAAAAGCTATTCAACTTATTGCGCCTAATTTACCTTTTACTTTTTTAGTTATTTTTATAGGACTAATATGTTTAACATTACCAGTAATAGTTCCATATAAAAAATATGCGCGATATTTAAAATGGTTAGTTATTACTCTTTTTTCTTATATCATAACTGGATTTATAATAAATATGGACTGGTCAGCTCTACTATATAGCAGCATCATCCCTAATATTGATTTTTCAAAGGAACAAATTCTTTTAATCACTGCTATTTTAGGTACAACAATTTCACCTTATCTTTTCTTTTGGCAAACATCTCAAGAGATAGAAGAAGGTATAGCTGAAGGAAAAATGACTGTTCATTCTCGCAGAGGAACTAATCCTGTTGAAATTAGCAGCATGAAAAAAGATATTTGGACTGGAATGGTTTTATCTAATATAGTAATGTTTTTCATTATTGCTGTTAGTGCCAACACTCTTCATATAAATGGTATAACAAATATTGATTCTGCTAGCGATGCGGCCTTGGCCCTTCTTCCCCTTGCTGGAAGTCTTGCCACTATGCTATTTGCTATTGGAATAATTGGTACCGGGCTTTTATCTGTTCCTGTTTTAGCAGGTTCAACCTCTTATGCTATTTCAGAAAGTTTTGGATGGAAAGAAGGATTATATCGTAAATTCAAAAAAGCTCGAGCCTTTTATACAATAATCATTTTTTCTATTTTGATTGGAATTCTTACAAACTTTATTGGATTACATCCTATTAAAGCTCTAATTTACTCTGCTATTGTGAACGGAATAATCGCGCCAGTCATTATTATTTCTATAGTCCATATTAGTAGTAGTCATAAAATAATGGGTCATTATAAAAATTCAAAAATTCAAAATATTATAGGTTGGGTAGCTGTCGTTCTTATGAGCATTACGGCTGTTGCTGCTATTTATTCTTTGTTTTAAGGTCTTGCAAAAAATATAAAATACGGTAAGATAGTAATATCTAATTAACCAGTAACAATTATTGATTTAATTAGGTATTTTAATTCTTAATTAGTCATTCTTAATTATTAATTATATTATTGGGCCTTTAGCTCATCTGGTAGAGCGTCCCGATGAACATCGGGAAGGTAACATAAATTCATTATGGAATATGTCTACATTTTACAAAGCGAAAGAAATAGTAGATATTATATAGGTAGTACTAATAATTTAGAAAGAAGATTATTAGAACATAATTCTGGTCATACAAAATCTTTAAGAAATTTATTACCAATGATACTTGTATTTAATCAAGGTTATGAAAAAATTGGAGAAGCTAGAAAAATGGAATTACGTTTAAAAAGATTAAAAAGCCGTATTATTATTGAAAGCATTATAAGAGATAAAATTATTAAACTGGGCCTTTAGCTCATCTGGTAGAGCGCCTCATTTGCAATGAGGAGGTAAGCGGTCCGAGTCCGCTAAGGTCCACCCGTTGAAAAAAGAGACATGCGAAAGCATGCCTTTTTTCTTGGGTGGACCTTAGCGAGCAAACTGCTTTGCTCGCGTAGCGGACTCGGAAGACTTTTCTGTGTTTTAATAAAAACCAGAAAAGTACCTGTTCCTGTAAGGAACGAGAAATGTACTCATGGTCCGCTGAATGGTTTTCGAGAAGCGTAATGGGGTCCGCTAAGGTCCACTAACTACAATATGCTATAATAAAAATATATGTTATACACTGAAAAAATATTAAAGGCTATAAAATTCTCCGCAAAAACACATAACCACTACCAGCAACAACTGCGTAAGGGTAAAAAAATACCATATATCACTCATCCACTTACTGTAGGTATTATTTTATCATTAGCAAAATCACACGAAGATGTAATTATCGCGGGAATACTTCATGACACAATTGAAGATAGTGCTCCTGATTATAAGGTTACCGCTGAAATGATTACTGAAAGGTTTGGTAAAAATGTAACTGATTTAGTATTAAGTGTAACTGAACAAAATAGAAATCAACCATGGGAAAAAACAAAAAAAGAGGCATTGGACCATATAAAAGAATTTTCCAATGATTCAGTTTTAGTAAAATCAGCAGATGTTATTTCTAATGTCTCTGAAATTTACGATGACAGCTGTAAAAAATCAAATAAAACATTTGAAAGATTTGCTAGACCAAAAGAAATAGTACTTGAAGTATATAAAAAAGTTACTGATGCTTTATTGCAAAAGTGGCCAGATAGCCCACTATG
>JAENWX010000017.1 GCA_016649835.1 Minisyncoccota bacterium | reverse complement strand
TCAAGCAGAACTCACCTATGATGTTCCTGGCAATTACTCTACTGTATGTGCAGATACAAAGGTAGTTAGTATGCTAGCTGCTATTACTGGAAGTAGTACATCATGTCTGTCGTACAACAATGCTGGCCTATCCGATGTATATTTAAGATGGGGAGCAAGTGCAATAATGGGTACATCCACTCCTATCCAAGCATCTTCTGCAAGTCAAAATGGTGTTGGCACTTGGGATGTTCAAGGAGTAAACGCTGCCGGTGCTTTTGTGGGCACTGACGTAACTATGAACTGGGATACTGCCAACGCCGCTTGTGCAACTGCCGGAGGTCGATTACCTACATTAGAAGAACTTAAAACCCTATCAGATGCTACGTGGGCCGCTTCCACCAATACCACTCATACGCCTCCTAGTTTCGTCGCCAGCTACTATTGGTCTAGTACTACTGTTCCGTCTAATCCGGCCTATGCTTACGGCGTCAATATGGCAACCGGTAACTTCCACGTCAGCGTTAGGGCTGGCGGCATCTACGTGCGGTGTGTTCGCTAGTAGTTTTTTGTTTTTTACCTAGCATTCTTTCCGCATGAATTCATTTACCCATTCTCTCTGAAACGACTCTGGTAATCCAGAGTGTTTCAGAGAGGGGCTAACCCATGTATTTTTCTATTTTTTATAAAATAGATTTAATACTATATAATTTTATTAATTTAAAAATAATTAATTCCTATGACACAAACTCTGCACCTGCAGAGTTTGTGTCACTCATTATTTTAATATTACTTTTAATTTTTCAAAAAACATATTTTGTGCGCGATAGCGTACGAAATATGTTTATTGAAAAATTTTGATTTAAATGTCTATTTACTCTCAACTCCCAATATATAATAGTGTATTTTTTCTTTTAAAAGATTTATATGAGAGAGTTCCAAAATTTTCAAAACAATATAAATATTTACTAGGGGAAAGGATGCTCGAATGTTGTATAGAAAGTATTGTTCTGATAAATCAAATAAGCGATGAAAAAGATAAAGACAAAAGAATTATTTACATATATAAAATTAATGAAAATATAAATAAACTTTTAATATATGTAAGAGTAGCAAATGAATTAAATCAACTTGGGAAAGAAAATGCATATTTTTTCTTATCAGAAAAAATTTTAGATATTTTAAATCAAACAGAGAATTGGAAAAAGTTTTTACAAAAGAAATAACTTTCCCAGAATTGTTTATCTGAGAGATAAGCAAGTGTGGAAAAAAGAATGCCACCTTCCGCTCCTTGTTTAAGGTCTATCAACTTATAATGAGGGATAAGAGGTTATCAAGATTGAGTCGGAAGGAATTTATTGAAATAGTTTCGTCGCCAACAACTATTGGTCTAGTACTACTGTTCCGTCTAATCCGGCCAATGCTTACAACGTCAATATGACAACCGGTAACATCAACAACAACAATAAGACTAACAACAACTACGTGCGGTGTGTTCGCTAGTAGTTTTTTGTTTTTTACCTAGTACTCTTTATTTCCAATTTTCTGTTTGGGTTAAAATTATGCTTCATTGAAATATTCTTTTCGCAAGGCTCCTCGCCTGCCCGACCCAAGGCTCGTTCGGGCGGGGATGAGGGAGGACGAGGAGCCATACTAGATTACATATTATAAGCTCCTCTCTGAATAGCTCTTCTCAGAGGGTACAACCCAGTAGGTGATTCTACTAAATCACAATTTTCTGGTGAAAATTCGTTCAGTGTTCGGTCCGTCGTTCCTTACAGGAACAGTACACCTTTTGGATACTTTGATTACAAAGATATCTCAAAAGGCCTTGCGGAAGCTTCAAGTATTCGCTTCCTCACTCACAAGCCCCTCTGATAAGACTATTCAGAGATACGCTCTGTATCGGACACCTGAAGTGAAAGAGTATTTAGTATTGTTTTTGGTTCTTTTATATATGACCATATTTACTATTGAAAAATTATATAAAGCATATAATCAATGTTTAAAAAATAAGAAAAACACTGTAAATGCTTTGAAGTTTGAAATGAAAAGAGAAAAAAATATTTTTTCATTACTCTCTGAATTGCAGAGTCGAGAATATAAAATATCTCGACATATTTGTTTTGTGGTAACAGAGCCATCTCCTCGCGAAATATTTGCGGGGGATTTTCGTGATAGGGTAGTTCATCATTTGCTTTGTAATGAAATCCAAAATTTTTTTGAGCAAGATTTTATTGAAAGTTCGTATGCCAACAGAAAAGGAAAGGGAACACACAAAGCAGTAAAGAAATTAAAATTTTATTTGGTTAGGGGTGGAATAAACAGACAAAAATTGTATTTTTTGAAAATGGATATAAAAGGATTTTTTAGAAATGTAGATAAAAATATTTTGTGGGGAATTGTAGAAAATAAAATAATTGAAAGTAATAGGGATGAAAATTGGAAAAATGAAGTTTTGTGGCTTACATATAAAATAATATATCATGACCCAACTTCCAATTATATATTTAAAGGCAAAATTGAGACAAAAAGTTTAATAAAAAAAGAGAAATCACTTTTGTTTGGTGATAAAAATAAAGGTTTACCTCTTGGTAATCTGACCAGTCAGTTTCTGGCAAATGTTTATTTAAATGAAATGGATTATTTTATAAAAGAAAATCTTGGGTTTGATAAATATATACGGTATGTGGATGATTTTATAATATTTGATGAAGATAAAGAAAGGTTAGAAAAAGTGGTCGACGAAGTCGACCACTTTTTAGAAGAGAATTTGAAATTATCTTTATGTAAAGATAAAACAATGTTGAAATCAATAGAAAAAGGTATTGATTTTTTAGGATACTTTGTAAAACCTACTCACACTCTAGTAAGAAGAAAAGTTGTTAAAAGGCTTAAAGATAAATTATACAAACGACGAGGTGTAGAAGATGGACTTTTTAAAGTAAGTGATATTCCAATGATACAATCGTACATAGGGCATTTTGGTCATGCGAATAGTTTTAATTTGAAGAGAAAGTTATTAGAAGATTAAAAATGCAGGGAGTTTTGCTTAAGCAAAATTTAAAAGGCAATAAATAATTCTATTTTATCTTATGACTGTTGTCCTTATTTCGTTTGGGAAGTGATCTCTTGTTGTAATTGTTTTTGAGTTAAATATAAATAGTATTATAATGAATAATATGGATAAAAATCAATTAGCTATTTTTGAAAATTATAAAATAAGAAGGTATTTTGATGAGAAAAAAGAAATTTGGTATTTTTCGGTAATTAATATAATTGCTGTTTTAACAGAGCAGGAAGATTATCAAACTGCTAAAACTTATTGGACAACACTTAAAAATCGTTTAAAAAATGAGGGAAGTGAAGTGGTCACAAAATGTGACCAGTTGAAAATGATAGCTCAAGATGGCAAAATGAGAGCGACTGATGTCGCTAATGCAGAAACAATTTTTCGAATAATTCAAACAGTTCCAAGTAAAAAGGCTGAACCTTTAAAGCTTTGGCTTGCGAAAGTTGGCTATGAAAGAATACAAGAAATATCTGACCCTGAAAGGTCTATAAATAGAGCAAGAGAGAATTGGCAAAAGCATGGAAGAAGTAAATCTTGGATACAGCAAAGAATGATGGGTCAGGAGATTAGGAATAAACTTACCGACTATTGGAAGAATAATGAAGTTAAAGAACAAAAAGAATATGCTATCCTTACAAACATTATTCATCAAGAGTGGAGTGGTATCTCAGTGCAAGGACATAAAAAGATTAAAGGATTGAAAACTCAAAACTTGAGAGACCATATGTCTGATGCTGAATTAGTCTTTACTGCTTTAGCTGAGTTATCTACAAGGCAAATTGCAGAGACGATGAAGACAAAAGGATTGGCAGAGAATAAAGTTCCAGCAAGAAAAGGTGGGAACATTGCAAAAAAAGCACGGGAATCTCTTGAAGCAAAAACTGGTAAAGGAGTTATAACTGGTAAGAGTTTTTTATCAGTAAATAAAAAGAAATAAAGAGTATACTAAAAATCCCCACATGTCAGACATGTGGGGATTTTGGTTTTTTCCTTTCTACTTTCTATTATCTAGCGTACCCCGTAGTAGATTTTGATGATGCGAATAGTTTTAATTTAAAAAGAAAGTTATTAGAATATTAAAAATGCAGGGAGTTTTGCTTAAGCAAAATTCCCTGCATTTTTTTAATTCCTAATTCCTAATTCTGATTTAGTAAAATCACCTACTGGGTTAATTTTTAATTATTCTACCGGGCGTATTCTATAACTCTATTTTCGCGAATCATAGTTACTCTGATTTCACCTGGATAGGTTAGTTCTTGTTCTATCTTTTTAGCGATATCACGAGCCATTTCTTTTGCTTGTAAATCTGTAACTTTTTCAGGGGTTACAAATATACGTATTTCACGGCCTGCAGATAGGGCATATGACTTTTCTACTCCTTCAAATGTTTTTGTAAGAGCCTCAAGGTCTTGTAAACGCTTGATATAATTCTCAACAGAGTCTCTTCTTGCTCCTGGGCGGCCTCCAGAAATATGGTCGGCTGCTTGTACGATAACAGCTTCTATGGATTCATGAGGGGTGTCATCGTGATGACTTTTCATTGCTGTAATAATACGAGGGTCAGCTCCAAATTTCTGAAGAATACGAATACCGATATCTATATGAGTACCTTGAACCTCGTGGTCTAGGGCCTTACCTATATCATGTACGAGTGCTCCAGCTTTAGCAATTTGAACATCTGCCCCAAGTTCTGCGGCAAGCATTCCTGCAATGTGTGCCATTTCTATTGAGTGCTGAAGAACATTTTGTCCATATGAAGTTCTGAAATATAGACGTCCTACAATAGCACTGATGCGTGGGTCAAGATTGAAGATTCCACATTCATATACTGCTTGGTCTCCCTTCTCCTTAATAATTTTATTTATATCTTCTTGTGCCTTAGCAACTACTTCTTCAATTTTAGCTGGTTGAATTCTTCCATCTAAAATTAAGTTTTCAAGCGCTAGACGCGCTACTTGTCTACGAACTGGATCAAAAGATGAGATAACAATAGCTCCTGGTGTTTCATCAATAATTAATTCTACTCCAGATTCTTTTTCAAAAGCTCTAATGTTTCTTCCTTCTTTTCCAATGATTTTACCTTTTACGTCATCGTTGGGAATATTCACTGAAGTAGTCATCATTTCACTTGCAGTTGAAGCAGCCAAGCGGTTGATACTTGCAGCCAAAATATCTTTAGCTCTTCGGTCAAGTTTTTCTGCGTTCAAACTTTCCATTTTCTGCATTCTAATCAACAAATCTTCTTCGTATTTTGTTTCTATTGTTTTAAATAATATTTCTTTTGCATCATCAAGAGAAAGCCTAGCTACTTTTTCTAGCTCTTTATCTTTTTCTACTTCCATATTATCTACTCTTTCCTTAACCTTTTTTACTTCTTCTATCTTAACTTTTATTTTTTCAACTTCCTTTTCTATTTCACCCTGACGATTGTCGAGTAACTCTTCTTTTTTAATAAGACGATTCTCTGTTTGCTTCCACTCCTCTTCTTTTTTTCTGTGGTCCTTATTAGATTCTTCTAAAAGGTGCTCAGCTTTTTTCTTTCCTTCTTCTACTATTTTTTGAGAGTCTTCTTTTGCGGCCAACATTATTTGCTTGATTTCAAGATCCATGGATCCTTTTTGACCAAGAGAAATAACGAGACGCAAATAGTATCCCAGTCCAACACCCAAAGCGAGTGCAATAGCTCCTATTATGATTACTGTTAAATTCATAGCGACTTTTAGCCGCTTTTACAACACAGAGATTACACCACCTTTGTTATAAGGGCGGTGTGTCAAAACATGAATGATTATTTTAGAACAAGATTGAAGGTGTGGTTGATAATTCATAAAAAAATCGATATCGTGACTGTATTAAAAAAGCTAGCATGTAAATAAAAACTTTTAAATTTCGATACTTTTATAATACTCTAAAATGGCCGTTTTGTCTATATTGAGGAATTTTAAATCAAAAAGCCCCCGAGCAAGCTCGGGGGCTTTCTGTGTGCATTTAAGACTTCATGCTTTTTGGCTTGGATATTATTTCATCAATAATACCGTATTTTTTGGCTTCATCGGAGGTCATCCAGTAGTCTCGGTCAGAGTCTTTTTCAACTTGGTCGACTTTCTTGTTTGTGTTTACTGCCAAAATTTTATTTAGGTTGTCTTTTGTGCGTAGGATGTGTTTTGCATTAATAGCGATATCACTAGCTTGGCCCTCAGTGCCACCCATAACTTGGTGAATCATAACTTCAGAGTTTGGAAGAGTAAATCTTTTCCCTTTTTGACCTGAAGACAATATAAGTGCACCCATGGATGCTGCAATCCCGACACAAATAGTAGACACATCGCTTTTAATAAAATTCATTGTGTCTATTATTGCGAGACCTGCCGTAACAGAACCTCCTGGGGAATTTACATAAAGATGAATATCTTTCTTTGGGTCAGTGTGATTCAAATAAAGAAGCTGAGCTATTATAAGATTTGCTACATGGTCATCAATCGGGCCGCCAAGAAAAATTATTCTTTCGTTTAAAAGACGAGAGTAAATATCATACGCTCTTTCGCCAAATTGTGACTTTTCAATAACTGTAGGTATAAGCATAAAAATTTAAAAATTAATCTGATAATTGTGACTTTCCTGCCCCGTAGCAAGTAATCTTTGGTTCGGGGTCGATTACTGTTGGTATTAACATAAGAATTAGCTTCTAGTAACTAGTTTGTAGTTTCTAGTAGGATTAACTGGTAACATTTCAATTATAACATAAAATATCTTTCTATAAAATTTACTCTCATTGCTCACTATTTGTTAAAAAAGCAGACCATAGATGATTAATTTTTTGTTTCACGTAGTATTTTATTTTTGGCTTTCTAAGAATTTAAATACTTTTTCGTTTTCCAACATTTGTTCCACATATGCACGAGCTCGTGTAAGGTCTGCATCTTTATACATAGCGGTAATTTGTGTAACATCCTTTTCAATTTCCTCTTCAGTTGGTTTTAAATTTTCTTTTTCGGAAATAGTATGGATAATCATTTGAAGCTTTGATCTTTTCTCAGCTTCAGAGCGCCATTCATTCCTCAAGTCTTGTTCAGTTTTATTTATTTGTTTTAAATAATCTTCAAATTTTAATCCTGCACCTGTTACATCGGCTTGCAGACGGTACATGATTTTATCTGTTTCACTCTGAATCAAGATTTCTGGAATTTCTCCGTCAGTTTGTTTCACAAGCTCTTCGATGATAGCCATGCGAAGTTTGTCTTTAAGTTCTGTTTCTTTTTCTATCTTCATATTGCCTCGAATTTTTTCTTTGAAAGCATCTGCTGTTGCAAAGTCTCCAAAAGTTTTTGCGAAGGCATCATCGAACACAGGGTATTCACTTTCTTTTATTTCAGGATGTGCAGATGCGTGCTCTTCCTCTGTTTCACCTTCTTTATGGTCGTGAGCTGGTCTTGTTTGTTCTGCTCTCATTTTACGAAGTTCAAGAATTGTTTTTTCTACGTCCTCTTCTTCTACTACGATTTCTTTTTTGTATTCATCTATAGCATTTTTTTCTTGAGAGATTTTTTTATAATCTGGAAGTTTCATTTCTGGAAGTACTGCAGTAACAATTTTAAATTCTAGGTCAGCACCCTTACCAATTTTTGTAATTGCGATTTCTGGGCGGCCAATAGCATCTAACTTATTTTCTTCTAAAATCTTAATGTAATTGTCCATCATTGCTGCTTCTGCCATTTCTTCTAGTAATTCCATTTCTTTTACATTTTCTTTAATTGAAGAAACAGGAGCTTTTCCTTTACGAAAACCAGGAAGTTCCATTCTTTCTCCTATTCGTTGTAATGCTTTTGTTTCGTATTTTTCAAATTCTGCTGCTTCTAAAACCCCTATAATCTCGACTTCACTTTTTTCTAATTTCTTTATTGTTGTTTTCATAGTTTCCATATCTTATACTAAAACTTAATAATTTTCAAACCTTTATCTTTCTGAATATTGTGTGGCTATAATTCTAACTTTTCTTACGCTATAGCGTAAGAAAAGTTAGAATTATTTATGCAGCTTGTAGTCATTTTCTAGTTTGAAAGTTTTAGTCGAGTCTTTCAATCCTATTAATTTAACATAGTCTAGAAATTCTTTAGGGAGGGGAGATGGACCTACCCAGACACTTCGTTGTATCATTATGAATCCAAATTTAATAAGAGTACGTCTAAACCAATCGCGCTCACTCTTCTTGTCTTCAGGGATATCATAAAGTAAAAGTAAATTTTTTGGCCCATTATTTTCTGTGGGGTTAAAGTTTTTTAAATATCGCTTTTTATTTTTATGTAAATATTCTTTACCATTTTTATTAATAATATAATGTTCATTTATTTTATCTATATAACCATCCTTATATAAATTATTGAATTGGTTTCGGACGGTTTGTTTTTTGTTGTTATTAAAAACAGGCAAAAAGAAAGCATTCATAGGAATACCTTTATAGTAAAATTTTTGAGTATTTAATATTTCTAATATTTCTTCTTTGATAGACATATCCACATCTTATCATCTTAACTCTTTCTACGCTATAGCGTAGAAAGAGTTAAGATGATATTAATAAATTAGGGTTGGAACATGCTCGTATTGATAGGGTGTATGAGGGTCTGCAAATACTAATACAAAATCTATAATATAATTACGAAATCTGTAACAAGGGTCTGTAAATAATTATACAAAACTTATCGTATAATTATGAAACCTGCAACAAGGGTTTGCAAATACCAATACAAAACCTAAAATATAATTACGAAACCTGCAACAAGGATTTGTAATTTAAAAAATTTTACAAACAAAAACAATACGGCCCCGATGTTACATCGGGGCCGTATTGTTTTTAGCTATTTAGTTTAATTTTTATTAAAACCAAAATGCTGCCAAGATAGGAACGATTATCAAAGCAATGATATTTAAGATCTTAATCATTGGGTTAATAGCTGGACCAGCAGTATCCTTGTAAGGGTCACCTACTGTATCTCCAGTAACAGCTGCCATGTGGGCGCTACTTCCTTTACCTCCAAAGTTTCCTTCTTCAATATATTTCTTTGCGTTGTCCCATGCTCCACCACCTGAAGTCATTGAGATTGCTAGGAATATTCCTGTGATAATAGAACCAACAAGAAGTCCTCCAAGAGCTTCTGGTCCAAGAATGAATCCAACCAAGATTGGTGCCAATACTGGGATAAGAGCTGGAAGAATCATTTGCTTGATTGCACCTTTAGTAACAATATCTACACAAGTTGCATAGTCAGGCTTACCTGTACCATCCATGATTCCTTTTATTTCTCTAAATTGTCTGCGAACTTCTTCCACAACTTTTCCTGCGGCTTTTCCAACAGCTTCCATTGAAAGAGCACTAAAATAATATGGAAGTAATCCTCCAATCAAAAGTCCTGCGATAACAAGAGGATTTCCTAAATCAAAATTTAATGTATAACCTAGGTCAGTAAATTCTTGTGTGTAAGAAGAGAAGAGTACAAGCGCAGCAAGTCCTGCTGAACCAATAGCGTAACCTTTTGTCACAGCCTTTGTTGTATTTCCAACTGCATCAAGAGGGTCAGTAACATTACGAACTGCATCTGGAAGTTCTGCCATTTCAGCAATACCACCTGCGTTGTCTGTAATAGGGCCAAATGAATCGATAGCAACAATTATTCCTGTTAGGGAAAGCATAGACATTGCTGCGATAGCTACTCCGTAAAGTTGACCAAAATGATATGAAGCTAATATTCCACCAACAATTGAAAGAAGTGGAAGAGCTGTAGACTTCATAGAAATTGCTAAGCCTTGAATAACGTTTGTGCCGTGTCCTGAAACAGATGCTTCGGCGATAGATTTAACAGGGTAATATTTTGTAGAAGTATAATATTCTGTGATGACTATGATAAGAGCAGTAACTATTATTCCAATAAGAGCACTCATATATAGAGAGCCAACTGAATAAGTTCCATTGCCTTCCATTAGCCATTTTGTAATAGGGTAGAAACCAATAGCAGACAAGATAGCAGAAACTGCTAGTCCTTTATATAGAGCACCCATGATGTTGTTATTTTTTCCAAGACGAACAAACCAAGTACCGATGATTGTTGAAATAATTGAAACACCGCCAAGTGCTAGTGGATAAATTACTGCATTATCAAAACCAGATAAAACAAGTGAACCAAGAAGCATAGTTGCAACAGAAGTTACAGCATATGTTTCAAATAAGTCAGCCGCCATACCTGCACAGTCTCCAACATTGTCTCCAACGTTGTCAGCAATAACTGCTGGGTTGCGAGGATCATCTTCTGGAATACCAGCTTCAAGCTTACCTACAAGGTCAGCTCCTACGTCTGCTGCTTTTGTAAATATTCCTCCACCAAGACGAGCGAAAACTGAAATCAAACTCGCACCAAATGACAAACCAATAAGAGAACGAACAGCACCGGACTCATCAATAGCCATAGCTATTAAATAAAATACAGTAACTCCCAAAAGAGCGAGTCCAACAACAAGGAGTCCTGTAACACTTCCTCCCTTGAAGGCAACACTCAAAGCTTCTTTTAGCCCCTTCTTTGCTTCTTCTGTTGTACGGACATTTGCACGAACTGAAACGTTCATACCAATGTATCCCGCAAGAGCAGAAAGTATTGCACCGAAGATGAAACTAAATGCCATCATCCATCCGAGCATTGGCACGAATCCGATAACGAAAAATAGACCAACTGCAATGTATCCGATTGTTTTATATTGACGATTTAAATATGCACTTGCACCTTGCTGTATAGCAAGAGCAATAGCTTTCATTTTTTCATCACCAGAACCTTTTTTCATTACGACTTTAATTAGAAACAAGCCGTATAAGATTGCGACTACTGAAGAAACAAGAGCAAAAATAATAAATGGATTCATATTTTTATAATTACTAATTATTAATTACTAATGACTGATTTACTGACTCCAATTTTCGACAAATTATTAATTGGTAATCAGTAATTGTTAATTACTTTTCATCTGTTCCGTCGTCCACAATACCATCGTCTAAACTACTGTCACTTTCACTTTCTTCACCTTCCTCTTTTTTATTTTCTACTGCATCGGCACTTTTAATATCTATTCTCCATCCAGTAAGTTTTGCAGCAAGACGAACATTTTGTCCGCCCTTACCAATAGCAAGTGAAAGTTGGTCGTTGGCTACTTCTACTACTGCTTTGTGTTCAGAATCATTTACTTCGATGTTAAGAACATTAGCGGGTGAAATAGAGCTTGCAATATATACGCTAGGGTCTGGAGACCAAGGAATAATATCTATTTTTTCTCCGTTAAGTTCACTCATTACAGTTGTAACGCGAACTCCTTTTTGTCCAACACATGAACCAACTGGGTCTATATGTTCATCGTTTGAAAATACTGCAATTTTGGAACGACTTCCTGCTTCACGAGCAATAGATTTTATTTCTACTACACCAGATGCTATTTCAGGAGCCTCCATTGCAAACAATCCTTCTATTAGCTGTGGATGAGTGCGTGAAAGTTTTAGATTTACTCCGCGTGGAGTTTCTTCTACTGAATATAGGTATGCACGAATTCTTTCTCCGCGACGGTAAAATTCTCCAGGGATTTGTTCTTCAGGTAAAATAATACCAGTAGCACGATTGAAGTCTATATAAACGATACCTCTTTCAACTTTTGAAACGAAGCCATTTATTATTTCTCCTTCTTTTGTTCCGTACTCTTCTATAATAGCACCGCGTTCTGCTTCACGAATTTTTTGAATTATTACTTGTTTAGCTGTTTGTGCGGCAATACGTCCGTAGTCTTCTTTGTTTTCAAGAGGGAAGATAAGTTCATCTCCTGGCATCGTATCACTTTTAATTTTCTTTGCGTCTTCTATCAAGATGTGATGTTCTTCATTAAAGCGAACCCTCTCATCGTCTTCTGCTATTTCTTCTTCCTCGTCATCTTCACTTGTCATTCGCACTAGAGTGTCATCAACTGCTATTTTGATCTGGTAAAATTCCATTACACCAGTTTCAATATCAATCTTGTTTCTGATAATCTGCCCCTTTTTACCGTAATCTTTTTTATATGCAGCAGCAAGGGCTTGCTCTATTGCATCGATTATTTTTTCTCGAGGAATTTTTCTTTCTACCTCAAGCTGCTCGAGAGCAGATTTCATTGTTTTTAAATCTAACATGTTTTTTTAATTACCAATTACTGATTACTAATTATTAATTAATAAAGAGAATTCGTTTTTTATTAAGTTTTACTTACTATTAAATTTTTTCTTTAGAATAATGTATATTTAAAGACATTTTTCTAAAAATAAAAGCCCGGTTTCGAGGACGGACTTACTAATAGAATATTAACCCAAGAGTACAGATTAGTCAATAATTGGGGATAGTAGTTATTATCTCTCCAACAATCTCTATTTTAATGGTAAAATGCATCAGTGCTAAAATTTGGTCTTCAGATAGGGCCTAAGGCCCTATCTGAAGACCAAAACATTCCAAATAATTATTTTTTATACCCCTATTTACAAACTTTAAATAATATTGTATACTGTGAGCAAAAATAAATGTAACTTAAAAAACAAGAAAATGAAAAAATATTTCTTTTTAGCGATATTGGTTACAGTTTTAGTAATCATATCGTGTAATCCGGATGATGATCCTTTCATCCCACCCCCACCGCCACCCCCACCTGTGGAGCTTGCTCCAACAGTAAAACTAACACTTTCAAGCTCATCTATACTATATAGTACAGATGTTGTTGTAACCTGGACTTCCATTAATGCTAAAAGTGTTAGCATTAATGGAGAATCAATGACTTCTACATCAGGTAGCAAGACCTATAGTGGTTTAATTGTTAGCACTACATTCACTGCTCTAGCAACCAATGTTGTTAAAACAGCAACTGATTCAAAAACAGTTACTGTAGGTGAAGAAGCAACTCCAACAATTGAACTTAATATTTCATCAGCTAATACAACCTTACCTTATGGTAACAACGTAACAGTGACTTGGAATATTACAAACTTTAAAACGGCTACTCTTAATGGTGAAGCCATTACAGCAACCGGTTTAAAAGAAGTCCACCAATTACTCAAAGATTCAATCTTTACAATCGTTGCTACCAATTTTACAAAATCGGCGACAACAACAAAGACTGTTACGGTTGGGGACTGGACGAGTTCGAGGTTTGGGATGATAACTCATGGGTATTGGAGAAATACTAGATACGGTTGGTGGAGAACAGATGGAGTATTTCTTGATGAAATGCCTCGTGACGCTGCATTACAATCAGAACAATGGTTTTTTTCTAAAGATTTTACATATCAGGTGTATCATCCTGACGGAACAAATTCCTCATATGGTTACAATCCATGGAGTTTAGATGCAGACCCAACGCATTTTATTTGGGGAACATTTGTATATACAATAGTAGAGCTTACTGAAACAAGTTTTATTGTTTCGAGGGATGTATTATGGGGAACACCCGAAATACATGTGAACGAAAGATATATATTTGAAAGATAATATTTAACTAAAAATTAAACCACTCTAATATAGAGTGGTTTTTTTTATTTTTAATACTACTGTCGACAAATTTGTATTCATGATATAATTAAATCATTAATTTATTATTTATTAAGGCAACATATTATAATGAAACTCATTTTTAAAAACTCTCTAATTACATTACTATTTAGTTTTGTATTTATCTTTACTTTTTTCTCTACTGGTTTTACTAAAGCTGAAGCAGCAGATGTACCTACTGAAGCATTTGCAAGATTATCTTCAAATGCATCAGGAGCTTATTCAAGTCCACTAAACATTGTAGGCACAAATGATGTGGATATTTTTGCGTATCCATCTTTAAATGCTACAACCTGTACATTAAGTGGATATGCTTCTGTTCCAGGAGAAAATGCTAAGACTTATATTAAAGTTGGGAAAGTCTCTGTCGCAACAACAACCACATTTACGGTGACGTGTGAATTTACAGACACTTATACTTGGTATGAAACTTGGGGAACATGTGTAGCAGGAACACCTGCTTCTTGTTCTGGAAACTATACACCTACTAGTCCCGCAAATGAAAAAGTTTGGCTGAACAATACCCCATTTAATTGGTCTGAAAATAATGTATATAATTCAAGTAAAACATCTGTAGGATTTGATGGTACTTCTGGTTCAGCCGAGGGTTCGTCTGGAAGTTGTACCGCAGCTTTAAGTGGGCAGACTTTATATCGTCCATATTGTGTGCGTCCAGTATATACATCATATTATACATATGATTCCTATAATGCTGCTGGATATCACGATTTGACAGCAGAACAGTTTGCTGCGAAAATGTATGTAACTATTAAAACAGGTGACGACTATGCGTGTGAGTGGTATAAAGCAAAATGTAATGGAAGTAAATATGTTCAAGCGCCAGATATTGGATCTTGCGGAAAGGTTTGGTGTGGTGACGTTTCATCGTCAACAGATATTATTACAGCAACTCAAGCAATTAGATTTATGGTTGGGTCTGTTTGTCCAACAGATTGGATCTGTAGTAATTACTATACTCCAGCAAGTATCTCATGTTCGGGACCTACAACGTCAACAGCGTGTAAAGCTCAATCGTCTAGTTGTACATTTAACGCTGAAAAATTATCTACTCAAACAGGAACCGTTGTTTGTAAAAATTCAAGTGGGACAATTGTAAATGATAGTTTCTGTAATCCAGCTACTAGACCTTCAACTTCGCAGAGTTGTACTCCAGCACCTATAAATGGAGGGTGGTCTGCTTGGAGTGCTTGTAGTGCATCTTGCGGAGGTGGAACACAAACTCGCTCTTGTACTAATCCAACCCCAGCATATGGTGGTACTACTTGTACCGGTTCATCTTCTCAATCATGTAATACACAGACTTGTGGAAGTAGCGGATGTTTCATTGCTGGTACTAAAGTAGAAATGGGAGATAAAACTTTCAAAAATATTGAAGATGTTAAAATTAATGACAAAATAATGTCTTCAACAGGACCAACTCAAGTTATGAAAAGATATGTTATTGATTATACTGGTCCAGTTTATTCTATGAATGGTTCTGGTTATTTTGTGTCCGATTCTCATCCATTTATGACAAAAGAAGGTTGGAAGTCATTTAATCCAGATAAAACTAAACTTGAGTCACCAACCCTTAAAGTAGGACTTCTTAAAAAAGGTGATATCTTGGTTAAGCAAAACGGAGTTACAGAAATTCTAAGAGATTATAATTATGTATTAAAACACATAACGGTTTATAACTTTGGGCTAAATGGCTCACGAGACTTCTATGCTGATGGTTATTTAGTACACAATGTTGATCTTATTCCAATAGCTCATGCAGCTGTGCAGGAAAGTACTTTAAAACAACAGTATTAATAATTAACAATTAATTACAATTCTTTAAATAATGTATATTGCTAGGCCTTGCCTAGCAGTTTTGTGCAAAATAGATTTAATTATAAAACAATAATTAATTATAATTCTTTAAATAATGTATACTGCTAGGCAAGGCCTAGCAGTTTTGCCATGTAGATTTTAACTTACTTCCCCTTTACAAACTCACCACAATGTTGTATTGTTTAGGAAACATAATGTTAATTTCAAAAACCATAAAACAACATAGAATCATGAAAAAAATATTTCTATTGGCGATATTGATTGCAGGAATTGCAATCGTTTCGTGTAGTAAAGATGATTTGGGTGCAGACCCAATCATCCCACCACCACCTCCACCACCAGTAGTGGAGCTTGCTCCAACTGTTGAACTCACAGTTTCAAGTGCATCTATACTATATAGTACAGATGTAACTGTAACCTGGACATCTACCAATGCTACTAAAGTTAGCATCAATGGTGAATCAATGACTTCTGTAAATGGGTCTAAGACCTATAGTAATTTAATAACTACCACCAAATACACTGCTCTAGCAACCAATGTTATTAAAACAGCAAGTGATGAAAAAACAGTTACTGTAGAAGAGGAGCCTACTCCAACAGCAGAACTAACTATTTCACCTAATGATGCAGTCTTACCATATGGTAAAGACATCACAGTGACTTGGAATATCACTAACTTTAAAACCGCCACTCTTAATGGTGAAGCCATTACAGAAGCAACCGGTTCAAAAGAGTTTAAACAATTACTCAAAGATTCAATCTTTACAATTGTCGCCACTAACTTTACTAAATCAGTGACAACAACAAAGACTGTGGTAGTTGGGGATTGGAAGAGTTCTGTGTTTGGGAAAATTAGTCATGGGTATTGGAATAAAATATCATACACTGTGTATACACCTGAAGAAGATATTATCTATATGATAGATTATGTTAACGATAGTGACGGTGGTGTGTTGAAATGGTATTTTTATCTTGATTTTACATATTCTATATTTAATGCCGACAATACTCCTTGGAGCACAGGTACAAGCAATTGGGGACTAGATTCAGACCCCACGCATTTTATCTTAGGCACAGTTTATACAATTAAGGAATTAACCCTAGATAGATTTGTAATATCTAAAGTAGAGAATTGGTTAGACACGGGTCTCCCAGTTCGAAAAGAAACAGTTTATATTAGATAACTGTTTTAAATTAAATTAAAAAAACCACTCACCTTGAGTGGTTTTTTATTAATACTATTGTCAACAAATTTTTATCCATGATATAATAAACTCACTAATTTATTATTTATAAACGCACATATTATAATGAAACTAATTTTTAAAAACTCTCTAATTACATTACTATTT
>JAENWX010000028.1 GCA_016649835.1 Minisyncoccota bacterium | reverse complement strand
TCATTGGTTTTTCCGCGCTTATAGCGCCTATATAACGCCTTATCCCTTGTGGTAGTCTTTATGAAAAACAGGGGAGAAGGTACTCAGTCCGTCTTACTTTTATATTTATAGACTGGGGTAAAATAATATGTATAAACCAAACAGCCGCGGCGGAAGCTCCGGTCAGCCATCTTCTGGTGGTTCAAGTCGTCCATCTTCTGGTGGGCAAAGAAGTAGTTATCGTGGTAGTTCACCAACCGGTCGCTCATCTGGCGGAAGTAGTCGTCCAAGTGGCGGTTACAGTCGTTCAAGTGGTGGAGGCAATGGCGGTAGTCATCCAAGTAGTGGCTACAGTCGCGGAGGAGGCGGTGGTAGTCGTGGCAGGTCATCAAAGCCTCGTTACGGTGGTGACAGTAAAATAAGTCATTCACGTTTCGTATGTAAAGCAGACCCAATTGTTGAGTCAGCACCATACATACCAGCAAATAAATTTGCTGATTTTCAAATCCATCCAACAATAAAAAGTAATATCACTAAAAAGGGTTATGTGAATCCTACTCCTATTCAGGATGTTTCGATTCCATTTGTACTCGACGGACGTGATGTTGTAGGTATCGCAAACACTGGAACTGGTAAAACAGCAGCGTTTCTAATTCCTTTACTTGATAAAATAATGAATAATCCTCGTGAAAAAGTTTTGGTAATAGTACCAACACGAGAATTAGCAACACAAATCAACGATGAGTTGATAGCATTCCGTGGAGATCTTAGGATCTACTCAGTATGTTGCGTTGGAGGTATGGGTATTTCAAATCAAATCTATGGTCTACGCAGAGCTCACAATATAGTGATAGGTACACCAGGACGTTTGAAAGACCTAGTTGATCGTAGAGTTATTCATTTGCCAGAATTTCGTACAATAGTACTTGATGAAGCAGACAGAATGCTCGACATGGGATTTGTAAATGATATGAGATTTATTATGGCCAATATGGCACCAAATCGTCAGACTTTACTATTCTCTGCAACAATCACAAGTGAAATTGATAAATTAATTAAAGAATTTTTAACTAATCCTGAAAGGATTTCAACTAAGACTGGAGATACAGCCAGAAATGTTGAACAAGATATAATTCGAGTTCCTCATGGTTCTGATAAAATTGATTCATTACATTCTCTTTTATCTAAGAAAGAATTTTCAAAAGTTCTTATCTTTGGTAGAACAAAACATGGAGTTGAAAAGCTTTGCCAAACTTTAGTTCAAAGAGGGTATAAAGCTGAATCTATTCATGGAGATAAAAATCAATCAAGACGTCAGAGTGCATTGAAAGCATTCCGTGATAATCACAGTCAAATACTTGTAGCAACTGATGTTGCTGCCCGAGGACTAGATATACCAAATGTGACTCATGTTATAAATTACGAAATTCCTGCTACTTATGAAGATTATGTTCACCGTATCGGCCGTACAGGTCGCGCCAACCAAGTTGGTGTAGCATTAACTTTCGTTAATTAAATATTAATTAGAATAAATTTAACTTCACAAAATAGCTCTTTTCAAAATACGCACATAATTTTCCACTGAAAATTTGTTATGCTTGGGCCGACGCCCGTAGCTCATGTATTTTTCAAAGACTATTTTGTTTTGTTACTTATTAAATAAAATATTGAACAAAAGCGCTCCGATGTTACATCGGAGCGCTTTTGTGTTAGTTGTTATTTCATAATTAACAACTTGATTATGGTATTACTTTATAAAATTTGATACAATAAACAAAGTATGGAAAATTTTAAATTTATATTATCTTCAGTTTTTATTATTGCGGTTTTTGCAGTAGCTGGTTATTGGGCTTTTTCTACAATTGAGTCTGGGAGTTCTCATATTGATAATCAAAAACTATCAGAACTTGAAGACAAAAATGAAGAACTTACGAAAGAAGTGGCTAAATTAAAAAAGGAGATTACTCTTTTAGAAGCAGATAAAGAACAGCTTGTTCTAAATGATGTAGCGGATGCTACTGTGTCAGCTCCTACTGTAACCACAACTACACCAACTAAAACTACCACTGTTTCAAAAAATCAAACTCTTATAAATGCATTACAAAAATTGGCTGATGGTAATATTTATCTTAAAAATAAATCACAGGGAGCTGCTGTTGGAACCGTTCAAACATTTTTAAATATATACAACAATACTTCTAATAAAATAGATAATGATTATGGGCTAGCTACTTTTAATGCTGTTAAAGATTTTCAAAAAGACCAAGGTATAATTGCAGATGGAGAAGCTGGGCCAGGTACATTTAAGAAAATGATAACATGGCTAAAGAGTCATTAATATATTTTAAAAAATGTTTATAAATTTACAAAATAATACCAATTAAATATGTTTGGTTTTATATATTTAAATTTTGTTAAGGGGATTAAAAAATTAACTAGTAATCCTCAATTAATATATACGGTTGTTGTGGCGGTACTCATTACTGGTGCATTTGTTTTTATGGCTGAGAGATTTATAAGTATTGCAAATGATGCACAAGAAAGACTTATAAATGTAAGAATTGGTTCTCTGCAAGACGCCTTTGTTTCATTTGCTGGTGATAAAATGGATGAACCAGACTATCTCAATAAAAAAATACAAGATATAGTGAATACAAACGAAACTATTAAAAGTTTTAAAGTTATTAAAAAAGAAATTGTCACTAACTCTAGCCTTAGTGACATTTCTATTTCATATAATATAATCGCATCTAATAATTTAGAGGAGATAAATACCCCAGACAACGCGTCTTCTTTTTTGTTTACTATTGCGTCTAGTGACCCAACTCATTCTGTAACAATAGAGTTAGTTGATAAAGGAGAAAGATTGTTTAAAACAATAAGAGCGATAACAGATCCAGTAGGTAATATACTTGGAGCTGTTGTTACTACGCAAACTCTTTCGATGGCAGATATTGCTATATCTAATAGTATAAATAATAGCAAAATTTTACTCTCATTTGTTATTGTTTTGATATTATTTTTATTCTTGCGACATTCAAAAATTATAGACTACATGGATTTGTATAAGAAACTAAAAGAAGTTGATACATTAAAAGATGACTTTATATCAATGGCTTCTCATGAGTTGCGCACTCCTTTGTCTATAATTCGTGGTTATGCAGAGTTTGCTAAAGAGGCTCCAGAGCTAGAACCTCAAACGAAGGATTATATTTTAAAAATTGATTATTCTGCGAAAGAGCTTGACTCACTAGTTTCTGATATTTTAGATGTATCACGAATAGAGCAAGGACGAATGTCATTTGAATTTGAAAAAATAAATCCGAGCGAAATAACTGACCAAATAGTTACATCTTTCGTTTTTCCGGCAAAAGAAAAGAATTTAAATATTTCTTTTGATAAATCAAAAATAGAAGAAACTCAATTTATTAATATAGATGTAAGTCGCTTCAAGCAAATTATTGTTAATTTGGTAGGTAATGCTATTAAATATACCAATAAGGGAGATATTAAAGTTATTCAATATAAGGAAAATAATAGACTCTATATAAGAGTTAGTGACACTGGTATAGGTATGAGTGAAGAAGAAAGAGTAAAATTGTTTGAAAAGTTTTATCGTATTAGAACCAAAGAAACAGAAAATATAAGAGGAACAGGTTTAGGATTATGGATAACAGCACAAATGATAAAACAAATGGGAGGAAGTATAACTATAGAATCAATAAAAGGTGTAGGGTCACATTTTATTGTCTCTTTCCCAATAGTTAATTAATTATTATAATAGATTTAGTCCTTAATTATTATTAAACAATAAAAATATGGTGAATACAAACAGAAAAGACAGCAATATCATTTTAGCAATTAGCGCTACTTTCTTTTTGATAATAGCAGTAGTTGTTTGGGGAATATCATTTGCTGAGTCTGGTATCATTTCACCCACAAATTTAGTATTAAAAGATATATCTAATGACAGTACAACAGCAGTTGAGCTTAAGTGGTCCGACAATTCCAATAATGAAACTCAGTTTATTGTTGAAAGAAAATCAAGCATAGATGGAGGAATAACTACTGAAAACATTTTTTTAAGTTCTGATGTTACTTCATATATAGATAGACAGGTTGTGCGTGGTGCATCATATTATTACAAAGTAATGGCATGTTCTGTTACAGAGATAAATACAATTGATAGCACATCATCAACAGGTACTTATGGAACAATGGATTTAAACACAGCGATAAATAAAATTTGTTCTGGATATACCAATCAAATATGGATTAATATTCCATCTTTAAATAATAATATTATTGTATCCGCTCCTACAAATCTAGTATTAAAAGATTCTTCAACTTCAGCATTGGCGTCTGTAACCTTAAACTGGACAGATACTTCAGAAAATGAAAATAAATTTGTTATTGAAAGAAAAGCTGTTTCAGATATAAATGCAGTCTATACAAACATAGAAGTTGGTTCTAATATTACCTCGCACATAGATACACAAGTTGTTCGGGGTACTTCTTATTTTTATAAAATAAAAGCTTGTATAGAATCAACATCAGCAAATGTTCCAGTGTGTTCTCTTTATACAAATCTTGTTGAAATTTCTATCCCTTCTTTATCAAATATAATTACAGTGCATAGTCCAACAAATCTATATTTAAAAGATACTTCTAGTTCAACTCTAGCGTCAGCTACTCTTAACTGGAGAGACAACTCAGATAATGAAACTGAATTTATTATAGAGAGAAGATCGAGCTCTGATATAAACACAACTCCAATTATATTTTCTATAAATTCAAATACTACATCTTACGTGGACTCTCATAAAATTACTAGAGGGGTTCCTTATTATTATAGAGTAAAAGCTTGTGTTGTTGCCGTTAATAATACATCAAAAAAATGTTCAGAATATACAAACACAGAATTCTTTTCTGTTCCAATACAGGAAACCATAAAGATAGTTGCTCCAACAAATTTATTACTAAAGGATTCTTCTACTGATATCCTTGCGGCTATAACATTAAACTGGTTAGATAATTCAAGCGATGAAACTCAGTTTGTTATTGAAAGACGTACAAGTGGCGATGTATCAACACCTGTAGTCACTTTTTATACCAATTCAAACACAATTTCTTACAGAGATTTACAGGTTAATAGAGGAGTTACTTATCACTATAGAATAAAAGCATGCTCGTTATCATTAAACTCAACAGAAAAAAATTGTTCAGTATATACAAATATAATAAAAATTATTGTACCTAATAAGATAATAAATACAGAGGAGGCAGTTATCAATACAACCACAACGACTACCACCAATCAAAATATAACAACAGAAACAAAGCAAGTTGAAACAACGACGGAAGCACAAAAAGTTACTCTTTCGCCAACTCAAACAACTGAAGTATCGTCAAAAATACAAGATATAAGTGTTACTTTCGAAGAAATTAAAATATGGGTTAATAACACTAAAGAACAATTAATAAAAATTATTAATGAAACCGTTTTTAATGTTATAAGAAATAATGATGAGCAAGGAAGGACTATTGATGAGGTCAAAATTTTTGTCACCAGAGACGAACTTATTAATAAAATTAACTCCAGTCTACTAAACTTAACTATTATTAAAACTGTAGATATAGATAATTTAAAAAATGAGATTTATAGAGGTATTTTAGATATTAAAAATATAGCAGAAGAAGAAAGTTCTTTAGTTTCTACTTTGGATAGGGAAGAAGTGTCCACAACCCTTAATCTTTTAACTGGAGTTTTAGATGATAAATCAGAAGTTTTAAATACTCAAAATGCCGACCTTCTTTATAAAGATACAAACAATGATGGGATCTCTGACTATGATTCAAAATATGTTTATGGTTTGGATCCTGTAAAGCCATCACCTGTTTCTATTTATGAGGGCAAAAATATTAATGCATCTGATAAAATTTTATTAGGTTTTGATCCGACTAGTACAGAGTTGGTTAAAATAAATATAGAAGAACCAGAAGAATCTAAAGCTCCAATTATTGTCGCCTATAAAGTTAAAGAGCTTAAATTAACTGATAAAAATGAAATATTTATAAGAGGAGAGGCTCTACCAAATAGTTTTATAACTTTGTATATTTACAGTACTCCGATTATTGTTACTATTAAAACAGATAATAATGGAGAGTGGCAGTACTTACTTGATAAAGAATTAGAAAATGGTGACCATACTGTCTATGCTGCAACCGTTAATAATACTGGTAATATTGTGGCAAAAAGTTCTGGTTACTTATTTACTAAAACCGCTGAAGCGTTGACCTTTCAAGAGCTTCCAGTGGCAGATGCATCTATAAATGTTGCAAAACCAGGATTATTGGAAGGAACAAATTTATATATAATAATAGCTTCCTCATTTTTACTAATGGTGATTTTATTGGTTACAATTGGAATGACAACAAGAAAAAGTAATCAAATATAATTTTTGGTATTCAGTTTTGTTTATGATATTATTATCACTATGACAAACTATATTCCAATTTTACTAGCAGCGTTCCCTTTTTTATTTTTTATATATTTATTACTTAAAAGAGTCTCCACTTTACTTTGGGCCTCAGTTATAACTCTTGGACTTTATACGACTCTAGCTGTTTTTTATTGGAAAATTTATCCATCTTTTCTTTACCTATCATATGGAAAAGGTTTTTTTGTAGCACTAGATATATTTATAATTATTTTTGGTGCAGTATTTTTTCTTGAAATATTAAAAGATTTAAAAATTATTAAAAATATTTCGTATTATTTAGGGGGCTTATCAAAAGATTATAGAATACAAATAATTATTATTGCCTGGCTTTTTGAGAGTTTTATTGAAGGCACTGCAGGGTTTGGAACTCCAGCTGCTATTGCGGTACCTATTTTAATTGGATTAGGATTACCACCTATAAAGGCTTTAGTTGTTGGTCTTTTGGGTAATAGTGTTCCAGGGGTTTTTGGCGCAGCAGGAACGCCTATTAAAATAGGTTTTGCTGGTTTGAATGTCGCGGCTGTTCCGCTTACTGCAGCATTATTAAATTTAGTTGGTTTTATAATTCCGGTTTTTATGCTTTGGATTATTACAGAAGGACGAGTAAATAGAAAAAAAGAATTTTTTGATGCATTACCATTTGCAATATTTACAGGGTTAATATTTGTGATACCGTCAGTATTGTTTGTTTCGTTGGGACAAGAATTTCCTTCTATTCTAGGTTCAATTACCGCTCTCTTAATAATAGTATTTTCGGTTAAAATTGGTTTTCTGGTTCCAAAAGAAACACTATCTCTAGTAGGAGATAAAGAGGAATCATCTTCAATGTCAGCTTTTAAGTCTTTTTTACCTTATATTATTCTTGTCTCTTTATTAATCTTGGGTAAAATTTTTGTTGGAAAAATGGGCATTCCTAATTTCTTGGGATCCATTTATACTTTTAGTTTGTTTAACCCAGGTTTTATATTTATAATTTCTGGACTTATTGTTATGTTGATATGGAGAGATAAGCTAATGGTTTTAGCAAGCTCAATAAAAAAAGCTTTTTCGGGTGCGCTGTATCCATTTTTTGTTGTTTTTTCTATGTTGGCAATGGTTCAAATAATGATTAACACTGGCAATAATACTTCTGGATTGGTTTCAGCTCTGAGTTTAATTACAAAAAGCTTTGAAACATCATGGCTTCCATTTTTTACTCCGTTCATAGGGGCTTTTGGAGCTTTTATGACTGGTAGTGTTACAGTATCAAATATTATGTTTGGACATCTATTTAATATCGCTTCTATCAATTTAGGGTTAAATACTAGTGTTATATTAGCACTCGGTGTAGTAGGAGCTGCCGCTGGTAATATGATAGCTTTAGCAGATATTTTAACAGCGGAGGCTGTTACAGGAATAAAAAATGGGGAAGTAAGTGTATTGAAAGGAGTAATTGTTCCGTGTCTTGTTTACCTATCTCTTTTAGGTATAATAGGACTTATTATTTTTAAATAATATTTATGATTAAAATAATTTTTAAGTATTTTGATAAACTAGAGGATAAAATTAGAGGAAAGTTAACTCACTATCCAATTCTATACGCACTCATAGGAAGTGTTGGAATAGTTTCTATTTGGAGAGGTGTTTGGGAAATTTCAGATTCTTTTAATGTGTCTCCTTGGATATCTTTATTTGCTGGTATAATAATTACACTTACCAGTGGTCTTTTTGTTTCATTTTTTATTGGAGATAATATTATTATTTCAGGAATGAAGCAAGAAAAAAGAATAGATGAAAAAACAGAAGAAGAAATAAGAAAAGAAAGAAATGTGTTAGAAGAAATTAAAAAAGATATTGAAGAAATTAAAAATTATATTTTAATTAATAAAAAATAATATAATAAAATAGGATGTATATTAAGGTAAAAGTTACAGCAGGGGCTAAAAAAGAAATTATAAAACAAAAAAATAAAGATACATACATCTTGTCTGTTCGGGAACCTGCAGAGCGCAATCTGGCCAATAAAAAAGTATGTGAAATCATGGCATCTGAATTGAAAGTACCTATTAAAAATGTCCGGATAATAAGTGGGCATCAGAGTCCAAGCAAAATACTATCAATAAACTCACCAAAAAATTAAATAATAGTAAAAAAACTCAATATTTATTGAGTTTTTTTACTATTATAATATTTAGAAATATAAAAAATTTATAACACAAAATTTTGTTTACGAGAGTGCGAATGAGGAGTATAATAAATATATTATTAATTTGTTTTTTTAGGATATGAATCCCGTTAGAGATGTTTATGTTATTTTTCTAACAGGAATTTAAGCTTTTGATAAAGTTGATATTATTAACAATAATTAATCAGATACGTTCCACCTTTGGGGAACTATCTCTAACGGGATGAATCCCGTTAGAGATGTTTATGTTATTTTTCTAACAGGAATTTAAGCTTTTGATAAAGTTGATATTATTAACAATAATTAATCAGATACGTTCCACCTTTGGG
>JAENWX010000022.1 GCA_016649835.1 Minisyncoccota bacterium | reverse complement strand
GGAAGTCTCGTGGGCTCGGAGATGTGTATAAGAGACAGGTCTGGCTCCTCATCCTCCCTCATCCGAGGACCTGAAATAATTTTGATATTTAATGAAGTATTTAAGAAAACTATTATGGAAAACGACGAACATTTAGCTCATATACGCCACACACTAGCTCACTTATTAGCTCAAGCTGCACATCTGCATTATCCTAGTTCCCTATTAACCCTCGGACCATCTGTAGATAACGGCTTCTATTATGATATTGATTTCGGTGCCGAAAAAATAAGTGATGAGGACTTAATTACTATTGAAAAAACGATGAGGAAAAATCTTTCTTCGTGGACAGAATTTACTCATAAAGAAGTAACTGCTGATGAAGCAAGAGAAATTTTTAAAGGGAATGTTTACAAATTAGAATTAATTGAAGAAATTATTACTCGCAAAGAAAAAATAACTCTTTATACTTGTGGTGGTTTTACTGATCTTTGCCGTGGCGGACACGCAGAAAATCCTGCAAAAGAAATTCCCCTTGATTCATTTAAACTAGAACGCATTGCTGGAGCCTACTGGCGCGGAAGTGAAAAGAATAAAATGCTTACTCGTATTTATGGTCTAGCTTTTAATAATAAAAGTGAACTTGATGTATATATTGAGCAATTAGAAGAAGCCAAAAAAAGAGACCATAAAAAACTTGGTAAAGAATTAGGGTTATTTACTATTTCAGAATTAGTTGGTAAAGGTTTACCTTTGTATTTACCAAAAGGTAATATTATTAAAACGGAGCTAGAAAGATTTATTAGAAAGGAAAAAGAAGATTTAGGTTATTCTTTTGTCACAATTCCCCATATCGCTAGAAAGGAATTATATATTCGTAGTGGACACATGGGAAAATACGATGCAATGATGCCTACGATGACTGATGAAAATGGAGATGAATTTGTAATGAAAGCAATGAATTGTCCTCATCACTTTGAAATATACAACGCTGAGCCACATAGTTACCGTGACCTTCCTTTGCGTATAGCCGAAAATACTACAGTCTACCGTAATGAAAAAAGTGGAGAACTCGCAGGACTACTACGTGTTAAAAACTTAACACAAGATGACACTCACCATTTTATACGAGCAGACCAGATAGAGTCAGAAATAAATATGATTTTTGGTTTAATGAAAAAGGTTTACAGTATTTTTGATTTCAATAATTATAAAGTTGAAGTATCTGTAAGAGACCCTAAAAATAAAGACAAATATTTTGGAAGTGATGAAGTATGGGAAAAAGCAGAAAATATATTGATTGAATCTGCAAAAAGAATGGGGTTAAATTATAGTGTTGAAGAAGGAGAAGCTGCATTTTATGGTCCTAAAATAGATATCAAAGTAAAAGATTCAATTGGCCGAGAATGGCAACTAACAACAATTCAACTTGATTTTAATCAACCTGAGAATTTTGATATGGATTATGTTGGAGATGATGGTAAAAAACACCGCGTAGTAGTTCTCCATGTTGCTATATTTGGTTCATTTGAAAGATTTATGGGAATACTTATAGAACATTTCGCAGGAGCATTCCCTCTCTGGCTTTCTCCTGTCCAAGTTGTTATTGTGCCAATTAGTGAAAAACAAAAAGAATATGCGGAAGATGTTTATAATAAATTAAAAGAAAATGATATAAGAGTAAAGCTAGATGACTCAAATGAATCTCTAGGTAAGAGAATCCGAAATGCAAAAATGCAAAAGGTTCCTTATGTTGTAGTTATTGGCGACAAAGAAAAAGAATCCGGATTAATCACAGTTGAAGCAAGAACAGAAAAACTTGAAGGAATCACAGCAGAAGTATTTATTGAAAAACTTTTAGGTGAAATAAAAAATAAAACTTTGAATTAGTACTCAATAAAAAAAATCCTCTCATATGAGAGGATTTTTTATTACTCGAATTTTCCTGTAACCCATTCCATTTCACCTTGCCAATTACGATTACCTGGACAAGACCATCCAGGACTCCCAGGATAAGGATTGCCACTTGTTTCCATATTAACCACACCCAGAACATAAAAATAACCTGATTCGCATCCTAGTTGAGGAGAATAACGATAATACCTATAATTACCACAATTTGTATTATTGTTTGGATCTTGTAGGTGGTCGGGTAAGTATCCACCAGAAACAAGAGCTGTTGTAAAAGTACCACTTGTTTCACCCGTCCCTATTCCCGAAGTATCCCAACCTCCACACCCTTTATTGTCAGAACTTGGGTATGTTCCATTTCGAAGAATATAATTTTCAAGAGCCATCTGCATTTGAGACATATTCATAAGTCTCGTGGAATCTCGCCCTCTCATTCTAGCTTTATCTATAGCAAAAAAAACTGCACTAGAAATAACTCCAATAATTGCAATAACAACCAAAAGTTCTATGAGAGTAAACCCTGCCTGTCCGGTAGGCAGGCCCGACACCAAGTTTGGTATTGTTTTTTTATTGCCTCGCTCTATTTTAGGTGTAAAAAATGTTTTAATCATATATTAAATTTGTGTAGAAAAAATAATTAAAAAACTAGGCAATAATACCAAACTTGGTGTGGAGGTAAACCCTCTTTTTTTAGATTTAATTTTTATAAGTTTAAACATATGTTTTTATTGTACCAATAAACAACCCTCTCCCGCAATAAAATTACAAATCCCCATGAAAGCTTCGCTTTCATGGGGATTTGTAATTTGTTTTGTATTTAATTCTTAATTCGTAATTATTAATTCGTAATTCTTAATTATTCTAAATATCCAATTTTGCCATCTTGGCATGTGATTGAATAAATGATTTACGAGGAGGAACTTCACTTCCCATCAACATATCTATAACTTTGTTTGCATTTTCTGCGTCAGAAACTGCTACTTGTTTCAAAATACGCTTAGCTGGGTCCATGGTTGTCTCCCAAAGTTCTTCTGCGTTCATTTCTCCGAGACCTTTATATCTTTGAATATGAATCTTTGTACTACCTTTTTTATTCTTTGCCTCTATTTCCTCTTCTGTTTCTTCTGCTCTTACACCATCTTCTTCGTTTGCAGATTCGGCGAGTAATTCAGCTAAAGAAGCAGCATCTTTTCCAAGTATTCTATCTCTTTCTTCGTCTGAGTATGCGTAAAATATTTCTTTACCTCTTTTAATTTTAAATAGTGGTGGCTGAGCAATATAAATATATCCAGCATCTATGACAGGTCTGAAATATCTATACATAAGAGTTAAAATAAGAGTTCTAATGTGTGCTCCGTCCACGTCGGCATCGGTAGCAATAATTATTTTATGATAACGCATTTTTTCAAGATCAAAAGTATCTCCGATAGAAGTTCCCATAGCAATAACAAGATTTTTAATCTGTTCACTTCCGAGCATTCTGTCTAGTCGAGCACGTTCTACATTTAAAATTTTACCTCTAAGTGGGAGTATCGCTTGAATCTTTCTATCTCTTCCCATCTTGGCCGTACCACCAGCGGAATCTCCTTCCACAATAAATAATTCAGCGGAAGCTGCGTCACGAACCTGACAATCAGCAAGCTTACCAGGAAGAGTCATCCCTTCTAAAGCTCCCTTACGAAGAACTGAGTCCTTGGCCGCTTTTGCCGCCTTACGAGCACGAAGAGCAAGCAAAGACTTACTTATAATAGATTTTGCTTCGTCTGGATTTTCTTCAAGGAAAGAAGCAAAGGCCTCTCCAAAGACAGTAGCTACAGCGCCCTGGGCTTCTGTAGACCCTAGTTTCGCTTTTGTTTGACCCTCAAATTGTATTTCTCTGAGTTTAACTGAAATAACAACTGTTAACCCTTCTAGAACATCGTCCCCTGTAAAACCTCCATCTGTTTCTTTTATGAGATTATTTTTTTTGCTATATGTATTGATAACACGAGTAAGAGCCATCTTAAAACCAGTAACATGTGTTCCGCCTTCAACTGTGTGTATGTTGTTTGCGAAGGCTATCATATTAAAATTAATATCATTCACATATTGAAGAGATATTTCTACTCCAACATCATCTAATTCTTTTTCAACATAAAAAACACTAGGATGAACTGGTTTTTCACTTTTATTATAAAATTTTACCAAAGACATTAATCCTCCTTCAAAATAAAATGTTGTTGATGGAATTTCAAGCTCAAGTTCTTTAAACCAAAAAACATCATCTGTATTTTTCTTTCCTTTTCCACCAGTTAGTGGGTCCCATAGTCGAGCATCAAGAATTTCAATACGCAATCCTTTTACTAAGTATGCTTGTTGACGAAGATGATTAAGAATTGTATTTACATCAAACTTAACTTGCTTAAAAATTTCTTCATCTGGTCTAAAGGAAATTATTGTTCCATGTAATTTTGAAGTACCAATTTTTTTAACAGCTGCTTTTCTTTTACCTTGAGTGTATTCTTGTACATAACGTCCCCCGTCAGTATGAACTTCTGCTTTGGTATAAATAGAAAGAGCGTTTACAACGGATGCCCCCACCCCATGAAGCCCTCCTGAAACTTTATATCCACTGTCATCTCCTCCAAACTTTCCTCCAGCATGGAGAGTCGTCATTACTGTTTCAAGTGCTGAGACTTTTGTCTTTGGATGTATTCCAACTGGGATACCACGGCCATTGTCTACTACTCGAATAGAATTATCCGGAAGAAGAACAACTTCAATACGGTCACAAAATCCTCCCATCGCTTCATCTCGTGAGTTGTCAAAAATTTCCCAAACTAAATGGTGTAAGCCATCGATTCCAGTAGAACCAATATACATCCCGGGGCGGCGGCGAACTGGTTCAAGACCCTCTAGTACTGATATTTGCTCTGCTCCATATTTACCTGTTGGTTTAATTTTTTCTTCTTTTTTTGCCATTACGTTTAGAAAATTAAATAATAATACTTAAAAATACTTTTTTTTCTTTAAATTAATTTAAAAAGCCCCCTTTTTGCAGGACAATTACTTCGTTTATTATACCAAAAATATACTCAAAATACTAATTTTTTTTACTAGTTATACCCTTATAAATAAAGGGTTTATTAGATTATTGCTATAAATCAACATTTTTATCTACTTCATTGTAAATAAAACTAGAAAGCTCTTCTATGGCCTTGTTTTGATTCTCAAAATTATTACCTCGTGTCATCGCGCAAAAAATATATGGCTTTTGCGGAAAGTACACAATACCACAATCGTGCAGTTGAATATTGCCTTCTGAGCCATCAATATTTCTTTCTCCAAACTTATGCGCTACGGTAATGCCTTTAGGTAAACCTCCAACAATACCTCCGGTATATTCTGAAAGAGAAAGAACCTCTAGTGCCTTCTCGGACATTTCTCTGTTTAAATAAGATGCATTAAACAATACACGAAAAAATCCTGCATAATCTTTTACTCTAATTTCAAATTCATTATTATTTGTAATTAATGGTATTCCAATTGATTTAAAAACATCATCAATAGACCCGTCTTTAATGTTTTTAATTAAAATAGATATCGCGGTATTGTCAGACTTTTGAATCATAGATTTAGCTATTTCAAATAAAGAATATTCTTTATCAATACTTAATAAATCACTAGCAACTATGTTAGGATTTACATCTTGAACAAAATCAGCAGCATAGACTTTTACTTTTCTATCTAAAAGGGATGGATTCGCCTCTGCGTTGTGCAGTAGTGCCATAAAAACTGGAACCTTTAGCAAACTTGCTGGTGAAAAAATATCCTTTTCATTTATACCTATCCATGATCCGTTGTTTAAATCACGAAAATAAAATGAAATATTTGGTGTCGAATATTTATTTTTTAATTCTTCTACCTTAGAATGAACATCTTTAGAAAAAATGGCTGTATTTTTATTGTTATTAACCTCGCAGTCCAATATCGGATTTGTTAACAAAAAAGGACCATTTACATCATGGCTAATACTTATTTTATTATCATTATTTTTTGAATTTATTATAACGATAAATGCTAAAATAATTATCACAAATAATAAAAACACATTAATTACTAATAAATATTTTTTATAATCTATTTTGTTTTCTTTTATTTTTTTCAAAATATTATTTTGCAGTATAAAAAATATATTTAATTTTATCTAACCTCCCATCCTAGGGATGCAATTTTAGTATTGATTTGAGACATTATTACATTTATTTCATCATCCGTTAGAGTTCTATCGTATGACTGAAATACTAAACGAAAAGCAAGTGAGGTCCTATTTTCTTTTGTAAAAGAGTCAAATATTTTAGGTTCTGTAACCAAAAGCTCTGTTCCAAAACTATTATAAATATCTATCAAAGTCTGGGGTGAAGTTCCTTCTGGTACCCATACTGCAATATCACGAGTAATAAATGGGTATATGGACCATGGTTTAAATATTTGTGGTACAAACTTATCAGTATTTTCTTTTTGTGTTAAAGGTTCTTCTAAAACATATTCTGATAATAAAATATTTATATTTTCAGGAATAGATGAAAATTTGTTGAGAGTCATTTCAGTAATATTCTTTTTGTCTCCATATGCAACATGTATTTCTTCTCCATCATCTTTAAACACTGTGCCTATTTCAAAAACTCTTACTTCGTCGGAACCTAGGAGTGGTAGATTTTTTTGATTTAGAGAAATACTTTCTTTTAGTCCATCAGTTAAATTTGTCCTTAAAAAGTTTTTATCAGAAGCTGCAGCTAAAATTTCAAAATCTCCATTGTTTCTAAAAACATATGTCATTACTTCTCTGTATCCGTCTTGTATAAGTTTTTGTTTGGCAGAAATTGTTTTTTTCCAAATTCCATTATCTTCGCCCTCTGAAATTAATTCTGGAATTAGAGGCGTGATTTTATCATAACCATACACACGACCTATTTCCTCAACAAAATTATAATCCCCCACTAAGTCTAACCTCATCAAAGGAACAGTTACTTTCCAAGAACTATTTTTCTTTTCAAATTTATAATTATAATTTTTTAATATTTTTTCTATCTCTTCTTCTTTTATACTTAATCCTAAAATTTTTGCTACATAAGATGTTTCAAAAGAAACTATTCTTTCTTTTTGTGGGTTTGAGTAAACATCTATTATTTCTTCAAATGAAGCGCCCGGACATAACTCCATAATTAAAGCTGATATTTCATCCATGGCGAAACCACACAAAGATGGAGACAAGTCATTTTCATACCTCTTTGATGCATCTGTTTGTATTCCTAGGCCACGAGCTGTCTTGCGCACTGAAACAGGGTCAAAATTGGCCACTTCCAGTAAAATGTTTGTAGTATCAAGAGATATTCCAGAGTCGAGACCACCTTTTACACCAGCAAGTGCTAGATTCTTACTACCATCGGTTATCATCATATCTGTATCTTTTAATAGAACTGAAGTTTTTTCTGAGCCAATCAACTGAAACAAGTCCCCGCCCTGAGCTTCTTTTACAATAATTCTTTCATATGCTAATTGTTTTAAATCAAAAGCGTGTATTGGCTGGCCTGAACCAAACATAACCATATTTGTAGCATCTACAATATTGTTAATACTTTTTTGACCTATAGAATTTAAATACTTTACCATCCACTCTGGAGAAGGACCTACTTTTATATCTCTTACAACTCGCCCAACATAGCGACGACAATTAGAAGTTTGTATTTCAATTTTTAAATCAGTTACCTTAAACTCTGGTATTTTGTATTCTGGTAATTTAAAATCTATACCAAGCATTCCTGATATTTCACGAGCAACACCTAAGTGAGAGAGCAGGTCATGAGCTCTATCTGGTAAAATTTTTAAATTAAAAACAGTGTCACCACTCGCCTTATCAGACGAAGGGCTTGGTAATTTTTCTACATCTTCTATTTCACAAAGTTTAAAAGTCAGAAGATGTTCTATTTCATCTTCGTTTGGAATATCTGGAATATATGATTTTAACCAATTATAACTAATTTTCATTTGTATTTTGTATTTGCTAGTTGCTAGCTCCTAGTTGCTAGTTGCTAATTTTTAAAACTGATTAAGCCTCAAGTCTCCTTGATAAACCAATCTAACATCTGGAATTTTATATTTCATCATCATTAGTCTGTCTAACCCTACCCCAAAAGCAAACCCTTGATATTTCTTTCCATCAATTCCGCAATTCTCTAGTACTTTTGGATGAACCATTCCAGCTCCTAATAATTCAAACCATTTTTCTCCTTTTTTTAAATCAATCTCAAAACCTGGCTCAACGAAAGGAAAAAAGCTTGGACGAAGTCGAATTTCTATATTATCACCAGCAAAAAATCTTTTGAAAAATTCAAATAATATTCCTTTCATGTGAGCAACTGAAATATCCTCTCCTATCATCAAACATTCAATCTGATGAAATTGCATTTCATGCCCGGAGTCAGTAGATTCATTACGAAAAACTTTTCCAGGAGAAACTATGGCAAAAGGGGGCTTCCCCCCGGAACGTACCAAATTTTCCATAAATCTTATTTGAGTATTGGAAGTGTGAGTTCGTAAAACAAAACCTTCTTTATCTTTTATAAAAAAGGTATCTTGCATATCACGAGCTGGGTGATCTTTAGGAACATTAAGTGCATCAAAATTATGCCATTCATCCTCCATTTCTGGACCAACTTCAGCGGTAAAACCCAAATCTTTAAATATAGAAACCGCCTCATTCATAGTTAAGGTTAGCGGGTGCAAAGTACCTTTTTCGTAGTCATTTTTCATTTTATTAAGATTTTTTTAAAGTTAAAGTAAACTTATCCTCTCCCATATATTTTAAAGTAAAATTATATCCTCTGTTGCCATTGATTTCAATCTGAAAATCAAAACTTTTTCTAGCGAGAACACAATATTCATGAATCTTCTCTTTCATTTCCTCGTTTTTAAGATATGCAACAAAATGACTAGTCTGATATTGAGTATCATCATAAGAAATAATTATATTGTGTATATTGTCTTCAACCATAAAATATATTTATAACACTTTGCTATTATAACACGTTGAGGCCTATTTATAAATTAGACCTTACCGGACAATAAATCCTCTTCAAATTGAGTAATGCCTTTCATTGTCTTTGGATATTCATCAATATTAATAAAGTCGAGATTTTTAATTTTACTGTATATTATTTCTATCAACTTTTTTGTCCTGTTTATATCTTCTTCTGTAAATTCTATTTCTTTCTCGTTTATAGAAAATACTCCATTAATATTTTCAGGTTCCACGAATATAAATATCCCTTTTCTCATTTTATAGTTTTTATAATTTTTTGAATTTTCAACAAGTAATTTATAAAAAATAATCTGATTTTTATAACTCCACTCTTTTATTTTATCTTGTTCATCTTTATTTTTTTCAGGAATAGAGTGTCCGGTTTTAAAATCAAAAACATCTATCATGTTCCCTTCTATTATTCTAAGTAGGTCAATCTTGCCTGCTATATGTGCCCGCTCTAAAACTACTCCTTCGTTTCCAAAGTCTACTTCGGTTTTATCTGTGATATTTATTTCTTTTATTTTTTTATCATAAAAAACACCAAGTGCCTCTCTGCCTCTGTTTAAGTATTTTTCCATTTCTACCTCCCCTATTCTTTTTCTTTTAAAATCACTCTCGAACAAATTTATAAATTCTTCTTTAGAAGGCATTACTCCTTTTTCTTTATATTTTAAAATACAAAGCTCTATAGACTTATGAACAGAGGAACCAAATATATTTGAGATACTCATTGGTTGTGGAAAACGAATAAGATTCTGTTCAAAAAAAGTCTTTGGACCCTCTCCGTAATAAATATTTAAATAATTATTAAAGTGAGAAACACTGAGCTTATAATTTTCTACCAAAGGAGCTAAAAATGCTTTCTCACTTTCTATATATACTTTATCTGTATAATTTGGTGTAGTGGTTTCTAATATTGAGCTTGTGTTTAGGTCTTCGTTTTGATTTTCTTTTGCTTCTACAATCAAATCATTATTTAAAAACTTAGCCTCCACGGACTCACCTCCATCATCTTTGTATAAATAAGTCGAAAGATATAAATTCTTTTTAGCTCTTGTAAGAGCAACATAAAACAACCTCAAATCATCATCTGACTCATCAGAAGCTAGGTCTATAGGGAGGTTTTCTGGTAGTCGTATTTTATTTCTCATTCCTCCTTTAGACCAGTTGTCATCCTGACAAGACAAAAGAAAAACTGTTTCAAATTCTAATCCTTTTGATTTGTGGGCCGACATTAGCTCGACTGCATTTTCGGCTCCAGTAAATGGACTCGTATCATTTAAAAGTATATGACTACTCTCGTGTATATCTACAAATTTTACCAAATCAGATGCTTTCAGTAAGCTATTTAAACTATGGCCTCTAAGTGCGCTAATAAAAAACTTTAAACCTGAAAGAAATCTCAAATATTCTGGTTTGTTTTTTTCTAACTTTTCTTTACTAAAATAATAATCTTTATAAGGACTTACAAATTTATTTTTATTATTTTCTATTACTTCTTCTGTTTCATTTTCTTCATCTAGGAGTTTTAGATGGCTCTTCCCTATTAAACTTTCAAGAATATATTCAACTGGTTCATATTTTGACCTTGCCGCCATCTCAACAAAAAACTCTGCTATATCTCTTACCTTCTCATCCTTGTAATCAAGCATAACTGAGAGCCAAGATTTATCAGCGACCTTATCGTCTCTTTTTGTTTTTGATAAAATTGAAATATCCCATATTGTTTTATATGATAAACCCCAAAATGGATATGATAAAATTTCTGGCAATAAGCTATCTCCAGAATAAGGAGACTCCGAATTCATAAAATTTAAATATTTACACATTGTAATAAGCTGGTGGATATGAGGTGTAGCAAGAACATTTTGTTCTTTTTCATAAACAATAGGCACGTTGAAGTGGTGCATAAAAGGAACTAGATTTTCTAGCTCTCTGTGTTTGCGAGAAATTACAGCTATCTCTTTGGGGTTGTGTCCTTCCTTTATTAAATTTTTTATTTTAAGAGCAATATTGTGATATTGATGTTCTTTTGTTTTGAATTTTAACTTTTTTATTTCTCCTTCAAATTTTTTGTTTTCATCTCCGCTTGATATCAACTTTTTATTTATACCTTTAATAATATCTTCAAGTCTGTTTGACCCTGTAACTATTATGTCACGAGCCAGGTCGAGAATATTTTGACCTGAACGATAATTTTCTGTCATTACTATAATCTTCACATCTTCATAAACTAAATGAAAATCCTTAATATTTGAGATATCTGCACCTTGGAAACGATAAATTGCCTGGTCGTCGTCTCCCACAACCATTATGTTTGGCTTCTTTTCGTTTACAAAATTATCTGAAAGCAAACGAATCAATCTTATTTGCGCATCGTTTGTGTCCTGAAATTCATCCACCATAATATATAGGAATTGCTCCTGAAGCTCTGCTTTTAGATTTTCATTTTTCCTTATAGCTTCTATAACCTCCAATATCATATCATCGTAATCAAAGTAACCACGCTCAAATAACCTATTTTTATATTCTTTATAAATATAGCCAAGATTCTCTAACTTATCTCCTGCCTCTAAAGATTTCAAAGTGATGTTATCGTTGGTGCCAGTAGTATATTTTTTCTTCCATTCACCAATAGGTCCTGTTTTATTTTCCGCGATAGATTCTTCTAAAGACTTCTTTAGTGATGAGATAAGATAATTTGATATTGGCTTAAAATAATCTGAAGGAAAAGAAGTGGTATTTATTTTTTCCCAACTACTTATCATTTTTTCTATTTCTGGAAAAATTTTAGTAGATAATCTATCTTTAAACACCAAAGATAAAGAAGAATTAATTTCTTCTAAAATATTTTTGTTGTTTTTAATTATTAAATCAAATTCATCTGGATTTATACCTGCTTTTTTAATTTGTGAAATTCTAGATAATATATCTTTTAAAAATACATATCCTTCAATATTATGAAAACTAGAAAAAGGATTCTTGTGATCCAAACCATCTAGAATTTCTGTCATTATTTCTCTTTGAACAAGCTCGTCTGCTGGAGAAAGTCTAGCGTGATTAAAAAAGTATTCTGGATAGCGACTAATTATATTTGTTCCAAAAGCGTGAAAAGTAAAAATATTAACCTTGTAAGCCTCGACTCCTATCATGGTTTTTAGTCGATTTAGCATATTTATAGCTCCTGCCTCTGTAAAAGTAAGACACAATATTCCATGAGGAGGAATATCGGTTTGTTTTAAGATATTGGCAACTCGAAGTGATAGTATCTGAGTTTTTCCACTTCCAGGCCCAGCTACCACCATTACAGGACCATCTATAGTGTCCACAGCCTCTAGTTGTGCTTTATTTAAATTCTTATGGGCCTTTTCAAAATCAATTGATATATCTTTCATTTTTTATTTTTATAATCAAATACTCCAATAATAATTACATTGGTATTATAACATTATTTTTTACTCATATAAGCAAGCCAGTAATCACGCTTATAAATACGGTTATTAAAAGTGGTGTAACTCGTTTTCTTTTCTAGTTTTATGATTTTGAAATAATTACCATACATTTTAACAAAATCATCCCGAGAAAGAACCCTCTCTGTCAGTCCTATTTCTTTTATTATATATGTATCATATTCCCTTCCTGGATTGTCTTTAAGTAAATTTTTAACATTTTTATTTCCATCTTTAGCAAGAGCTCTAACGAAAAAATATCCTCCTTTTTTTAAAACTCTATTTACTTCATTTAAATAATTCTCTCTTCCTGTTTCATTAAGAGAATTTGAAGATGTTACATCAATAACTATATCTACAGAATTATCTTTTATTTCATATTTTTCACCAATATCCCCCAATCTATAATTAACTTCTACTCCCAAATTTTTTGCTCTTTCTTTGGCTAAATTTAAAGCCGTTTTAGAAATTTCTATACCGATTACTTTATTTCCTCTTTCTGCTAAATAATTTGCATTTCTACCTGTTCCACACCCAAGGTCTAAAACTACTTTATCTTCCACTCTATATTTTCTATCTTTTTTAAGAAATTTTAAAAAACGCAAAGTGTCCGCTTGTGGACCTTCGTTTTTGGTTACAAGTAATGGATTTCTGTATTCTTTTTCCCATATATTACCTTGATTGGACATACGTGTATCTTAACAGTTTATATAAACTTTAACAAAATCATATAAAAATAATTATATAAATTTTTAAATTTAATATTTTTCTTTATTAAATTACATATTTTTTAGATGAATTATTTTCTATCTTTTAAGATATTTTTTTATAAGGCTTAATTTACAACAGTCAATCAGAAATAATTTCTTTGTATTGTTTTAATAAATTTATTTAATTAAATTTAAAAAAACAGAGTACATAACCATATACCAAGGCTCTTGTGGAGGAAATCCTGTCTTTGGTAATTTATGAACGATAACTGCTGGAGTTACAACTGGAATTGCAACAACTACTGGATCAACCATTGCATATGTACAAAGAGAAGGATTACTACTAACAAAATAATTATAATTAGTAGCAGTTGGATCTTTACAACCATAAACTATTCCACTGCCACTACTACCGCCTGAGGATTGATGGATGTCATTATTTGTAATCGTACAAGTTTTAGTTTCACCCAAAGCTATAGTTCCAGAACAATCAGCAGAAAGAGTTTTTGCATAACCTGCATATGCACCTTCATCAACACTATAGTCACCAACTGAAGTTAAAATATTATCAATTCCAGGAGACTCAACACCTCCAGTTGTGGGAGTTGCAGTAGTTACACCTGTAATTGTTGTAGTAAAATTACTAGCATTTAGTGAGCCCTCA
>JAENWX010000001.1 GCA_016649835.1 Minisyncoccota bacterium | reverse complement strand
TTCTGATTGCTATTTTCAAGCAAAACAAGGCCTCTTTGATGTTATACATAGTCACCTTACTGTTATGACTGGATTTTTTTCTAGAATAGAGAAAAAAACTCCAACACTAATATCTATTCATTCTCCTATTGAGGCATGGATGAAAACAATTTTACTTAAACATAAAGATGAAAAATATATATCATTTTCATTGGCTCAGAGAAAGCTATTGCCTGAACTAAACTGGTATGCAAATATTTATCATGGTGTTGATACTGATATATTTGCTTATAACGAAAAACCTGAAGATTATGTACTATTTATAGGGCGTTTAACCCATGATAAAGGTGCCCATATAGCTATAAAAGCTTGTATGGAAGCAAATGTTCCACTTAGAATTGCAGGTAGAAGTTATGTCACAGAAGGATACTGGCATGAAAAGATAGAACCTTATATAAATGGGAATGAGGTTAGATATTTTGGAGAGGTATCCCTTGAAGACAAAATTCCTCTTATACAAAATGCAAAAGCTATCATATTCCCCGTTCTTTGGCAGGAACCATTTGGATATGTTTTAATAGAGGCAATGTCTTGTGGTACACCTGTAGTAGCTTTTAATAACGGATCTGTTCCAGAAATTGTAAGAGATGGAGTAACAGGATTTATAGTTGAATCAGAAGAAGAAATGGTTGAAGCTATAAAAAAAATTGATACAATTGATAGAAAAAAAGTTAGAAATAGAGCTGAACAATTTTTTAGTCTAAAAACAATGATTTCTAATTATGAGAGTGTCTATAAAAGAGTTATTCAAGATACTAAGTTTAAAAAAGATAAACAAAAATAATATTTTCAAAATAAATGTTATAATACAAACATGAATAAAACATTTATATTGGCCATGGTTAAAGTTACTAGTTTGAGTATTGTTATCTTTGTAGTAAGTGCATTTTTTATTCATAATGAAAAAGTCATCGGCTGGGTAGTTCTTGGCTTAGGAATTTTAAGTTTAGCCTCTTTAAAATTATTTAAAATTCCAATAATAAATGTATGGCCAGATATTATATTTGGCATTATTGATAATGGTATTTTAGCAATACTGGCTATCGTAGGAGGAGCTATTGCTGGAGTTTCTGGTGCTGTTATAGGTGGCGCTGTTGGTAATGCAATAACAGACGGTATAGCTGGTTTGTTTGAAGGCGATCTTGCTGAAAAATTGAGAGTTAAACATATTTCAGAAGAGCGTACAATGCTTGGCTCAGCAGTAGGAAAAATGACAGGATGTCTTTTGGGTGCTGGAGTTATCTTGGTACTAGCAGGACTAATCTAATATATAAATTTTTTATTAACGATTTAACCACTCTTTGTCTTGGCGGCATAACAATGTCCTTTTTAGTTCTTTGTGTTTCATTATGGCCTCTACAGCCCTCTCTAGGCGCACACCTTGAGAGCCTTTAATTAGTATAATATCCCCTTCTTCCACAATTCCTTCTAAGAATTTTGATGCTGTTTTTGATGATTCAAAATTATAAACATTTTTTAATTTAAAACCTTTTTCCAAGGCTCCTTGTGAAATACTTTTAGCTCTTGGTCCAACAGCAATTAAAATATCTGCTACTCCGTATATATTTTCTCCAACTAAATAATGCTCATCTTCTGTAAATTTTCCTAGCTCAAGCATATCACCAAGTACTGCTATTTTTCTTTTTCCTTCAACTTCTTTCAAGACTTCAATCGCAGACTCCATAGCTACTGGTGATGAATTATATGTGTCGTCTATTATTACCGAATTATTTATTCCTTCAATAAGAGAAAGCCTTCCTGGAGGAGTAACGTATTCACTCACTGCGTTAATGGATTCCAATAAATCACAACCGAGTTCACGTGCACAGGCGATAGCTGCGGCAGCTTGTCCTATGTTGTGTATACCCACAATATTTGGAAGCATTACAGGAAATGTATTTCCATCATATTCTAATTTAAAATTAATTCCACTTGGAACTTTAATATTATTTCTTTTTGTATATAAATACGTAGGATAAATAGAATGATAAGTAGCATTATCATTCATTCCATATGATACAGTTTTACATTTTGCTTTTTGGTGGAGAGCATAAACTTTTTCATCGTCATGATTCAGTATAAGTATTCCTTCTTTTTTTAATGTATAAACTAAAGCACTCTTTTCTTCAATTATATTTTCAACAGAGCCAAAAAATTCTACATGCACAGGCTTATCTGGAAAACGAGTTACTATAACCACATCTGGCTTAAGCCAAGGGGCTACATTTTTAACTATATCACCAGGTTTTCCAACTCCAATTTCTAATACTAAATATTCTGGATATGGTTGCTTCCATAATATTAAATAAAATCCATGTATTATGTTTTCTAGCCAAATGAAGGGATCATCCCAGCCATTTGGAGAACCTAAAATAGTAAGAGGAAGTCCTATTTCACTGTTAAAACTTTTCTCACTTTTTCTAACTATTTTAAATTTGGACAATACTACAAAAATAGCATCTTTGGTGGATGTTTTACCCACAGAACCTGTAATAGCAATTATTTTGGGATTGTATTTTTGTAAAATAAGCTTTGCTTGCCAAGTTATTATTATTACTATTATTTTTTTAAATATTTTTTTCATTCAGTTTGATTGCTTAAATAATTATAACATACAGATTTTGAAGGGATATTCATATTTAACGGTCAGGTGGAATATTGTAATACTGTAATATAAATTTTGTAATATTAAGAAATGGAGGAATTAATGTTTGAGATGCATATTTTATTTCTTTAGGATTTTTAAGGAAAAGAAACACTAAAAACTTTGGTTCATATGCTGGGAAATATCCAAAGAAAGAGTGCATATGCCGGTCTGTATAATATCCTTTTCCTGTTTCAAGAGCTACTTGTGCTGTTCCTGTTTTTGTGGCAATACTATAATCGTTTAATTTATATTTTCCGCCATCATAAGTTTCAAATACGTGAACCAGCATTCGTGTTAGAGAGTCTGTTGTTTCTTTTTTTAATAAATTTTCTTTGGTAATTGGATAGTTAATATTTTTAGATAGCCCGTTGTCGTATTGTATTTTTTTTACTAAGTGAGGTGTCACCAACTTACCCCCATTTGCAATAATAGAAAATGCGCGAGCAGCTTCTATTGGAGTTAATGCTATACCTTGACCAAAAGAGGCGTTCGCATATTCAATATTTCTTGGACTATCTAGGTTACTTATTAGACCTGAAGTTTCATTGGGAAGGTCTATTCCTGTTTTTTCTCCTATTGCAAAGGACTTCATATATGTACGAAACTTATCATGGCCCAACTTACTCTCGGCAAACACCATTCCTGTATTTAAAGACTGGTCAAGAACTTCTTGCATGCTAATAGTACCGCGTCCTTTTTTATCAAAGTTGTTTATTGTTTTTTTATCTACAACAACAGAGCCAGCATCAAAATATGTCGTCTGTGGTGTAATAGCACCTGCATCTATAGCGGAGGCCATTACTAATGGTTTTATAACAGAACCAAATTCAAAAACATTTTCTACGAGAGGATTTCGAAAAACAGCAGTATCTGGTACACTTTTAAAATTATTTAGATCAAAATCTGGTAAACCTGACATGGCTATTATTTCTCCGGTTTGAGGGTTCATGATTATTCCACCTGCTTGGTCGGCATTCCATTTGCCTAAGGCAGCTGACAGCTCGGATTCTAATGAATACTGCACAGTTGGTTCTATGGTGGTTATAATATCTCCTTTGTTTGTATTGGTAAGAGTATCACTTATATTTGAAAATACTTCTGCAAAAAAGTTAACATACAATTCATCTTTTGGTTTTGAAAGAGTAGAGTTGTAATAGCGCTCTAAGCCATACTGGCCAACCAAAGAATCCCCTTTGTATGCCAAAAAACCAATAGTATGAGAGGCTTGGTTTTCATTTGGGTAAAATCTCCAATTATCTTTATATATGGATGTGCCTTTTATTTTTAAATTTTCTATTTCAGTTACTTGTTCTTTTGTGAGAGCTGTAGCTATCTCTTCATATGGATCATTCTTTTTTGATACTTTAGATAAAAATGTATTCAGATCCATTTCTATATATGGGTCTAGCATGGCATAAGCTGCCTCAGGGTCTATTATGTCCTTGGGGATTATCGCCAACTTAAAACCTGCGGTTACAGTGCCAGCGGTCACAAGAGAGCCATCTTTTTTAGAAAAAAATATTGAACCTCTATTAAAAATATTACTTGCGGGGGTGACATATAACTTTTCAGCACGTTCCGCATAAAAATTTTGATGAACAACTTGAACAAAAAAAAGCCTACTTATAAGTATAGCAGCCACAATAAATATAAAAACTACAATTATTCTTATTCTTGACTTAAACGATAATATTTTCATTAGCGAATAGCAACAGTATTAATATTTCTAGCAACAAATATATTTTGGTTTACATCAACAAAACCTTTAGACAAGGCGTAATTTTTGTCTATTGTATTTATATTTTTTAAATATGTTAATTCTAACTTGTTTACATCGCTAGTTAGCTCTGTAACAGTCTTCTGTAAAGACTTGCGAGCAACAACATTGAAAGTGATTGAGCCTATCAAATAAATATATACAGAAAATAGCAGCACTGAAGAAATAAGCAAAATACGTAACAATACTTTTTGTGTATTCATATTTTGTGCTATATCGTTTGTTATTTTTTTTGCTCTTGTCATTTTATTTAATGTTATTATTTATTAATGGTTTATAATTTTTCTATTATTCTCAACTTTGAACTTCTAGAACGTGGGTTTAACTTTATCTCATTATCACTTGGAACTATTGGTTTTTTAGTAATGATGTTTGCTTCTCCTTTTTCTTTTAATTCTACGAAGGCTTTTTTTACTATTCTGTCTTCTAGGCTGTGAAATGATATTATTGCCATGCGACCCCCCTGTGATAAGTAACTAAAACCTTTTTGTATTACTTGTTCTAAGTTTGATAACTCACTGTTGGTTGCTATTCTGATTGCCTGAAATGTTCTAGTGGAAGGATTTATCTTTTTGCCTCTATAAAACTTTCCTACTGTCTTCTCTATTATTTCAACTAAATCAAAAGTAGTTTTTATCTCTTTTTCTAAACGTGCTGCTACTATTGCTTTTGCTATTTTGCGTGAAAATCTTTCTTCTCCGAAACCAAATATAATATCTGCCAATGTCTCTTCGTCCCAGGTGTTTACTATTCCATAAGCAGTAACATCGTCGCTTTGTGGACTCTTGTTCATGGTCATTAGAAGTGGTTCGTCTTTAGAAAATGAGAACCCCCTATTTCCTTCTTCTAACTGAAATGAGCTCAGACCTAAATCAAGCAATATTTTATCTACACTTTTAACCCCTAAGCCATCTAACGCTTTATCAATGTCTTGGAATCCAATATTTACATAAGCTACATTGGACTCTGTCTCATCTATTAATTTTTTAGAGCGGGCTATAGCATCAGAATCTAAATCTAAACAAATTATTTTTACTTTAGAACCAAAACGATGAATTATTTCTAGTGTGTGTCCTCCCCCTCCGAGAGTCCCATCGACAATTACATCATCGGATTTAATATTTAAACCGTCGATTGATTCGTTTAGTAATACAGAAATATGTTTCATATTAAAGAACTCCTATTTGCCCTAATTTATCTGCGAGAGCATCAGCCTGTTTTTCAACTACTTTTTTATAATCGTTCCATGCCTTTTCATTCCAGATTTCAGCACGATTTTGCACACCAATAACAACCACCTTGTTTGTTAGGCTTGAACGATTTTTTAAATTTTCCGGGATTAATATTCGACCATTACTGTCAACATCTACAATGACAGCTTGACCAAACATAAATCTCGAAAAACTTCTGTTGTCACTTGCGAGCATAGAAGAGTCAGACAACTTATCTGAAATCTTTTGCCACTCACGAGCAGTAAAAATTGAAAGACAATTATCAAGCCCAGGAGCAACAACAACACTCTTCCCCATCTCCTTACGGAACTTTACGGGTAGTGACATTCTGTTCTTGTCATCCAATGTGTGAGTGTATTCACCTATGAGCATAATAATATTGTGAAATATAGCTATTGTTGTTAAAAAATATTTGTCCCACTATATCCCACTTGAGTTAATTATAAACCACTTTGTCCCACAATACAAATACAACTCCCCACCTAATATGTGGATAACTTTAATATTAAATATTGACTAAATTAAAAATATGTTTTATTATAATAATGTAACTTTAAATACGTTCTTTTATATCCTGCGCAGGCGCAGATCATGAATTTAAATGGGTTTTAAATGGTGTCGGTTTTAATTTATTAAAACCGACACTCTTTACTCTTGTATAATCAAAAAACTAAATTATATAATTATGAAAAAAAATGTAAAATCTAGTAACCTTAGCACACGGGCAGATGATTTATTTGATAATGTAGAAAATATTTTGGATATACAAGAAGACCTAGAATCCAAAAAACATTCTTTTGATAATAAACCATCAGAAAATATCAAAGACAATAGAAACATAATCTTAAAATTAAGAAATGATTCTTATTTCTTACTTTATTGAATCTAGAATATTGTTAAATTAAATTAAAATAGTAAATCATGGGAAAAAAGAAATCTGCTAAAAAAAACAAAAAATCTTATTTAGAAAAGAGTAAGATAAATCTATCAGGCACTATTGCCGGGAAACAACAACAAAAGCAACCGGAATAAAATCCACCAAAAAACTCAAGCTAAAATTAGCTTGAGTTTTATTTTTTGTCTAAAAATTAAAAACTCAAATTGGCAGGTTTAAATACAACTTAAACCTGCTCAAAATTAACTGCCCCAAGCGAAGCTTGGGGCAGTTAATTTTTTATCTTTAATTCTGATTTAGTAAAATCACCTACTGGGTTAATTTTTAATTCGTAATTCGTAATTATCTTTATTCTTTCGGTTTCATTATTGGAAAGAAAATAACATCTCTTAGATTTTTCTGTTCAGTTAAAATAGCAACTAAACGATCTATACCCATACCAAAACCAGTCATAGGGGGCATACCGTGCTCCATAGCAGTTAGAAATTCCTCATTAAAGTCCATAGCCTCTTCGTCTCCTCCTTCTTTTGCTTTTGATTGAGAGACTAAAAGCTCTCTTTGTTTTAAAGGATTAACTAATTCTGCGTATTGGTTTGTTATTTCTGCACCAGCTATTATAAGCTGACAAACTTTTGCAGTGCCATTACTATTTTGCTGAGCTAAAGGCTTTAAATCGCCTGGAAAATCTGTAACGAAAGTTGGGTTAATTATTTTTCCTCTTGAAGATTTTTTATAAATTTTATCAAGCAAGTTTCCTCTGCCTAATTTTTTAACTTCTTCTTCTTTTACTCCCCACTTTAGAGCCTCTGCTTGAGCCTCTTCTAGGGTTATTGTTTCTATGTTTATACCAGCATCTTTCTCTAATAACTCTTTAAATGTTATTTTAGGCCATTCTAGGGCCAAATCTACTTCAACTAGAACTCCATCGTTATCATAAACTTTGAAAATAGTCTTATTAAATAAATCAGTTGCTATGGACTTAATAAGGTCTTCTGTCCACTTCATATTTGTCTCTAGACTTTCATATGCAGCGTACCATTCCATCATCGTAAACTCTTGTAGGTGTGTGGGGTCAGAGCCTTCATTGCGGAAGTTTTTACCTATTTCATATATTCTTTCATATCCACCAACCATAAGAGTTTTGTGCTCGAGCTCTAAAGCAATGCGTAACACCATATCCATATCAAAGTCATTGTGGTGAGTTTCAAAAACTTTTGCCATTGCTCCACCTGCTTGGTGTTGTAAGACAGGAGTTTCTACTTCCAAAAAGTTTTTATCATCAAAAAATCCTCTTATAAACTTTATAATTTTTGAACGTAAAACAAATCTATCATAAACTTCTTTGTCCATTAAAATATCTAAATATCTTTTTCGGTAAGTTTCTTCAACATCTTGAAGTCCGTGCCATTTGTCTGGTAGTGGTAGAAGTGCTTTTGTAGCCATCTTCCAATCTTTTATTAAAATACTCTGCTCCCCTCTTTGTGTAATAAAAAGTGAACCAGTCACAGAAACAAAATCTCCATTATCGATAGTATCAACAAATAGATTAAATAATTTTTCATCGAGTGAATCTTTTTTCAACACTGCTTGAAATCTTTCATCTCCATCTTGAAGAACTATAAAAAGTATTGCACCTTGTCCTCGGACAACAATAACTCTTCCAACTATTGAGATATTTTTTTCTTCTGAGGTTAATACTAACTTATCAAAAGAATCTTTTACTTCTTTTATTGAATAATCATGAGGAACAGAAACAGGGTATGAATCCATACCCGCCTCTTTTAATAATTCTATTTTGTTAATACGCGTGTTGCGTAATTCTTCTATTGAAGCCATATCTCTATTGTATATCAATAAGAGTGTATTTGACTAGTCCTTTGGGTGTTTTGATAGATACTACATCCCCTTTCTTTTTACCAAACAGAGCTTCACCGAGTGGAGATTTATTTGAAATTTTATTATGAGCCATATCTGCTTCTTCTGCACCTACCATACTATATGTAATTTCTTCTTTTAAATTTTCTTTTTTAACTTTTACAGTAGTTCCAATTTCAACTTTTGAGCTTGAGTGTTTTTTAACCACTATAGCTGATTTAAGCATATGACTGATTTGGTTTATGCGGTCTTCAGTTTTACCCTGATCTTCTCTGGCTTGATGATATTCTGCATTTTCAGACAAGTCTCCTAGAGCACGAGCTGACTCAAGTGACTCGAGTATTTCTTTACGTTTTGTTGTTTTCAAATAATCAATTTCTTCATGTAATGCTAGCTTTTTCTCTTCTGTTATGTAGTTTATTTCATCCATTGTTGTAAAAGTATAAAATCCGATGACTCTAATACCTTGATTAACTTATAAAATTAAAGTTTAATACTTCTTAATATAAACCCCTTATTATTACCACTTATAATGGCTTATATCGGAATATATAATAAGATTATATTACTCATTTTTAGCCAATAAGTAAACCCCCCACACCTATATTTATGACAGGCTAAAGCCTGTCATAAATATAGGTGTGGGGGTAAACCCCTGCCTACCGGAAGGCAGGCATTTTATAATTTAAGAATTATTCTAAATATCCGGGAGTATAAACACTCATATAGTCTATAACTTCACTCATTACGCGTGTGGCGTTTCCAGAAGCCGCCTTTGGTCCTCTCTCCATAACCAAAGCAAAAGCATATTTAGGATTCTCATATGGAAAAAATCCAATAATCCAAGAGTTTGTATTTGTATTTCCATAACCAACCTGAGCAGTACCAGACTTTGCAGCTACTTTAACAGTGGGCAAATTAAGAGCAGTGGTTGTTCCTTCTGTCACGGCCATTCTCATCCCCTCAAAAATTACTTTCATATTATTTTGATCAACTGGAATAGATGTGGATGGAGATTTAAAATTTTCATCATTAAGTGTAATATGCGGAGTATAAATTTCTCCCATATTTGCAATACCGGCAACAGCCTTGGCCATCTGTATAGGAGTAACCTGAAATCCGTACTGTCCAATGGATGTATTATAAGTATCTCCCACTCTCCAAGGCTCTCCCTTAAATGTTATAGTTTTCCATTCTGGGGTTGGGATGGTTCCCTCTTTTTCTCCAGCAAGATTAATACCTGTTTTTTCTCCTATTCCAAATACTTTTGAATACTTATCAATGTTTACTATTCCTAAACCTTTTTGACTTTCGAAACCTCCTCCTATTTGGTAAAAATATACGTCTGACGATACAGCTATCGCCTTTCTCATATCAACATACCCAAAACTTCCATGGTCTTTAAAAACGGATCTTTTTTCTGGGAAGTATGGATTTGGAATTGAAATTGAGCCATTTGAAAGTATTACTTTTAGTGGGCTAATAACATTTTCAACTAATGCTGCATAACCTAGAAATGGTTTTACTATTGACCCAGGACTGTATAATCCAGAAATAGTGCGATTTAAAAATACTTTACGTTTATCAGAAAAGTATCCATTTATTGTTTTAGTATCTTTACCAAGAGATAAAATATTTCCATCATATTCAGGATAGCTAGTTATTGCCAACAATTCTCCTGATTTTATATCCATAAGAATTCCTGCTCCTCCCATAAAACTAGAATTTTTTGCCATAGTCGCAATGGAGTCATACATTTTTTTCTGAATTAAAGAATCGATAGAAAGATTAATATTTTCTCCAGCCACAGGAGGTAATATCATATTTTCGGACTGGATAGCACCGCTGACATCTGTTTCTGTTATTCGTACACCATTTTCTCCAGTAAGAGAGTCATTAAAATATTTTTCAACACCATCCTTTCCGATAAAATTATCTTGCCAATAATAACCAGATGAATCTTTTGCTGGCTGACTAACATAGCCAAGCAACAAGCCAAAACCAAGAGAAGGCGTGTACACTCTTTGTGGTGATGATAATTTATTTATATCTTCAGTGTCCCATTTGTTCCAGGAAAGCATTACTCCATTTCTATCGTAGATTAATCCTCTATCAGCAAAAATAGGTTTTTTCATTAAAGTATTATTTTCACTTTTATTAAAATACATTTCACCCTTAACTATCTGAAGATTAACTAGCTGCCAAGTAAAAACAAGCGCTACTGCAAGAAAAAATAACCCTATTAAGAAAATAGAATGTTTTGGTATTGCTTTCTCTAGTCTGCCTTCAAATTGTTGTGTGTTAAAATTTGGTAAATTTTTAGAGTCAAGGAATATTTCATCTGGATCAATATCCTTTTTTATTCTTCTTTTGTTTATGTGAAATTTCATTTAATTTTGGCGGCGGGGGTTTAAACTAAATATTATTTTTATATAAAATAATATTACTTTTTATAAATTGAATTGTTATATAAATAGTAATTATAATTAAAGGGAAATAAACAACCGAGGAAATGATTCTACTATCCCCTGTTGAATATAAAGAAAAATTAATTACACTAGCAACTATAAATTCATAAAAATTGTTGAAGATAAATATTCCAACCAGTAGCATCAAAGCACTAATCCACCACGGAAAAATAAATACTGATATAAACAATATAATATCAAAAATAACCCTTTTCATAATAGGATTATACTGTAAAAAGCCGATGTTGACAAATATATTATCTGTTTCTTATTTTACGATAAATAGTACGTAAAATTAAAAAAACAAGAAGCGTTAGTAGGATGTAGAATACAAATTTATTTCCAAAAACGAAAGACAGTACTGATAAAAAGAAAAGTTTTAAATATGTAATAGGTTTTTTAATAGCGTCCTCAATGTTTGTTTTTTGAGTAGAATTATCAACACTAGTTTTTTTGTCTGTTGTACTAACAGCAACTCCTTCTCCTTTTTTTAGTAAATCTAACTCTATCTTTGCTTCTTCTTTTGCTTCATCTATTTTTATAAAAGTTGTGCCTCTTAAATCATCTATAGCATTAAAACTTGTTGAGATGGTTGAGCTGATTTCTTCAGGAACAAAATTATTTATTTCAGCGCTTGTTTTTTCTATTTGAATTTTAAGAGCATCGGTTTCTGATAGAGGTTGATCTAAATAATTTTTAACTAATACTGGAATAAACTGCTTATCACTGGAAGTGGTGTTTCTATTGATAGTAATTTTTTCTATAGTACCAGAATTATTTATAGATGAGGATATAATTTTAGCAGATATAATATGGTCTCCTGCTGTAATTTTCCATGGGATATAAACATCTTTTAATTCTAGAGATTTTAACGAAACTTCTCTTGTTCCTAAAATAATATTTTTGTCATAAAATTCTACCTTAAACATAAAGGATTCCTTCTCTCCATTCCAAACGGCTGTATGAATATTTACTGTTTCTCCTTCTACTAGAGTTTCCTTAGAATACCAAATTTGCCCAGGAATAAAGCCCGTGTTAGTAACTGCTTCTATATACTGAGGTAAAGACAAAAACAAAGTAAAAATAATAAATATCGATAAAATGTGTTTTTTCATAATTGTAGTATTATTATACTATTATTTTTCTTAATTTGTAATCATTTTATAGTTTCAAAAGAAAATCTCCAACTTTTGAGGCTTCCCCTGCTCCCATTGTGATTATAATATTTTTTTCATTCATACTAGAAAGACTCTCTTTTAAATATTGCTCTGCACTTTCAAAATCTTTAAAAGACTTTGAATTGTTTGTATTTTTATTTATTTCATTTTTTAAAATTTCCGAGCTTATGCTTCCGTCGTCTATTTCTCTCGCATAATAAATAGGCAAAAGAATAACTTCATCTGCATCACCAAAGCTTGTTGCAAAATCTGACAAAAGTAATTTTGTGCGACTAAACAAATGTGGCTGAAATATAACATTAATTTTCCAGCCTTGATTTTTAGGAAACAACTCTCTAAAACCCTCCAATGATGCTTTTATTTCTGTTGGGTGGTGAGCATAGTCATCGTAGACAAGTGAACCTTGGGACAGTGTCCCCTTAAATTCAAATCTTTTCCATGTACCCATAAATTCACCAATGTTTTTTTCTGCATCATTTTTTGATATTCCAATAATTTCTGAAGTAGCTATAGCTGCTGCTGCATCTTTTTTATTGTGAATCCCTGGTATTTTTAATTTTAAATTTAAATTAAAATAATCATTCCAATTTATAACTTTTGCATTTATATTTTTTATTACATCTGAAATATTTTCATCATCTGGATTACAAACAACGTATCCATCGGCTGGGACCTTCATAGCCATCTCGTGGAAAGCATTTTTGATATCTTCTATGTCTTTATAATAGTCCAAATGGTCACTATCAATATTTGTGATTATTAAAATTTTAGGATTTATATTTAAAAATGAACGGCGATATTCACAAGCTTCTACTACTAAATATTTACTTTTACCTGAAATAAAATTACTTTTTCCTTGTCCGTCATCGGAATGATTAGGGTCTCCTATAAGCAAACTACCTACTATCACAGTTGGATCATATCCTACTCCTCCTAGAATTTGAGCTATCATTGCCGTTGTAGTTGTCTTTCCATGAGTCCCAGAAACAGCAATGGTAAATTTGTCACGGCTTACAATATTTAACATTTCAGGATATGAGCGAACTGGAATTTCTATTTGAGTCTTTATTTTTAAGGCTAAATCTGGGTCATAATTATCTATGGCAATAGTGTAAACTATTAAATCTGTATCTAAAGGAATATTTTCATATGATTGCCCTATTTTAATATCAACTCCAAGCTTAACAAGCTCACTCACCACTTCTCCTTCTTGCATGTCCTGTCCTGTTATTATTTTTCCATCATGAAGCATCATTCGAGCAATCGCCGAAATACCGATACCTCCTATACCTATAAAGTGCACGTTTTTAATTTTTGATAAATTTATCCCGTTTAGAAATAGGTCGCGATCATTATTTTTTGAATCTAACATATTTTTATTTAAAATTAATTACAAACTAATTATACACCAACCCAAGAAATCGTGACCGCGATTTCTAACGGGATCTAAATCCATATTACATTTTATTTTAAATTTTTAATTATTTTCATAAACAAATCATTGCGCTCATATTCGTTGTTGAACATTCCAAAAGATGCGAAGGCTGGAGAAAACAAAACTATATCTCCCTTTTTTGCTTTTTCTAATGCTTTTTTAATTGCATCTTTCAAGTCCTTAGCTTGATAACTTTCAACTTTTAACTTGTGACTTGATAAAAATTTATTCGTTCCACTCCCAGATATTAGAGATACAAATTTACAATTCTGATTAACTTTTTTAATTAAATTATCTAGCAATAAATTTTTATCTGCGCCTCCACAAATCAACACTATTTTTTTCTCCGCTAGGACAGTCCTAGCGGAAGACAATGCTTCTATTCCAGCAACCGTTGCTTCGGGCGTCGTTGCATTGTTATCATTATAAATTTTAATTCCCTTGTAAACTTTCAAAAGTTCTAAGCGTCCTTCTAGTCCTTTAAAGCCACTTACAACTTTTTTAATTTTAGATATAGGAATATTTAATTGTTCTGCAACCTTAACTGCACAAGCCAGATTTTCCCTTTGATGCTCTCCTGGGACAATAAATTTCCAACCATCTAACTCTTTTTTATTTATAACAATTAACTTACTTTTGATATTTTTGGGTATTAATTTCTTCATATTTGGACGTATTATTAAAACATCATTCCCGTTTTGATATTTAAAAATATTTGCTTTATCGTCAAAATATTTTTCCATAGAATTTTTATAATAATTCATATGGTCTGGCATAAATGTAGTGAATACAGAGATATGTGGAGAAATTTTAGAATCACCAAAACCTTGTAGTTGCCATGAATCTAATTCACATACCAAAATATCTGATTCTGCAGATGATTTACCAAAATCATCCTGGGGGCTCATTCGCGCAGTGTCCATTGAAGCGCGACTTTTTACTTTTTTCAGCAGTGGCAATGTTGCCATGCCTCTTAAATTACCACCAACATAAACCCGCCTAAAAGAATTCCCAGTCGGGCAAGCATTATTTTTTAATAATTTTTCATTGGCTTTCAATATCTCATATATAAGTGTAGTGGTCATTGATTTACCCCTTGTACCTGTTACGCCAATAAGCATCACGCCAGGCGCGCATTTTGAAAAAAGAGATACATCCATTTCAATGGGAATATTGTTTTTTTGAGCTTCATTTATATAGATAGAATCAAAAGGAACGCCAGCCGCCTTTATAATCATATCTCTATCTCTAAAATCCTCGAGTCTATGTTCTCCTAATACAAATTTAATTTTCTTTTTATTCTTAATTCTTAATTCGTAATTCTTAATTTCTTCTACTGAAGACTTAAGTTGCTCTTTTGTTTTTAAGTCGGTAACTATTAAGTCTGCTCCGCATTCTGCTAAAAATTTTGTATAACCTAATCCGCGACCGAGGATGCCCAAACCCATGACTGTGATTTTCTTTCCTTTAAATAGTTGTTTGTATCCCGTCATTTTTTTTAAATTCTTAATTCGTAATTATTAATTCTTAATTAGAGCAAGTATTTTTCTAACTCTTCCATGTCATCAAAATAAGTTTTTAATCCTTTCACTTCTTGATATTTTTCATGGCCCTTACCTGCTATTAAAATATAATCTCCTTTTTGCGCAATACTGCAGGCTCTAGCAATGGCAACATGTCTATCTATAATAATTTCAGTTTTATTTTCACTTTCAGCCGGTAATCCTTTTTGCATATCATTCAAAATGTCTTCCGGTAATTCTCCACGTGGATTATCTGATGTGATGATTAGAAAGTCACTCATTTCATAACCGATGCGAGCCATTATTGGGCGCTTGGTTTTATCTCGGTCTCCCCCACAACCAATAACAGATATTACTTTATTTAAGCTTTTAATTTCATTTATTGTTTTTAAAACATTTTCTAACGCATCTGGAGTATGCGCATAGTCTACAATACCAGTAACTTCATCTTCTGATTTTATAGACTGAAATCTTCCTGACACTGCTTCTAAGTTTTTTATAGCTTCTTTTACTTTATCCCCGCCTGAATGACTATCAAGTCGGGCAGGTTTATCTCCATATAAAAGTAAAACTGCAACCGCATAAACTCCTAAAATATTATATGCGTTAAATTCACCAATAAGTTTACTTTCAAATCTTTGATTAAAATCTGCATCTTTTTTCAAGCTAAGAGTATATTTCTGGGCCTTTGTATGACTTAGCATATACTCCCCTTTGTCATCATCTATATTTGCAATTGCAAAACCAGACACAGGTAACATATCAAAAAATCTTTTTTTAGCATCACAATAATTTTCTAATGTTTTATGATAGTCTAAATGGTCTAATGTAAGATTTGTAAAAATTCCTCCAAAGAAAGAAAGTCCTTCTATTCTTTTTTCACAAACAGAATGCGACGAAACTTCCATAAAACAATATTCACAGCCATGGTCTACCATTTCTGCGAGTAGTCTATTTAGGTTTATAGGATCTGGGGTTGTTCTAACTGCCTCATATGATTCATCGTTTATTTTATTTACAATCGTACCAATCATTCCAACTTTATGACCCAAATCTCTAAATAACTGATGTAGAAGTGTGGCGGTAGTTGTCTTTCCATTTGTTCCTGTAATACCCACTAATTTTAATTTACGAGATGGATTCCCATAAAAATTACCAGCCATAATACCAGCAGCACTATGTGTATCTGCTACTTTTATATAAGTTATGCCATTTTTAAATTCAATTGGACCATGCTCGTAGACTATTGCAGTAGCTCCCTTTTCTATAACTTCATCAATAAAAACATGTCCATCTATAATATTACCCTCTAGCGCTACAAAGACTGAGCGGGGTTCAATATTTTTAGAATTTAAAGATATAGAAGAAACACGAGTTTCTAGATTACCGTGAATTTCTATTATTTTTATATTATCTATTACTTCATTTAATATTTTCATATTATTTTTTGATTTATTTGTTTATCCATTTATTATATTCCTCTATAATTTTTTTAGAAACATCAGGAAGGGGTGTATTAGATGTATCAATAACTAAATCAAAATTTTCATGTGCGGTAAGGTCTTCTATTTTGTATAAATTGTTATATCTTTTTCTTTCGCTTAAAAGACGAGTATTTATACTCTCCATTATACTTTCTTTTGTATTAAAAACACCATCGTCTTCTGTGTGTCTATTTGGATTTGATTTTATATCTTCTAAAATTCTCTCTGAAGCTTTATGTGGGTCGAGTTCTAAAAAAACTTTAAAAGAACCTGGAATAAAATAAAAACCGAGCCTAGAATCCAAAACAACATTTTCCATTTTACCTATTTCCAAATTACGGTCATCTAGAGCCTTATCAATAGAGTCATCTTTCTCTGCCATCTGACTTAGGAGAGCTAGAGAAATACCTTTTTCATTTGCGATGGAGCGCATAAAATCACCAGTAGATAAATGTTTGTAATTTAGAATTTCTGAAACCATTTTAGCGGTTGAGGACTTACCGCTTCCTAACTTACCTGCAATAGTAATAATATGTTTTTTAGCCATAGCTCTAGAATATCATAAAAATAGTCAAATAAAAACCCTTATGTTATAGTAATGAAACCTGTCCCGTACTAAATTTTCGATTATTTTACATAATGGGACATATAGATATTAAATGAATAAAAATATTAAAAAAGTAAAAATAAATATTAAAAATTTTAGTACTGGGATGAAAATATTGGCCATAGAGACATCCTGTGATGAGACGGCTCTTGCTGTAATAGAAGTACATCAATCTGGATCTAAAACTAAATTTAAAATTCTTGGTAATGATTTGTCTTCACAAATAGCTATACACGCTGAATATGGTGGTGTTTTCCCCATGATGGCCAAGCGTGAACACGGGAAAAATATAATAAATATTTTAGAAAAAGTACTAAAAGAAGCAAAACTATACAAAAAAAATAAAACAGCATTATATACTGACAAAGATTTTAAAAAAATTGATAAAATTCTAGAGAGAGAAACAGAGCTCAAAGAACTATGGCCTAAACATATTCCATTTATTAAAAAACCCAACATAGATGCTATTGCTGTAACAACAGGACCAGGGTTGGTCCCTGCTCTTTGGGTGGGAATTAGTTTTGCTAAGGCATTAAGTATTTACTGGAATATTCCAATAGTAAAAGTAAACCACATGGAAGGTCATATTTTTTCTATATTTCCTAAAAAAGAAAAAACTTTCACAATTAGTGAGAAAGAAATTATTTTCCCAATGCTCTCTCTTTTGGTTTCAGGAGGACACACAGAACTGATACTAATAAAAGACTGGATGAAATATAAAAAAATAGGACAAACTCGCGACGATGCAGCAGGAGAAGCTTTTGATAAAGTAGCTCGCATGCTGGGACTACCATACCCTGGAGGACCAGAGATTTCAAAGATAGCTAATATTGAAAGAGAAAACGTAAGCGGAAGAGTATTGTCTGATTTTTCACGGTCTGGCACCTCGTCCTCCCTCATCCGAGGACCTGAAAAATCAGATAATACTCTGGAGCAAATTAAATTACCTAGACCAATGATATATTCTAAGGATTATGATTTTTCATTTTCTGGACTAAAGACAGCGGTGCTATATTTGATAAGAGATTTAAAAGAAAAAAATCCAAATATTTTAGAAAAAGGTAATATTAAACAAAAAATAGCAAGAGAATTTGAAGACTCTGTTGTAGAGGTGCTTACTCATAAAACCATTAAGGCAATAAAGCAATATAAAATAAATACATTGATAGTAGGTGGCGGTGTTTCTGCAAATAAACATTTACAAACAACAATAATAGAAAAAATTAAAGAAAATAATCGTGCCTCATCGGCAGACAAACTTAAAACCAATGTTCATTTTCCTTCCAAAAATTTAACTGGTGACAATGCTCTTATGATTGCTATTGCAGGATACTTTCAATATCAAAATAATAAAATAGTAAAAAACATAAATTCAATAAAGGCACAAGGAAATTTATCCTTATAAACTTTCAAATAAATCCCTAAAATGTTATATTCTATACATGTCTCCCGTTAGAAACCGCGGTCGCAGTATATGATAGGAACATAATTATATCTATATTAATAAAATTTAATTTATCAGGGCAAAGTCTTAATCTTTTAGACCGCGACCTGTTTCTAACGGGATGAATAATGACCAGAACAATAACATAAACCCGAAATTTTTAAAACCATATGACCCCAAAGAAACAGAGGATCGTATTTACAAACTATGGGAAGAAAGTGGATATTTTAATCCAGATATTTGTATTGAAAAAGGTGTGACAGATAAAGAAGCAAAACCTTTCACAATAGTAATGCCTCCACCAAATGCAAACGGACGACTACATGCTGGACATGCACTTTTCGTAACACTTGAAGACATAATGACAAGATATCATCGAATGAAAGGTGAACGTACTCTATGGGTACCGGGAGCCGACCACGCTGGATTTGAAACTCAAATTGTTTATGAACGTAAATTAGAAAAAGAAGGCCGTTCTAGATTTGAAATGACACCAGAAGATTTATATAAAGAAATATATGATTTTACTATTTCTAATAAAAAATTCATGGAAGATGATATTCGTAGACTTGGAGCATCTTGTGACTGGTCAAGAGAAAAATTTACACTGGACCCAGAAATAGTAAAAACCGTTCAAGAAACTTTTGACAAAATGTTTAAAGATGGATTAATCTATCGTGGTGACCGTATCGTAAACTGGTGTGCCAAACATCAGACTTCCCTTTCTGAAGTTGAAACTGAATTTGAAGAACGAACTGAACAATTTTATTATCTTCAATATGGTCCTTTTGTAATAAGTACTTCTCGTCCTGAAACAAAATTCGGAGATAAATACGTAGTAATGCATCCAAAAGATAAAAGATACGAGGAATATAAAGATGGTCAAAAAATAGAACTGGAATGGATAAATGGTCCCATTACTGCAACAATAATAAAAGATGAAAGTGTTGATATGGAATTTGGAACAGGAGTTATGACCATAACTCCATGGCACGACCAAGTTGACTTTGAGATAGCAGAAAGACACAACCTAGAAAAGGAGCAAATAATAGACTGGAAAGGAAAACTACTGGCTATATCTGGAGAATTTGAAGGAATTCACATTTCTAAAGCAAGACCCATGATTGTTGAAAAGTTAAAAGAAAAAGGACTTTTAGTTAAAATAGATGAATCTTATAAACACAATGTAAAAGTGTGTTTTAAATGTAACACTATTATAGAACCACAAATTAAAGACCAGTGGTTTGTTAAAATGAGACCTCTTGCAGACCGAGCACTAGATGCTGTAAATAGTGGCAAAATAAAATTCTATCCAGAAAATTATGAAAAAATTTTTAGATATTGGATGACAAATACTATTGACTGGAATATATCAAGGCAGATTGTCTGGGGTATTCCTATTCCAGCTAAAATATGTAATGTTTGCAAAAAAGGATTTTCTGATTTAAACAATGAATTAAAAAAATGTGATTGTGGAGGAGAACTCAGAAAAGATACTGATACATTTGATACATGGTTCTCTTCTGGACAATGGACACTTCTTTCTCTTGGATACCCTAATACAAAAGATTTAGATATATATCATCCTACTAGTGTGATGGAAACAGGCCGAGACCTAATTTTTAAATGGATACCAAGAATGGTTATTTTTGGATTATATTTACGCAACGAAGTCGCCTTTCAAAATGTTTATCTCCATGGATTAGTAAATGATGAGAAGGGAGAAAAAATGAGTAAATCAAAAGGTAACGTTGTTAATCCTGTAGAACTTATTGATATTTTTGGAGCAGACGCACTGCGAATAGCACTTGTGGTTGGAAATACTCCTGGAATGGATCTTGCCCTTTCAAGAGATAGAATTAAAGGATATAAAAATTTTGCAAATAAATTATGGAACATATCAAGATTTGTATTTTCTAATATTCCAGAAAAATTTCATAAATCAGAACTAAATGAAATTGATAGAAATATAATGGGTGAACTTGATACTGAAATTAAAGATATAACTAATGATATGGAAAACTTTCGTTTTTATATGGCATCTGAAAAAATATATCATTACATATGGGATAAATTTGCTGATAAAATTATAGAGGAAAGTAAACCAATTATTGCTGGTGACGATGAAAAAGCAAAGCAATCAAGACAAACTTTGTTGGTTGAAATTTTAGAAAAATCTATAAAAATTCTTCATCCATTTATGCCTTTTGTTACAGAAGAAATATGGGGCATGATGCCTGCCCGAAATGCTTCTGCAGGCGGGGCAGTTGAAAATAAGAGATTATTAATTGTTGAGAAGTGGCCGAAGGCGTAGAAGCCGTAGGTCCTGAGTCAGCAGATGATGGCCGAAATTTTTAAAAATGATTGATTTAATAAAAGACCCTAAAACATTACTCTTTGCTGTATTAAGCGGCTTGGTTCCAGCTATTTTTTGGCTTTGGTTTTGGCTTAAAGAGGAAGACTCTGAAGAACAGGAGCCTGTTGGTCTAATTATTATATCTTTTATGATGGGTGGAATACTTGTTTTGATAGCTGTCTGGCTTGAAAAATATTCTCTTAATTTTATTAAAGGAAATACAACTCAAATAATTGTTTGGGCAGTAATAGAAGAACTACTTAAGTTTCTAGGAGTTATGATTATAATTGCTGGAAATCAAAATGTAGACCGCCCTATTGATTATCCTATGTATTTTATAGCTACAGCGTTAGGTTTTGCTGCCTTAGAAAATATACTATATTTAATGAATCCATTTAGTGTAAGTGGAGCTGTAGTTGGAATGTTAACAGGTAATCTTAGATTCCTTGGCTCAACCTTATTGCATGCAATGTCTAGTGCGATGATAGGAAGCGCCTTAGGACTATCATTCTATTTAAAACAATATCGCGTATTCTACATATTGTTGGGCTTAGTTTGTGCTGTTCTATTGCATAGTGTCTTTAATTTTTTTATAATGAAAGGAAGTGGCGAAAATTTCCTTTCAGTATTTGGATTTTTATGGGTCGTCACGATTATTAATATACTTATATTTGAAAAGTTAAAACGTATGGGAGAAGATGCTCCTGTGCTCAATTAAATTATATGCCAAAAAAGAAATCATTTTTAGAAAGACTAACAGGAAGTATTCGATTTGAAGAAAATGAGGAAGAAGAAAATTTCTCTTCTGAATCCAACAAAAAAAATACTATTTTTGCAAAAGATGGACAAGAGCCAAAAGAATCAAAATGGGATGAAGAAATAGATGCAGAATTAACTGTAGATTTATACCAAACCCCATCAGACATTATTGTTCAAACTATGGTTGCTGGAGTGCAACCTGATAACCTTTCTATAACAATCACTCGAGATATGATTACTATTCGTGGCAAACGCGAAGAAAATCAATCTATTGATAAAGATAATTACTTTGTCCAAGAACTATATTGGGGTTCATTTTCTAGAACTATTTCCCTACCAGAAGAAGTAGACCCTGAGGAAGCAGAAGCAATCGAAAAACACGGATTGCTAATAATTAAACTTCCTAAATTAGATAAAAATAGAGAGACAAAGTTAAAAATTAAATCAATATAATAAAATAAAAAACACCCTAACGGGTGTTTTTTATTTATTGTGCCGAGACCCAGATTAGACTATTACTTAGTCGGGTACTTTTCAATCAGCACAGCTGATAATGAAAAGTCTTTCAAATCTGGACACACATGAAGTAGTTCATGTGTTGTCTCGGCATAATAAAAATACCCTGACGGGTATTTTTATTTTGTGCCGAGACCCAGATTTGAACTGGCTATCTCACCTGAAGGAAAGTTTTATTATTAAACTTATATTATTTCGTGTGCCGAGACCCAGATTTGAACTGGGGACCTATCCCTCTTCAGGGGAGCGCTCTACCAACTGAGCTATCTCGGCATTTTCTATTTTCTAAAAAAATTATTTTAGTTTATTCAACAAATCAGTTATTTGCTGGTTTTCACTTACACTTACATTTAACATCTCAGACGCACCTCCCGTATATAAACTCGTTAAACTACTTATATATGGCTTAATAAAATAATATGAACCAATAGTTATTAGAATAATTATTACCCAGTAAACTGCCTTAAATATAGCATTTTGCTTTTTACTACGAATAAGACTATTGAGCATTTCATTGTTCTCTTTTGACAACTTTAGATTTTCTTCCAATAACTGCTTTGTCTCCTGATCCATATAAAGGATATTATCATATTTTTATTAAAAATAAAAGGTGCTCTCGTCAGGACCGCGAATACGCTTGTCGATTCTTACAGAATCAGTACACCTTTCACATTTTTTAAAATTTAAATTTTTAAAAATAAGTTCAAGGTCTTCGACTCCTGAACGCAAGACAAGCAGTTGTCTTGCTCGAGGGCACAATAAATAAACCTTTTTAAGGTTTATTTATTGTGCCCTCGTCAGGAGTCGAACCTGAATCAGCTCGTTAGGAGTGAGCTATTCTATCCATTGAACTACGTGGGCAAATTATAAGAGCATTCAGGTAAAACCTGAATGCTCTTATAATACGTCATTGTAAATTAAATTACTACTCAGTTATACCTAACAATTCAATTACTTTAGGTTTATTAAAGCCTACGATTAAATTATTATCAATAAGAATAACAGGGACACCCATTTGACCACTTTTATTTACCATTTCTTTTCTTTTTTCTAAATCAACAGAAACATCAAAATCTTCGAATGCTATATTTTTCTCTTTCAAAAAATCTTTAGCCATGTGACAAAAATGACATGTCGGAGTACTGTAAATTGTTACTTTTTTCATAATGTTTAATTTATTAATTAATAATCTATTTGTATGCCAATTATAGCATAGCCATAAAATTTGCAAATATTGACAAAAATCCTTATTAAAACGGTGCGAGTAGCGGGAATCGAACATTACATGTTCAGGTACTTTTTGCTCTGGTTAACATCAGAGAACGAAAAGTCTTTCAATTCCCGTACGCAAGCCAAGCAGTTGGCTTGCTATCCCGCACATATTAAAAAACACTCCAAAAAGTGTTTTTTAATATGTGCGAGTAGCGGGAATCGAACCCGCGTATTTTGCTTGGGAAGCAAATATACTGCCACTGTATTATACTCGCTAAATCAATAATCATAATACGGTCGAACTACTTTAATTACGCAATTTTTATTAATTAAATATATTTTTAATAAAATTCCATAAACCATGGCCGGTATTTTCTTTTTCTACTTCTGATTCAATATTTTCATTTTCATCTACTATCGTAACCATTTTTTCACCACTCTTTGTTACTTGATATTTACTTCTTATCACCTCTTCTATTCCTTCTTCTGTTTCTACTCTTAATAACTGCTCGGACAACAAAGACTCTTTCTCTTTTAATCTATTTATTTCATTTAGATACTGTTCTTTCTTGTAAGTAGTCTCTTTTTGTTTTTCAATTAAAAAAATTATTTTATAGGAGAACCAAACAAGTATCAAAAAAATAATCGCCAAAGCAATTGGTGAGTGCCAGAAACGATAACTACTTTTCTTGGATTTCATCATGATTAATGTTAGTATTATACCATGAATTTTAATTCAAAAAATAAGAAAAAAATAGAGAAGGCTTTTGCAGTAGTTTCTATACTTGTAATAATAAGTATGATTCTACTTTATATGCCAGGGCTTATAAACTAAGGTTAATTATTGGTTCCTCTCATCATTTTAAGGAAAACTTCGTGAGATATATTTATCTTAGCGTTCGATTGCATTCTCTTTTTTCCTTTTTTCTGCTTTTCAAGCAGCTTCTTTTTGCGACTCACATCCCCTCCTCCAACCATTTTACTTCCGTGCATGAGAACGTCTTTTCTAAAGGCTGAAACTGACTCAGATGATATAATCCTACCCAAAGCCTTACCTTGAATTTTAAAATTAAATTGTTGTCTTGGAATAATATCTTTTAATTTTTCTACTTGCTGTTTAGCTTCTTCTTCTACTTTTCTTCGTGATACTACTCTACAAAATGCTGCCATCGGTTCATCTGCTACTATAATATCAAGTCTCACAACATCAGCTTCTTTATACTCACCTATTTCATAAGATATAGAAGAATAACCAGATGTAATACTTTTCATATCATCAAAGAAATTTCTCATTAATTCACGTAGTGGCATTTCTAAATCAACAGAAGATCTGTTATCTCCAAAATTATCAGTTTCTTTAACTAGTCCTTCATGGTCATACAAAAATGGCATAAGTGAACTTAAATATATAGAAGGGGTAATAATCTTTGCATTAACCCATGGCTCAAAAACCTTTATTATATTTCCATCATCAGGAAAAAGATGCGGAGAATATACAATTTGTTCTGTGCCATTTCGAAGCATTACCTTGTAAGTAATGGAAGGCATAGTTACTATTAATTCTAAATTAAATTCACGATTTAGTCTTTCTGTAATAATTTCTAAATGAAGCATTCCCAAAAAACCACATCGATACCCTCTTCCTAGAGAACCAGAATTTTCTTCTTCATAAGAAAATGATGAATCCGATAAACGCAGCCTACTTAATGCTTGTTTAAGATTTGGAAAATCATCCTGGCTTTCAGGATATATAGAAGCCCAAACCACAGGCTTTGGATTTTTATATCCCGGCAATGCTGGCATTGGATTTTTCAAAAAAGTTATAGTGTCACCAACAGAAGCAATTCCGGGCTTTTTAATTCCTGTTACTATGTATCCAATTTCTCCATTACCCAGAGTTTCCCGCGCTTCCTCTTGTGGAGAAAAAATACCCACTTCTAGGGAAATAAATTTTTCTGAAGACACAGCGAACAAAAGAGATTCTCCTTTTTTAAATTTTCCATCTACTACTCGAATATAAACTATTACACCTCTGTGATTGTCATATTTAAAATCAAAAACTAAAGCACGTGCACCTGTGCTTGTTGGTAATATATTATTATCAACATGAGGACATGGAATTTTATTAATTATTTCTTCAAGTAATTCAGGTACACCTTCCCCTGTTTTACCAGAAACAAGCAAAATAGTATCCGGGTCTATATTCAACAAAATAGACACCTCCATTTTTATTTCATCCACACGAGCTAGAGGAGAGTCAATTTTTGAAAGAACTGGAATTATAACTAGCCCAGAATCACGAGCCATTTGTAGAGTTGTAAGTGTTTGTGCTTGAACCCCTTGAGTCGCATCCACGAGCAATATAGACCCTTCTACGGCCTTTAAGGCGCGAGATACTTCATAGGAGAAGTCTATGTGGCCAGGAGTATCGATTAGGTTTAATATGTATTTTTCTGGTTTTATATTATCATTCTTAATTCCTAATTTATCATTCTTAATTTTAGGACTATATTCCATGCGAACCGGCTGCATCTTAATAGTTATGCCGCGTTCTCTTTCTAGATCCATTGAATCTAGAACTTGGTCTTTCATTTTACGTTTTTCTATTGTGCCAGTAACTTCTATCATTCTGTCAGCCAAAGTACTTTTCCCGTGGTCAATATGGGCAATGATTGAAAAGTTTCTAATTGATTTGATATCCATCCCGTTAGAGATAGTCCCTCGTTAGATGGGACGTATCTTATTAATTTTATTTAGTAATATAAACCTTATTTCTATTATAAACTATCCCGTAGATTATGACATACACATCGCGAGCGGAGACATAGGTCTATACTACCAAAAAAAGCTTTAAAATCAAAGGCCTCAAATAACACTCACTCACTCAGAAAGGGCCTTAGGCCCTTTCTGGTAATTCTTCATCTTCTAAAAGAGAAGTCTTGCCTCTTTCCTTCCTAATAATCTCAACTATTTCATCTGAATGTCTTTTAAATCCACCAACTCCACCAAAAATTTCTAAAATTCTATTTCCCTCTATTTTTGAAACAATTTTAAAATTATTATTTTCATATTCATAATCACTGGCAAAAACTAATTCTTTTTTATCCTCTGGAATATTATGAACTTGATAATTTTTATTTACATATCCGAGAGTTTTATTAAAATAATTTTCACTACCTATATGTTGTGCTTTAAAAGTTCCCTGGAATAGTGAACCGGATCTAGAATTTTTTACATTAAAATAAGAAGTATATCCACTTTGTAATTTTTGCATAAACTTTGATATTCCTCCATCTTCTAATTGCTTCAAGACAAAGTGAAAATGATTTGGATTCAAACAATATACCATTATAACAACTAATGGTTCCTCAGAAAGGGCCTTAGGCCCTTTCTGGATATTTTTAGATTTTCTTAAATTAATCAAACTTCCTATTACATCAACTTGATTAAATTCATTTATACTTTCAACAAAACGTCTAATATCCATTTTATCACTAAAAACATCTCGTTTATCAACTCCACGGTTATATATGTGATAATACTCACCTGTAATAATAGGTTGTTTTCTCATTGTAATATTATATCATAATACGAATTCTTCAGAAAGGGCCTAAGGCCCTTTCTGAAGAGAATAGATTATAGGTCGGATTGTTCTGGAACAATAATTCTATTTTCCCAAAATTTATTTTTAAGAGCTGAAATAATACCCAACAATTCCTCGCTTTTTAATAATAGCAAAACTAATACTCCAGAAAGTATGCCTAGAATTCCAGATATAAATCCCTGGAGGAAAACACCCTTTCCTGTATTTAAGTCAAAAATATTATCAAAGAATCCCAAAGAAAGATAAGCAATAATTCCCATAACAAGTGCCCCTATTAAACTCTTTATAAAAGTTAAAGACAAACTAATTTTTGTGCTATTAATAAAATCTTTATTAAACATAAACCATATTAAAAAGAAATTTAGAAGTGAGCCGAGTGCATAAGCAAGTGGTAAAGCTAGCATAATAGTACCTGGAACGTCTTTAACTCTTAAAATTATTTCAAGCCTTGAAAGTACATCTGGATAATTTTTAAAAATAAAAATAAATAGTTTAGCAAAAACAATAACCATAACAGAAGAAAATACATTAATAATTAATGGTTTTTTTGTATTACCAGCAGCATAATAACCACGCACAAATAACAACACTAGTCCTTGAGAAACAAGTGATATTACAAAAAGTGCAACAGATGCTGCTGTTAAGCGTGTATCAAACCAAGAAAAAGTATCAGAACCCAATATGACACGAACTATCTGTGCTCTTAACACAATCAAAAGAGTTATTATGGGTAGAGACCAAAATATAATTTGTTTAGCCGCAAAAATTATTTGCCCTATAAAATTATCCATATCTTTCATTGAAAATGATCTAACTAAAATAGGAAAAGCAGCTACTGAATACGAAATACCTATGATTCCTACGGGAACAGACTGCAGATTAAATGCAAAAGTAAACAAGGAAATAGAACCTGGTTTAAGCGTTGATGCCATACCTATTAAAAATATAAAGGCTAAACTATTACATGACAGTGTAAATGTTCTAGGCGCAGATACTTTCATTACCTGAAATATTTCTTTCCATCTTATTTTTAAAATAAATTTAGGAAAAAAATTATGTTTTAATACTACAGGAACTTGTATTAAGAAATGCAAAAAAGCTCCTATAATAACACCTATGCTTAAGCCGTGAATTCCAAACTTGGGATACAGAAATAAAACGCCATACAAAATTCCAAAATTATAAAATACTGGAGATAAAGAAAAAATAATAAAATTTCTAAACAATTGAGTTACAGTACCTATCAAATTTGATAATCCAATAAAAATTGGAGAAATAAGCATTATTCTACTTGTGGTTATTAGTAAGCCAATCTGGTAGTCATTAAAACCAGGAAACATATAAGATACGATGTATGGCATAAAAATAGCTATTATAATACTTGCCGCCACCATAAACATCATATATGCACTAAATATATTATTTATGAACGATTTTGCTTTTTCGTTGGTGTCGGTATTGTTGTTAATCTTGTCCATTAAAAATGGCATCAATACTGTAACCGAAGCAAGAGAAGCAATAGATATATACAAAAAATCAGGTATTCTAAAAGCAGCATAATAAACATCCAAAATAGGACCTGCCCCCACCATGTGAGCAAGTGCCCTGTCTCTAACAAGTCCTAATATTTGAGATAAAAAGGCAAAGCCACCAAGCAAAAGAGCTGCCTCATTTACTCCATGAAATTCTCTATTTAAAAATGTAATAAGACGATTTACCATTTCTAATTTAAAGAATTATTATTGTTTTTCTTCTAATGGTGGTTTTGTACTACTAGTTTCTGGTTCTGGTTCTAGTTCTGGTGCATTGATTGACCTTATGGCATCTTTTATTTCTTGATTATCTGGAGCAATTTTATTTAGAATATTGAATTGTATTAGAGCATCACTTGTTCGCCCAACTTTTTTATACGATTGCCCAAGGAAATAACGAGCATTTAAGTAACTATTATTCAAGATAACAGCTTTCTCAAAGGCACTGACAGCGCCTTTGTAATCACTATTATTATATCTTAATAATCCTAATCTAAAGAAAATAGTAGGGTCATTAGGAACCATTTCTCCTGCATATTCAGCTTGTTTAATAGCTTCAGCTAAATTTCCTTCATTTGTTTCTATTTGAACTAAAAGGAAAATCGCATCTATATAATTAACCTTCAAATCAAGAGCTTGTTTTATAAACTTTCTTGCTTCACTATTATTTTTATTTACAAATTCAAGCGAAGCTTTTGCTAAAAGTATAGATGGATTATTAGGAGCTAATATAATAGCTTTATCGTAGGCAACAATAGCACTCTCATAACTATTAGTAACCGATAAAGGTATCAAGGCGCCATAAATATCGCCAAGATTTACATAATTAAGATATTGTTTTGGATTTTGGCTTACAGCTAAACTAGCCGATTGTTGAGCGTTATTAACCAGCTGTTGAAGACTTGATTTTAATATATCTGGAGAAATTGTTTTATCATTAGCTAAGACTCCAATCTGGTTTAAATATACTTGAGATAATGCTCGATAATAAATATCATTTTTATCTAAAGAAATAGCCCTTAAAAACATTCCTTCTGAATTAGATAGTGACTCCATGGTACCAGTACTATTTAAACCTTTAGAAAAATATATAATTGAAGTAAACTTTTCAATATAAATATAAGTTAAAGAAGCGGTAGCAACCATCAAAACTACCAAACCTAATATAGAGAAGAAACTATTACGAGGGTCAGATAAGAAAGAAAAATCCTTAACTGGAATTGCTTGTTTATAAACTAATATTCCAATCAACATTCCACTCGAGCAGAAAGCTAACATTAACATTACAATATTAGGATTATAAAAGATAACGGTAATCCACGAATATATTGAAATCATTAATGTCGTCATTATGAAATAATTTGAGAGTGTATTCTGCAAGGCTATGCGAATTGATTGAATACTTCTTGTAACATATATAACCAAGAAAAATAACATTGCGACAAGACCAAGTAAACCAGTAGTTACAGCAAAAGTAGTCAATAAACTATAACCATTTGTAAAATCAACGTTCCAAAAAACTGTTTGAGCTATATCTTTTGGTTGCCAAAGAGCCCAATCAATGACAAAAGTGTTTGGACCAGTCCCTAAGAAAGGATTATGTTTAATGGCCTTATATGCAATTTGAGATGTAGTAGTAATAGAAGGACGAATATCTAGATTATTAAGACTTACATAATTAGAAATAAAACCACCTACTAAATTACTACCAACCAAGGAAATAAAAGAAATAAAAATAACAAGCAATGAGATAAAAGGAAATCTTTTTTTATTACTTTCTCCTTGAATAATTTTGTTTCCTGAGTGCTGTATAGATAGACTGTAAACAAAAATAATCAAAGAAAATAATCCAACTAATAACCATACCAATGAAATATTAATTATAACAAGTAATAATATTCCCAATAATAATAATAAATATTGTGCTATTTTAAATATTACCTTTGTATTTAATAATTCAATAGTAAAGACTGCTAGTAAAACAATAATACCAAGCAATAAAGCAAAATTATTCCAACTACCCACTAGATTGCCAGAGGATACCCCCTGTAAAAATCCTGGTAAAATATGGTCAAAATCAATAAATAAACTTAAAACCTCAAATAAAACCAAAATTAATCCACCTATAAACAAAGCCCTTATAAAATACCATAAACGTTTCTCTGACTGAAAATAAATTGATGATAAAAAGAAAATAATAAAAAGTGTTAACATAGACCCAAATGTTCCAATTTCAAAGCCACTACCAAAAAGTGAAATATAAAGAGATGAGGAGAAAAATGATGCAATAAGAAATACCAAAGGAATAATCATTGCAAATAAAATCAATTTATCTTTAGGAAATACAAATTTACCATCACCTAGTCTAGAAATTAACCAAAAAAATAAAGAGAGAGTTGCTCCGACAGATAAGAGAAATCCTTTACTTGCTTCGAGTGTTACTGGAGTGTAAGGGATGAAGAAAAATAAAGAGAGGAATATTGTAACTAATAATATAACGAACGACAATTTATTAAAAAATTCTACTTTTTTTGATTCCATTTTTTTGTTGGGTTCACCGAAACTTTACACAAGGTGACTTATATATAATTAATGAATAATATTATTGATTGATTTGATTGTTTAATTATACACAATATAAACAAATATGACCAGAATACGCAATGTGCATAAATCTACTTAAAACCCGTTATTCTACTGGAGCTGGCTCAACTATCGTTTCAACTGCTGTTGGCTCAACTACCGGCTCTTCCGCTGGAGCTTCAACTACGGGTTCTTCCGCTGGAGCTTCAACCACCGGCTCTTCAGCTGGAGGAACTTCCTCTGGTAGTACATCAACAACTTCTTCCACTATTAATAATTCTAATCCTGAAATTGCATCATTGATGGCATTTGTTTTTGTAATTTTTTCTTCATCATTTGTCTCTGATAATTCTAAATCTAGAGTTAATGCTGAATTAAATGTTCCCCAACTTTCTGATGTATAATCTGTTTCTATTTTTCCATTGGCTTCTGTTTTAGCATTTACTAAATTCTCATCAAAACTTGATAGAACAACATTACTCTCACTTGAACTACTACTGGAACCACTATAAGTCGTTCCGACACCAACCAACAATGCGTCCAATTGAGCCTTATTTATACAGGTTTTGGCTCCTGTAGCATCGTAAACACACAAAGTGTCAGTATTTACCTCTTTAACAAAAATCTTCTCTAAGCCATTACTAATATCGGCTAAGAAATATTTAATAAGAGATCCAAATGAAGTAGGATTTTTTATATCAAGCGAAGACAAATCTTCCACTTTCAAATTGAGTTCCTTAATCGCTTGTATGGATAGCATTTGTAAATTCACTCCGTAGTCTACTGTAAAGAAGTCCTGACTGTCTTTGTTTACTAATTCAGGAAAGATACCTTCTACTTCTTGAGCAATTAAACCTGTAACCATACCTGTACCAAATCCTCTCTCTGGGTACTCATCAGCTCTCCATTTGTAAGTAACTGGATTTAGGTTAACAAAGTTTTCTAAAACTCCTGTGATAGAATTAATGTCTTTCTTTAATCTAATATCTGATGAACAAGAACCGGTGAGAGCTGTACCATCGAATCTTTGTATACAACCATCTGTACCAGTTGTTCCAACTCTTATATCTCCGACGACAACCAATTTATTTGTACTCGGATTCGTCGTCCCGATGCCGACGTTGCCTATGTTTTGAAAATACACATTTCCAGTTGCACTATCATCAAAAGTTAATTTATCTCCAATTCCATTTTCATGTAAAGCAAATGCTCCCGCACCATAGCTCTTAAGCCACCAACCACCAGCATCTCCTGTATTCCTTAGCCCTAACTGATAATCGCTGCTTGAATAAACAGATAAAGGGGAAGTGGCTCCTCCGTTCACTTCTAATTTATACGTCGGCCCCGTCGTCCCGATGCCGACGTTGCCGTTTGTTAATATTCTGACCTTTTCCCCCCCACCAACTTGAAACGCCAGAGGCACGAAGCTAGAAGCACCTAGATAAGTTGATTGAATTTGATTTGTAACTCCATCACTAGAAAGACCAATCACTTGACGCGCGGCTGTACTTAGACCAGAGAAATATGCCGTACCACCAGCAACATCGAGTTTGCCACTCGGCCCCGTCGTCCCGATGCCGACGTTGCCGTTAAAATATGCTTTACCGGTATGACCAAGAACCTCAAACATCTTTATTGTATCAGACCTGTAAAGCGCAACATTTGCTGAATTATTTGCGTCATTTGACACACTAAAATAACTATCTGCATCATATCCAAATGCCCTTAAAGTTGTTAAAGATGTTCCGATAGTACCTGGGTATACAACATCCAACTTCGCCCCCGGTGCCGTCATCCCGATGCCGACGTTGCCATTCTTATCTATTACCATTCTCTGTGTTGGAGTTGATACACCACCTACTCCTGGACTGGTGCTAAAACGAATTTCTCCTTCATTACCGTATGTTGCTATCGGACGATAAAAATCTATACTCGCAGCTGTGCCGTAAGTAGCAATGTTTCCATCATAGACAGCTTCTAACTTCCCGTAAGAACCAATATCGGGATTACCCGCAAATAATTGATTACCCTTTATAGTCAGCTTGGCTTGTGGTGCCGTCGTCCCGATGCCGACGTTGCCACCAATTGGGTTAATAACTAAATTTTTTGCACCTGTTGCATAATCATAACTAGCAATCTGTCCATAGTCATCAGTTAAATTATATCTTAATACTAATGCTTTTCCAGTCGCTACTCCATTTCTACTCCCTACATTTATATCAACATTTCCAGAAGAGCCATAAATAGTTAATGGAACTTGTGGACTCGTCGTCCCGATGCCGACGTTGCCAGTTTCATCAATCACCATACGCAAGCCAAGTGTGCCAGAATTTGATGTTGAGAATCCGAGACGTCCACTGTTAAAGTCGGAGGGTCCCCAAAATTTACCCGTAATGAGTCCAGCTGGCCTGTAGGCAGAAGAAACCGTTGCACCTAAAGACAAAGCTGTTTCTGAGCCATAAGATGGACCAGTGTTTTCCAATTTAAGCAGAGTATCAGAGTCGGCTAAGTCAAACGCAGTATCAGATTCGTTAAGACTCCCTGCTTTGCCAAGATGCAACAATGCCCCCGGTCCCACCGTCCCGATGCCGACGTTGCCGTTATTTAATATTCTCATCCTTTCTGTTAGAGCTACATCTGACGCCACATTACGAGTGGAGAAAGCAAGGTCACCCGTACCATTCGCTCCTCCATTAGATAGTAGAAGTTTTATTGCTGCTTGTGGCACACTACCATTCGCTGCTCCACCGCCAAAAGTTATAGCACCACCGGTTCCGGTATCACTTGTTGGATCCTCAAGAAAAAGTGTTGAGCCTTTAGCGCCCGCATCAGTTAAAGCTGCGGTTCTTTGACCCACGCCAACAATATGCATTTGTGTCGCAGGACTCGTCGTCCCGATGCCGACGTTGCCGTTTCCATTGATGACCATTCCCAATGTTTGTCTATCAGCTTCTGTCGCACCACTTGGATTACCGTTTGGGGCATAAAATCTTAAATATTGATTAACAGGATTAGCGTCATATACATATAAATCTATTTTGGCAGGATACTGTGCACCAGTTGAATTCCGTGTCCCAACACCAAATCTCAATGTATTACTATCAAGTGATGTGTTGCCCAAATCTAATTTATACATCGGTGCCGTCGTCCCGATGCCGACGTTGCCGTTATATAGAAGAGTCATTGCAACAGTATCAATAGTGTTATTACGAACATGAAAATTCATCCATGAATTATTGTTAGTAGTCCAAGAGTTTACAAAATTTATGGAAGGCATAGGAATACCAGTATTTCCCAAGCTGTTAGTTCCAAGCAGTCCTATGGTTTCCAAAGGTGTCCCACTTGTTCCATTGCTAGATTGTCTAACAGCGATAGTTCCATTCACATCAAGTTTTGACCCTGGACTCGTCGTCCCGATGCCGACGTTGCCGTTTCCTAAAATAGTCATTTTTTCAGAAGATAGGTCAGCAACATTATAAATATCACTATTAGTAAAAAATCCTAATTTAGATGAAGCTTCTACATTATCTCTCCCTCCATATATCTTACTTAAAGAAAAGTTACTGGAAGCAATGTTAGCTTTCCAATTTATAAATCCTCCTTGATACTGTCCATCAGTTAATGCTCTTATTACAATAGCATCAACTGGTGCTGAACCAATAAAATTACCTCCAACCTCTAATTTAGCTGTCGGCCCCGTCGTCCCGATGCCGACGTTGCCGTTCTTATCCATCCTCATTCTCTCATTGAGAGTATTATCTAAGGTTGTAGAAAATGTTAAGTTTGACCCCCAACCAGTATCTCCTGGAAATATTCCAAATGCTTTCAAATTTATTGTTGCAGTAGACCCGCTAAAAGTTCCATCAACCCCAAACCCAGCACCAAATGTTGATGCATACCCAGGGGTGTTAACGAACAAAGAACTTCCTCCCGTACCCTGAGAACCAACGGTCAGTAAACCTTTTGATGGCGAACTACCATTTCCCCATGTTAATCCTGTTGTACCTGCAACATTCAAAGCGCTCACCGGATTCGTCGTCCCGATGCCGACGTTGCCTGATGCTCCTAATATTGTCATTTTTTCAGATGGTGTAATTGTTTGACCTGCCGTTGTTGCTACTTCATTAGCAAAAAAATGAAGTGACCCCCAAGATGCCACCATACCTGAATAACCATAACTAGCATGAGTATCTGTCGTAGTATAAACTCCACTGCTATCCATACTAAAATTTGAACCAAATGACCTGTATCCTATAATAGACCCAAATGCACCTAAAACTTTAATTTTTCCATTTACTTCAAGTTTTTCTCCTGGTGCCGTCGTCCCGATGCCGACGTTGCCGTTTGATTGTATCCTCATCGCCTCTGCGTAATTCGTAATGAATTTTATTGGTTGGGCATCCGCCGTAACCAATGATATCGGCGATGTCGCCGCGTTGAATAACACGGTCTCATTACCACCCAAACTGCCATAAGAGAATGTGGCACTTGTAACCCCCAGAAGCGCTTTGTTTGCATTACCTGAAGTGGTGTTACTTACATATATTCCTTCTGCGCCACCAGCAACAGATGTTCCTACGACATCCAACTTCGCCCCTGGCCCCGTCGTCCCGATGCCGACGTTGCCGTTATTTACAGTTAACACATCTGTATCAATGGAAGCATATCTTGAACCAAGAGTAAGTTGTGCTGTTCCACCACTTGCTAAATATGAACCATAATCAGCATTACCATCGCCATTCAAAAATCGAATAGTTGTACCTCCTACTGTACTTAATGCAGTCGAAGCAGGAATAGTATTTATATTTGAACCAATCTGTAATTTCGCTTGTGGACTCGTCGTGCCGATGCCGACGTTGCCGTTGTTTAATATTCTAACCCTTTCCGTATTATTAGCAAAAAGAACAGTATCCACTCCATAAGCTGCCCCACCAATAACTTTACCTGTACCACCACCACCAGCAAACGCTAAATATCCTGTATTAGAAGCATATTCAGATTTTAATGTAGTGAAATAACCAAGTCCTTCTGCTGTTGTATTTATAGTTTGTATAATTCCTGTTGCTCCTACAACTTCCAAATTAGCGTTTGGACTCGTCGTCCCGATGCCGACGTTGCCGTTGTTTTGTAATGACATAACAGTTACGTCTGTACTGTAATCGTTCACTGCATCATCATCTTTCAACGCAATATCTAACCGAGTAAATGATTCATAAGTACCTCCCGCATTTTGCCATCTGCCAAGTTTAAACGCTGCAGCTTGATTAAATGAAACCCCGCCAGACAAGGCACGTCCTAATAACAACATTGATTCCGTACCAGTTGTCCCTATCGCAGGAGAACCTTCAACATGCAACTTCTGTGCAGGATTCGTCGTCCCGATGCCGACGTTGCCTTCAACAATCATTCCATTTGCTAATGTTCCACTTGTACCTGTGTAATTAAAACCAACTTCCAAAGTTCCGTTTGAAGTTAATCTCATTCTTTCTGCTAAGGTAGTAGCTTTAGCTGTTCTAAAACCAATGAACCCATCATCATTTGACCAGTTTTCTACTCCACCAATCATTTCTGCATAATTTATATTATAAGTTCCATCATTCCCCTTAAATAAAATTCCAACTTTATCAGCATTACTACCTGAAGGAAAACGAAGAGTCATAATACTTACATTGTCTGTTGAAGAATTAATACTTAATTTTGAATCTGGGCTTGTATTACCAATCCCGACGTTGCCGCCGTTGAAATAAACACCAGTAGTTGAACTCGGCCCAATCCAAGATTCAGCTAGAGTTGTGAGGGGATTGACTGAAGTAGAGTTAGTTATTCCACCTGTCATAGTCCCTCCAGCAAGAAGTAAGGCTAGTCCAGTATCTAATTTAGAAGCTGCAAGACCTGAGTATTGAGAGTTGGTAGCATTGTCGCCAGTGTTTGTTCCAGATGATGTACCTGTATGTGTTCCAGAGATTGAAGCATCAGCACCTGTAACTGTTAATGTTCTTGATACTGTTCCACCTGCGATAGTGAAACCATCAGCAGCTGCAGTTAGAGTTAAGGCATTAACAGTTGTAGCAGTTGCTGCTCCTAATACTGGAGTAACTAGAGTTGGAGAAGTTGCAAAGACCAAAGCCCCCGAGCCAGTTTCATCAGATACGGAAGTGAGTACTGAGAGAGACGTGATGGAACCCGTCGCTGTACTATAGAGAGTTCCTGAAGTCGGCAAAGTGAGAGCTGTGATTCCAGAGGTAGTGAGAGTGGTGGCAAAGGCTCCAGAGGTAATTAAGTTCCCACCCAAAGTAAGGGTGTTCGTGCCGTTGTTTACTCCAGTACCACCACGAGCGGGAGAAAGTAACCCACTCCAGCCAAGGGTCAAGCTCGTTGCGCGCAAAAGTGAAGTCGCTGGAGTGCCTCCTAGGGTAAGAGTAATATTGGTGTCATCGGTCTTGGTAAGAGCTGCACCAGTAATATCAGAGCCACCGAGAGTAGCATTGACGAAGTTGATACCATCCCCGCGAAGCACATTACCAGAAGTAGCAATGCCGTTTAATTTGTAACCAGTAACTGCATTAACCGTACCAGTGAAGGAAGCATTTGAGGAAATGGTTTGAGAGTTGATGAGGCCGGAAGTAATTGCTCCCGCCGAGAAGTTACCAAATGCATCTCTTGAAACAATAGTTCCTGCAGTGTTTGCATCAGTTGCATCTGTTGCGATGGTTACCGCTGTTGAACCATTGTAAGAAATACCTGAGAGATGGGTGCCAAAAGTAAGGGTGGGTAATGTTCCGCCGAGAGATATTCCACTGATAGTAGAGTTGGCAAGGTTTGCGTTTGATATTCCTGCTGTACCTGAGAGATTAGCATTGATAATTCCTGAAATCGTATTACTACCTGCAACAATAGTCTTGTTTGTAAGAGCTTCTGCACCAGCGAGTGTAGCTAGCGTGCCGGTGGTCGGCAAAGTAACAGAAGTTCCTCCTGTAGTTAGAAGTGAAAGTGCATTAGCGGGTGAGAATGTTATTACTTCTCCTCCTGCCAAAGTAATCGCATTAGTTCCAAATGTTGTTGAGTCGGAAATAGTTAAAGTTTTGCCAGCAGATATTGTAAGAATACCTGTACCGGTAGTAATAGTGTTACCATTTAAGGTCGTGAAAGTTCCTGCTCCACCGGTAATTGCTCCACTCCCAGCATTAATAGAATTGTTGTTGGTAATTATTCCATTGGTCCACGTGCCAGCGACTTCAAGAGCGGTCGTTCCTGTGCCGGTGTTGCCTATATAAATGCCAGTTTCTGTCGTACCTGTACCGGTGTTGGTCAGAGATAAAAGTTTCTGAGTGCCAGTGGTGGTGTTGTTGACCAAGTTTCCAGAATATAAATTCACACCAGTCGTGATTGAAGTATCATTGACTGTGTAAGTGGCGTTAAACGGATAATTGACGGTGAAATGCCGCAAGTCGCCCGCACCAGCGTTCCATTGAAGTGAAGCATTACCAGCCCCTAGATTATTTCTATAAAAAATTAAACTTTCATTGACATCAGCGACTTGAGTAGAGCCGATGGTCCACGAAGTGGATGAAGTCGCTCCTCCGACCACCACTCCGGAAATATTGTTGGCAGTAATTTGGTCAAAATATCCATTCTTCCAATAAAAATCGGATGAACCAATAGTGTTGGTGTTGGAAGCAACGGAAGTGGTTGGTCTAAATGCTCCAGCCGAATCAAACACAACTTCTTTATTTGCTCCCGGATTCATATCTAAAAGATATTTGTTGCCCAAGCCAACCCCAGCTCCCGAAGTACTGATTGACAATGCAGTGTATCCGCCCCCGCCAACAGTGGCATCGGTAATAGTAATCGTGTGCCCTTTTGTAATCTCCCCATTGTTTGCATTGGCGGTGATATTCTCCGCAATGCCTGTGCCAGAAGTTAGAGATGCACCCGTGACTGAGAAAATAGTTTCCGTGGTGGCGCTGGAAGTAATACCCATAGTTCCATTATTGCCCTGAGAATTTGTGATCAATAGATTTGGAATAGTCACTAGCCCTGTCCCAAAGGTTGTCGGTCTGTTCGTAACTGTGTTTATGGATAGAGTAGAGGTGGCATCCGTCGTATCAATGACGGGATTGATAGAAGAAATATTGGTAGAGACATTTTTAAATTCTACAGTGCCTGTACCAGTTGTGAAAGTATTGATGCCAGTGATAGTAGTTGCTCCATTAAGTGATATTACCCCTGTCCCTGTTCCAAATGTATTGGCTCCCGTTTGTGAAAAAGTTCCAGCAACTTCCAATTTACTCCCCGGATTCGTTGTCCCGATGCCGATGCGGTGATTGAGCGAATCAATGAAAAGAGTATCGGTATCAAAAGATAAACCATTAAGGCCTCCTGATAGCGCGAAGTTGGTATCGTTGGCAAAAGTCCAATTGGCGGAATTGATGGTTAAAGTGTCAGTCGAAGCATCACCTAAAATAATATTTCCACCAACTGTTAGATTTTCTACTGTAGTATTACCTTGAGTAACAGAACCAGTTAAGATTAAACTGTTACCATAAATATCACCTTCAGTATCAACTAGAAATTTAACAACTCCTCCAACAGCAAGACCGAGCAGATTGCCATCCAATACTGAAGAAGCAGGATTGATATAGAGTGAGGAATTGGAAACATTTGAAATGTCAGATGGCCAAGAAGGGTCAAAAGCATGAGCCAGAGTTGGAACTTTGGTAAATAAAGCATTTCCAGTAGAAGTGAAGTTCACAAGGGTAGCATCATTTATTGTTGTATTATTTAATGTTCCTTCTTCGGTAATGTTGTTTGAAGCTCCGGATATACTTCTACCGACACTGTCGTATATTCTATTTGTTTGATTAGAGTTATGAGAGATATTATTTAGAAGAGCTAATTCAATACCTTGGATTCTAGAGAAAAGGGTTGGGTCAACTTGATTGATAATTGTTGTTTGTGGTTGTTCATAAATTCGTTGAATTATTGTGGTACTTCCCGATGCCGAAGTTGCCGGTCGTTGAGAGCCTGCTATACTAGAGGCTTCTGGTTCTGGAACTTCAACTTTAATTGTTGGGGCAGTTGTTGTCAGTGAAGGAGGAATAACTATTGGACTTTTGACTATTAACTTTGGTGGTTGAGAAATAAAATCAATGACAAACTTTTTGGTTGAATTCCAGATTGAAACTATTTTACTTGGGATTGAATGTCCCCATGCCGAGATTACTGTTCGTTGAGATGTGATTTCATTAGTGATTGAATTACCAACAAACTTTGCACCATCACCAACAGAAACTGCAAATTCTTTTGTCCCAATGATTGAATTTTTAATATTATTTAAAATCCAATCCGTGAATGTTATCCAACCATTGGCTAATCCCGTAGAGATAGAGGTTAAAGAATCACTACCAGACTTTAGTGAATCAATGGCTGAAGCTTTTAGTGAAGAGCCAAGTGGAACTTTCCTATCGGGTACAGGAGTCTTCACTACTGCAACAAATTTTTTAGTATTAGTAAAAAACTTTTTTGTATTATTTAAAACGGAAGTAATTCTATCTCCGACAAGTTGAACTCTATTTGCAACTTCAGCACCAACGAAAGCTACTAATTCTTTTGTTGTGTTTGTAGAATTTTTAATATCATCTAAAATTTCAAAAGTAAATTCACTCCATCCATAAGCCAGTCCGTCAGAAACATTTGAAAGTAAATCTCCTATCTTATTTGCTTTCACCTCTTCTGTATGATCCGAAAGAACGAAGGATTGAAATGCGGAAGATAAAGTTTGATTGTAATTATTTTTCTCAAAAAGATAGGCTCCAACCGAAGAAAGTCCCACGAATATAATAAGAGCGGAAACCAAAAAATTACGAGGAGAGAGATGTGAAATGAAATCTTTAACGTCTATTTTTTTGTGCCAAATTTTTTGAAAGAAATCTTTAGTGTTTGAGTCTGTTTGAATGGGTTTTTTCTTCAATAGATAGTCATTAAGCTCTTCTTTAGTGATAAACCAGACCCCTCCTTTTTTAACACCTTTGATCTCACCTATGCGTACTAAATAACCAAGATAGTCCTGAGTATACCCAGAAATTTCGGCTGCTTGATTTAAAGAAATGATATTATCTAGAAGTTGCATTATGTATAGATTTATAAGAATATCTCGGATGAACAAGATTTAGTATTTTTAATATTTCGGATAGCCGATATCCTTAAAATACTTTTCTATTATAACAAAATAATAGATTTATTCAACAAAAATACAAGAAGTTATCTATATTTAAGAGATCCCCTATTTTTTCTACAAATTAGACAATAAAAACAAAGAATTCTTAGGTCCTTGCCAAACCAGTTTTTATGTTTTTTGATATATTTTTCCACTCTCAATATCATAAGTTTGACCTTTGGCTAAGTTCCCAACATTTAAATAAACCTTCTGACTGATTACAAGCATACAAAAGTGCAATAAACCGTAAATAATCTTCGCTATGCAAGGTCTAGCTTAGTATAAAATCTAAACAACAATATTTACAATTCTATTGGGAACATATATAACTCTTTTTATTTCTTTTCCTTCTGTCCAGGTTAAAATATTTTTATCTTTTAGCGCCATTTCTTTAATTTCAGATTCTGACATATCTTTTGATATCATAATTTCTGTTCTTACTTTACCATTTACTTGAACAGCAATTTTAATCATATCATCAACAATTTTATTTTTGTCCCATTTAGGCCAAGAACTTTTATGGATGGATTTCTTTTCTCCTGTATTAGACCAAAGTTCTTCTGTTACGTGAGGAGCGAAAGGAGCTAACATCTGTAATAAAATTTTAAACTCAGCTTTTCCAATATTTTCAAACTTTTCTATTTCATTTAATAAAATCATCATTGAAGAAACTGCCGTATTGAAAGCAAAATTTTCTATATCTTCACTAACCTTTTTAAGTGTTTTGTGAAAAATTTTTTCTACTTCTATGTCACTTTTTTTATTTGTAACTTTAGATTGAAGTCTAAAGACGCGGTCTATAAATCTTCGTGAGCCAATAATGCTTTCTGTAGACCATGGTAGGCTTTGTTCAAATGGTCCCATGAACATTTCATATATACGCAAAGTATCTGCTCCATAGTTTTTTACTATGTCATCTGGGTTTACTACATTATTCCATCTTTTACTCATTTTACGTCCATCACTAGCCAAAATCATTCCTTGATTTCTAAGTTTTTTAAATGGTTCTCTTGTTGGAACATGACCTAAATCAAATAAGAAATTATTCCAAAAACGAGAGTAGAGTAAATGCCCAGTAGCATGCTCGAGTCCGCCAACATACACATCTACATCTTTCCAGTACTCAAGAGATTTTTTAGACGCAAAAGCTTTACTATTCTGAGGATCCATATAACGCAAGAAGTACCAAGAAGACCCAGCCCATCCAGGCATTGTGTTTGTCTCATAGCCTTCCTTCACCCAAGACTTAACTCCTGCAAGTGGAGACTCACCTGTACCAGTTGAAACATAAGATTTAATGTTTGGTAATTCTAAAGGAAGATTTTTTTCTTTTACTTCTGTTGTTGTTCCATCTGGGTTATGTTTAAGTGGAATTGGCTCACCCCAATATCTTTGACGAGCAAATATTGCATCTCTCATTTTAAATTTTGTAACTATTTTTCCATTTACAAATTTCGTAATTTGTGCGCGGGCTTCTTCGGAAGTTAAACCATTAAATTTTCCTGAATTAGTTAATATTCCATCATCTTGATAACAAACTAAATTTTGAAAAAAAGTATTTTTAGAAAGCATATCCCATAAATTTTTCTGTCCTTTAATAAAAGGTTCCCATTCTAAAAATTTCTTAAACCACTCTTCTGAGTGATTCAGAAAATCTTTATGAACTTCGTTTTTAAGTACAATTATATTTTCATTTCCAAGTATCTCAACCCAACATTTTTCTTTTATATATTTCTGTACAATATTAATAAACTCTTGAAGATTTTCTTTTTTTAATTCAACTCTAATATGCTCGCGATTGCTTATTGAACTTATTGATAAAGTAAAGTCAATTTTACTTTTTTGTAACTGATACTTAAAATCAATATCGTTATCCAAGGTTGTACTTACAACTATTGATTTTAATAAATTATTAGAAACAACAACCTGCTTGAGTGCCAAATCATACTTATTCGCAAATTCAAAATCTCTTTCATCATGTGCAGGCACAGCCATAACAGCTCCTGTCCCATAAGTAGCAAGCACGTAGTCAGCTATCCAAACTGGTACCTCTTCTCCGTTTGCGGGATTGATAGCTTTGATACCTTTTAGTTCTACTCCTGTTTTTTCTTTATCATTTTTTACTCTGTCTTCATCGGTCTTATTTTTTATTTCATTAATATATTCTTCTATCTCTCTCCAATTAGTAATTAGTAATTTGTAATTATTAATTAATGGATGTTCCGGCGCCAGAACTACATAAGTCGCACCAAAAATAGTATCTGCGCGGGTTGTAAAAACTTTTATAGAAAGAGAGTCTCTGGAAAAATTTTCTGAATGGTCTGGCCCCTCGTCCTCCCTCGTCCCCGCCCGAACAACCGCAAGGTCGGGCAGGCGAGGACCTGAAGAAAACTTTCCAGGGACTCGAATCTTAAATTCTATTTCACTACCATCACTCTTTCCTATCCAGTTCTTTTGAATTTCTTTTATATGGTCACTCCATTCCAATCCATCAAGACCAGAAAGCAGCCTGTCTGCATAAGCTGTAATTCGCATGAACCATTGGCGCATGGATTTTTTTATAACCGGGAATCCTCCTCTCTCTGAAACGGGGTTACCATTTTTGTCGTTTGTTATTTCATCATTAGCGAGAACAGTTCCCATTTCTTCACACCAATTTACTTCACTGTGTCCTTCATAAGCAAGACGGTATTGCATGAGTATGTTGTGTTTTTCTATTTTAGAAAATAACTTCCACTCTTTTGATGAAAAAAATTCTGTGTCTGAGTTACATTCGGCATTTATTTTTTCATTACCATTCTTTTCAAATAGACTTTCAAGCTCTGAAATAGGACGAGCTTTATTTTGAGTTTTATCATACCAAGAATTATAAATTTGAAGGAATATCCATTGTGTCCATTTATAATATTTTGGGTCGGTTGTATTGACCTTACGAGTCCAATCATAAGAAAGCCCAATAATAGAAAGCTGTCTTTCAAAAGTTTTTACATTTTCATCTACGGCTTTTTTAGGGTGTATTTTATGCTGTAATGCATATTGTTCTGCGGGTAAACCAAAAGCATCATAACCCATAGGATGGAGCACATTAAAACCCTCCATTCTTTTCATACGAGCATATACATCACTACCTATATAGCCACGTGGGTGGCCAACATGAAGACCCACGCCAGAAGGATATGGGAACATGTCGAGTACATACATTTTTTTACCTTTATTTAAGGTTTTGTATATTTCATTTTTACTCCACTCTTTTTGCCATTTTTTTTCAATTTTTATATGATCGTAATTTTGCATTTTAATCTATTTTTTAATTGGTGGATATATATCTTTGTCTATTGTGCGAGTGAAGCAAGTTCGTCCTATTTTATGATCCCATGATTCATTTGTCCCACCAGGATAAGGCATGGACAATACTGATTTGTCGTATTCTGCTATGGGCATTATTTGTGTTGGATAAACCATTCGGCCATTTTCTTGCCATCCTTTTGGCATATCTCTACCAAAAGTAGCACACAATTCAAATGTTAATAAATCTTTGGGAGTGTACTCATAAGAAATACCTTTTTCAAAATCTGGATCAACAGGTAGAGAATATCCAGTAATAGGGTTTGATAGTTCTGATAGGGTGGCTGGTAATTTTTCTTTTTGCTGCCAATAAGTAATGACCTGACTTTGAATGTTTTGTAAATCACCTACTCTTCTATCGTCCATGCGCCATGTACGTTGCTCTGTTGGGCTACCCATAATAGTAAAACTCCAAATAATTAAACTTAAAAACATAACGACGGAGATAATTGCATAAACTAAAGATAATTTACTTTTTGTATCTTTATTATTGTGATCTTTTAATTCGAAGAAATAATTAAAACCCACTAGTCCTGAAACAAGAGCTGCTCCTATAACTTTGTAAATAAATCGGGATGTAATTTCTCCAGAAACAAAATAATTAACAAGAGTAACTAAGTCAATAATAACAACAAGACTAGCGATAAATATTATTAAATATATCATCCACTTAAATATTATATTGTCTTTGCTACCTAGCTCAGATTTTGATATTTTTCTCCAATAAAATGACAATACTAAAAATACTGGGAAAAATATTATAAGTGTAGCCAGTGTAGAACGAATACTATCATAAGAATAAGAATTATATCCATATTGATAAGTAGCAGTCAAAACATCTGGAAATTTTTTATTTAATGTTTCAAAAAACAAAATCAGAAAAGATGAGACACTTGTAATAAGAGCAACAAGAACTCCTAATGAAATAAAGAAAAATCTTGGTGTTAGTGGTGGTTTTTGTACTGATGTTTCCATATAGATAGAAGTAAGTTTCGATTATTATTTTAAAAAACCGTCACCTACATAATTAAATTTATAATATTTTATATAACTAATCCCCTTACTAAATCTGTATATAAAAGCAGAAAGTGAAACAAGGTCTATAATAGCTATATTATAACAGAATTATGGTGTATAATAAACACTACATATGAAGCGCATAATAACAAAATCTAATAATGCTCTTGAGAGAGCTTCGATTAAAGTCACTAGAATGATGGGTTCTACTGGCTCTCTTTTTATACATACTGTATTATTTATATCTTCATTTGTTTTTTACTTTTTGGGTTATGAATTTAGCCAAATACTTTTGGTTGTAACTACTATTGTATCCTTGGAAGCAATATACTTATCCATATTTATTCAAATGTCAGTAAACCGTCAGGATGATAAGCTAAGTGAAGTTGCTTTAGATGTCGGAGAAATTCAAGAAGACGTTGAAGAAATTCAAAAAGATGTTGATGAGATCCAGGAAGATGTGGATGAGATTGAAAAAGATGTGGATGAGATTCAAAAAGACGTTGATGAGATTCAGGAAGATGTGGATGAAATCAATGAAGACGATGAACAAGATGAAGTAGAACAAAAAAAGGATGATGAAATTCTAAATAGAATAGAAGACACGATGGGCAAACTAATAGAAGAAGTCATGGAGCTAAAAAAGCAACAACAAGAACATAAAAAATAAGAGCCTCCGGCTCTTATTTTTTTGTTATATTAACCATTTACACATTTGGTGCGCTATAGCGCACAGATATGAAATTCTTAATTCTGATTCAACAGATGATTTATCAAAATCACCCCATGGGCTCACCCTATGGGTTAATTCTTAATTCTTAATTCTTAATTCTTAATTCTTAATTCTTAAAATTTATACTAACTCCACCCTGCCTAAGAACGATTAAATTATTGCCCTCAAATTTAACTATAGTTGAGGGCTTATTTGTCTTGGTGCCATCGTTTATATATAAGTCTACTTCTTTATTAAAATAGCTTTTTGCTTGGGTTATGTTTATGGCTGGTGATTCTCCTTGCTTGTTTGCGCTTGGTGCTACTAGTGGCCCTACTTTATTTATAAGATTAAATAAATTAATATTTTTAGGGCCTACCATACGAAATGCAATAGACTTCTCTCCACGATGAAGGTACTGCCATTTAGTTAAACTGCAAGGTAATATCACGCTTACTTTCCCAGGCCAAATTTTTTCTAAAAATTTGGCCTGGTCTTTATTTATCTTTATTCCAAATAAACCTATATCTTTTAAGGATGTTACGAGTATTATAAACGGCTTACTCTCTGTCCGTCCTTTTATTTTATATATTCTTTCTACTGCTTTTTTAGATAAAGCACATCCAATTACTCCATACAAAGTATCTGTAGGTAGTACCACTACCCCATCATTTTCTAAAATATTTTTTGCCCGCCTCCATAGATTTGGGTAAACTTTTTTATAATTATTATTCATAGGACTTTAATCGTAGTAAACTTTTTTAATAAAAAATGTCTGGCTCCTCGTCCTCCCTCATCCGAGGACTTTTTTATTGATAAAGTTTACGAAGATAAAATTTTAT
>JAENWX010000053.1 GCA_016649835.1 Minisyncoccota bacterium | reverse complement strand
TGCTAAAGTATATATTGGCTGTACGCATATTTATAGATATATTCCCTTGCACACTGTTTTTTGAAGATCCTTCTACTTTAAAATTTGCATTAAATTGATCATTTTCAAATTTACCATCAAACTTGAAGTCTTTTTTGTTGGTTGCATATTCTTCATAACCCTTTGCATATTCCTCATAATGTCTTCCGCTAATGCCTTTATCATCTATTGCAGTAACATCTACAAATTTTTCACCTATTTTTACAAATTTGCCTTCCTTCTCTATTAATATATCTGTCTTATATTTGCCTATATATTTTTCAGGATTAGATAATTTGCTATAATCTTGTTCTACACTTTTTTCTACTTTCTTGCCAGTAAGGTCTGGTCTACTTACCTTGGTTGAGTTAACATTATTAATTTTTACTAACATCTCGAAAGTTAATTTATGTGCTGTGCCACTTTCATCTTTACCCGAAATCACACCACTACCAAGCACGCTTTGAATGAATCCATCTTTATTTGTTGTCATATTTCCTTTAATTTCACTTACAAATACATCCTTTGTTATTTTTGGTATGGTACTATCATTGTTAGGATTATTATAATTATTACCAAATCGGCTCTTAGCATAATAAGATACCACTGCATCAACGACAGCTGGTATTTGCGACTCACTTAAAGAACCAGATAATGTTTTAGTTCCATTTGTATTTTCAGTAACTACAACAGCGTCTTTTAAATTTCCCACAAGTGCATCTGCAATTTTTTCTACGTCAGAAGCTCCTTCTTCTTTAAAAGGGTTACTGAAAGCATTATTTTCATGAGGGCTCGTAAATTTTGTTTCATAATAAACATTCTGTTTGCTATTTTTTGTTATAGAACCTTTTTTATCAGAGTAATAGTAACTATCAGTCTTAACTAAACCCCTGAGTCTCGCTGATACAGTTTCCTCTGCTCTGTTTGATACATCAACTTTATTAAGAGAATTATCAGAATAAATAACAGTACCATTATCCTTTAGTACGACTGCTGTATCCAAAGTAAAACTTGAAAGTTTAGTGGCACAATTTTCTGCTGTATATTTCACAGAATCTTTAAGCTGATCATATCCACTTTTGGTTAAAACTTGTGCCATAGCTGTGGTTGTAAACATTATAGTACCTATCGCAAAACTTATGATTGTTGCTGTTTTTTTGTTTAATTTCACTTTATAACATCCCCTTTTGTTTTAATTTGTTTATAAACATGAAAGTCTTTCATAATTCCATTTTGACTTACATCTCTCTACTTTTTATAAACTAACTATAAACAAAGTATAAACTTTTCTATATTATTTTTTACCCATTTCAATAGCCTTATCTGTGCACCTCTCCATAGCTGAAATTACAGTCCCTCTAAAATTATTTTTTTCTAGTGTATATACTGCCTCTATTGTAGTCCCCCATGGTGAGCATACATTGTCTTTAAGTTTTCCCGGGTGTTCTCCAGTCTCAAGAACCATCTTTGCTGCTCCAAGTACCGCTTGCGCCGCCATTTTATAGGCCTTATCTCTTGGCATTCCTTTTAGCACCGCACCATCACCTAATGCTTCAATAAACATATACACATATGCTGGGGATGAACCGCTTACGGCTGGAACGACATCCATAAGCTTTTCTTCTAATATCTCAACCTCACCAAAGCTTTCAAAAATCTTTGTTACCTCTTGCAATTCTTCTTTACATATATTTCTATTAGCACAGATTGCACTCATTCCCTCCGAAACAAGGGCCGGAGTATTTGGCATAGTTCTTATAACCTTTACGTCGTCTCCCATGACGCTACCCATAACATCTAAAGTTATTCCTGCAGCTATCGTCACAATAATTGCATCATTTTTTAAATATGATTTTATTTCGTCAATAATTTCAAAATATTTATACGGTTTAACAGCCAGTATTACTATGTCAGAGAATTTTGCAACTTCCCTATTATCATTAGTTACTATAATTTTATATTGTTCTTTTACCTTATTTAAATTCTTATTTGATGGATTACTCACAATGACGCTTTCACTCGAAACTAATTTTGATTTTATTATTCCACCTATCATAGCTTGTGCCATATTGCCACACCCTATAAATCCTATTTTTTTATTCATATTCTATTTTCTCCTATGTAAAAAATTTTATTTTATTTTATTAATTATATCACTAAAATTCACATTGTAATAATTACTGCCGGAATACATTGCACAAAATTGGTTATAGTTAGTATTAAGATATTTATTATTTGGGGCCAAAACGATTAATAATAAGAGGAGGAGAAAACAATGTCACATAAAAACAATAAAAACAGTAAGGATAATAAGAAAGCAGGTCAAAAGACAAAAAAAGAATTATCTAACATGAAAATGGAAACCGCCAATGAAATAGGCGTATCTAAAGAATCCAAGAAATTAGGAAAAGAAACAGAATAATTTTAAGGGAGATGT
>JAENWX010000048.1 GCA_016649835.1 Minisyncoccota bacterium | reverse complement strand
GCTAGGGGTAGTGCAGTGTCTTCGTTTTTACCATACAAATATTCTCCAGTATTTATATTATAGATAGAAATAGCCTTAGCTTTTACGTTATGAAAATTGATTTTATTTGCTAATTCAATAGCGGCATTTTCTTTTCTCTCTATTTCCTTTCTTTTTTGAATACCCTTATTTATAAAAAAACTGATAATAATTCCGATAATTATAATAAATATTATAATTATAATTTTAACTTTCCGTCTGAATGATTTTTTCATATATTCTTTGATTATAGCATTAATTCATTTTTTATATAATACGATAATTTATGGGTTTTTGGGCTTTTGTAAATACTTTCTTAATAAATTACGAGGGTGTATAATATTGGTATTATAATAATATTTAATTTACAAATTAAAACCCTAGTCTAATAGTTGAAAAATATTAAAATATAAATAATTGAGCTATTAAATAAAAATTATGGAAAAATCTAATCATAAAAAATACTTAAGTATTAAAACTAAAATTATATTAGGAATCGTTTCATTTACACTCGTATTTATGGGTCTTATTTCTTATTTATCCTATTTAAATTTTAAATCTGTTAGCAGGGAAGATCTTAACCATCACTTGTTGAATTTAGTTAAGACTGCCGCAATCCACATAGATGCGGAAAAGCACAAATTTATTAAAACAAGAGGGGACGAAGAAACAGAAGCTTATAAAGATTTAAAAAAGTCACTGCAGATAGTACGTGACAACGACTCACATATTACTTATGTATACACCATGCGTAAAAATGACAAAAATGAAATTGAATTTGTTGTTGATGCTGAAGAAAGTGAAGAAGATATTTCTCATATTGGGGATATATATGATGATGCAAGTGATTTATTAAAAAATGATTTTGAAAATATTAATAGAGCTATAACAGAAAAAGATTTTACCACTGATAAATGGGGAACCTGGCTTTCTGGGTACGCACCTTTTTATGATATGGATGGAAAACTAGAGGGAATAGTGGGTGTTGATATCAGAGCAGAAGATATCTCTGCTCAAAATAAAAAAGTATTTAATATATATTTGATAACTTTCTTGCTCGCGGGGTTGCTTGCTAGTTTGGTTGGTTTCTCTTTAAGTAAGAGAATAACTAGATCATTGGAGTCTTTAACTAATATGCTAAAAGATGAGAGGAACCTAGGAGTATTTCCTTCTGGAAATGATGAGGTTGGAGAATTAAAAAATGCTTTTGAGAATATACTTAATAAAAGTACTGAATCAAGAATAAAATCAGAAGAGTTTCTCGTCAATAAAATTAAAGAATTAGAAAATATAAGTAAAAATATGGTTTGTAATGACTTAGAAACACGTAAATTAAAAGAAGAAATAGCTGAATTAAAAAATAAACTCGGTTAAAAATAAATAAATATAAAAATACACGAATTTATTAAAATAAATTCGTGTATTTTTAATATTAATTAGCGTGGAATGCTAAAAATTCGATTTTTTGATATAATCACAATATGAATCCCGTTAGAAGCTGCGGTCGCAGAATAAGACGAGGAATATGTTAATAGTATATATTAGAAATTTAATTTTGTGGGTATGGTTAAATTTAATTTTTACCGCAACCTGCTTCTAACGGGATGAATAAAAAACAAGTTGCCTTAATAATTCTTGACGGTTGGGGATATAGAGCTGAAAAGAAAGATAATGCTATTTTGCAAGCAAATAAGCCAAACTACGACAATCTGTGGGACACTTACCCGCACTCTCTTTTGAAGGCTTCTGGGACGGCTGTAGGCCTTCCTGAAGGGCAAATGGGCAATAGTGAAGTGGGTCATATGACCATGGGAGCAGGTAAGGTTTTAGACCAAGAATTAGTCAGAATTAATAATGATATTGAGAAAGGTGTATTTTCATCCAATCCTGTTTTTAAAATACTTTTTGAACATGTTAAAACCAATAATTCAACTCTCCATATAATGGGTCTTCTTTCTGATGGTGGTGTTCATAGTCACATATCACACCTTTTTGCATTTTTAAAAACAGCTAAAGATAACAATATTTCAAAAGTAGTAATACATGTTTTTACTGACGGAAGAGATGTTCCTCCACAGAGCGCAAGTATTTTTGTAAAAGAATTGGAAAATAAAATTTTGGGAATAGGAGTAGGTAAGATAGCTTCTGTTTCTGGGCGTTTTTATGCAATGGATAGAGATAAAAATTGGGACCGTATTTTAAAAACAGAAGAAGCTATTTTTGAAAGCAAAGGAGATGTTTGTAAAATTTCTCCATCAGAGTATATTGAAAATTTATATAAAGACGGAAAAGTAGATGAACACTTGGTTCCATTTGTTTGCGAAGATGAAAATGGGGAAAAACATTTATTACAAAAAAATGATGGAGTTTTCTTTTTTAATTTTAGAGCAGATAGGTCAAGACAACTAACTTCCAAAATTATAGAAAAGCAAAAAGATTATAATTTTTGTTTAGCAACAATGACAAGCTATGGAGATGATTACCCGACTCTAGTAGCTTATTCTCCTATAAAAGTAAACACAACTCTAGCTAAAGAAATATCTTTAGCTGATTTAACTCAAGTACATATTGCGGAAACTGAAAAATTTGCCCACGTTACTTATTTTTTTAATGGCGGTGAAGAGGGTTGTTATAAAGGGGAAGAACATGCATTGATTCCTAGTCGTAAGGATATAAAAACTTATGACTTAGCTCCTAAAATGAGAGCAGTAGAAATTGCAGATAAAACCATTGAAGAAATAAAGAAAGGTACAAATTTTATACTTATAAATTTTGCGAATGCAGATATGGTAGGGCACACATCTGAGGTACCAGCTATTATAAATGCGGTAGAAGAAATAGATGTAGAACTAGGTAGAATTATAAAAGAATTAAAGTTAAATGGAGGAGTGGCGTGTATAACTGCAGACCATGGAAATGCCGAAATAAATATAGACCCAACTACAGGACTAAAACATACAGCTCACACGAGTAGCCCTGTTCCATTTATTTTGACCGACATAAGTAAGAAATTAAAAGAAGCTGGCGGACTTGCAGATGTGGCTCCAACTATTTTAGGATTATTTGATTTAAAAAAACCAGAAGAAATGACAGGAGAGAGTTTGATGATTAAGAATTAAGAATTAGGAATTAGGAATTAAGAATTGGGGGTCTGATTACCGGACCGCAGGTAGGTTAAGAATTTATGGCAACAAAATCTGCAGGTGCAGATTTTGTTGCCATGTTGAAAGTAATGATTAAATCTTGTATAATTAAAGGGTTAATTAGAAATTAGAATTTTTGGAAGTGTGGCCATGAAATATGAACTGCTTCATATTTCATCTGATTCTGGTTAATACCAGAAATATCGTTGTGAATGATAATGAACAAGGTATAAGGAAGGGGTTGAAGTCAGCTTCTCATTCTGTGTAAAGCGGAGGTGTGGCTGAGAGGTTGAAAGCATCACTTTCGAAAAGTGACATACGGGAGACTGTATCGTGAGTTCGAATCTCACCACCTCCGCTTTGTACAGAATAAAAAAGCAAAATATTTTGATGTTTAAAAATTTTTGCGCGGTTAGCTCAGTTGGTAGAGCGCGTCATTGACGTTGACGATGTC
>JAENWX010000021.1 GCA_016649835.1 Minisyncoccota bacterium | reverse complement strand
ATTATGATTCAAAAAAGTGTTTGGGTTGGACCATCTCCATTACCAAAGGATTTTTTGCTGTACCTAAAGGAAATAGAGATAGGGGATGATTTTAAAATTTTTAAATTAGCAAAATCATATAAAGTAGAAGATATTATAACAAATATTCTTAAATAAATAATTAAACAAATAAATTTTACACATATACACCATGGTTGATATGTGCAAAATATCTTTATTTAACTACAGGGTTTTTTATTGGGTAGAATTCACCTCACCCCAAGTTTGGAGTATAATACTGCAATATATGGGTAGCCAATACAGGAGTTTGACAAAAAGGCTCTAATAGTATAGTGTAGTATACAGATTGAAAAGATTGAGTCATGGCAAATCAATCACTCGTTTATTAAGTTTTTAACTACACTTGTGTTAAAAAATATCATTGCCAACAATTATAAATAGAAAATAATACCGAGGTCTGGTCACCTTAGTGTTTTTTAGTTTTATAATCAGTAAAATAATCCTATCTACGGCGTTGCCGATTCCGTTTGTTTCCACGAAGTAGCAGACCTACATCATGAAAACAGTACTCATCGTCGCCTTGTATCTAGAATCATTTTACTGATTGTAATATATATTATTATGAAAAAAACAGTTACACGAGAGAAGAAGTATTTTGCGCGTTACAAAAAGCCATTGGTTCCGTTTCCAAATTTAATAGAAAATCAGTTAATATCTTTTAACTGGCTAGTTGAAACTGGCATCAAAGAAATTTTTAAAGAATTTTCTCCTATTAATGATTACTCAGAAAAGAAATTTCAATTAGATATAACTTCATTTGCTCTAGGTGAGTCAAAGTTTGATGAAGAATATTCAAAAATAAACAAGCTAACTTACGAGGGTAGTCTTAAAGCTCGCGTTAAACTTTTGAATAAAAGTATTGGTACTTCAAAAGAGCAAGAAATTTTTATGGCAGATGTTCCTCTAATGACCAAACATGGAACATTTATCATAAACGGAGTTGAACGTGTTATCGTTCCTCAGCTTACAAGAAGTTTCGGAGTATTTTTTACAGAACAAGAATTAAAAGCAAAAAGATTTTTTGGAGCAAAAATAATTCCAGCTCGTGGAGTTTGGATAGAAATTGAATCAGATACTGATGGAGCAATATACGTACGCGTAGACAAGAAAAGAAAATTTGCTGTTACATCACTACTTCGCGTGTTAGGCTTTGATAAAGATGAGGCTATATTGAAAGCATTCAAAAACAACGAAGAATCCCTAAAGGCTATTACTGTATCTCTTGAAAAGGACCCAGCTAAAACAGTTTCAGATTCATTTATAGAAATATATAAACGTCTTCGTGATGGAGACTTAGCTACTGCTGATAACGCTCGTGAGTTTATAACAACTCTATTTTCTGCTGAAAGATATGATCTTTCTCCTGTAGGACGTTTTCGTTTTAACAATCGTTTTGAAAAAAGTATGGATGAGAAAGAAATGGAACGCCGTACTATTTCCGGAGATGATGTAGTAACTATAATTAATAATATAGTTCTATTAAATAACGACGTACACGCAAAAGCAGATGATATAGACCACCTAGGTCAACGCCGAGTTCGTTATGTTGGAGAAATGATGCAACAAAAATTCCGAATGGGTATGTCTCAAATAAAGAGAAACATCCAAGACCGTATGTCTACTATAGATGTAGGAACTACACTTCCAATACAAATAATCAACCAACGACCACTTCAAGCTCGTATTAAAGAATTCTTCACTGCCAACCAACTTTCTCAGTTTATGAACCAAGAAAACGTTATGGCTGAAGTTGAACACTTGCGTACTCTTTCAGCGCTTGGACCCGGAGGTTTGACTCGTGAGCGTGCTGGTCTTGAAGTTCGTGACGTACACACATCCCACTACGGACGTGTATGTCCTATCCACACTCCAGAAGGTCCAAACATCGGTTTGATTCTTCACCTTTCTACTTATGCCAAAATAAATGAATTTGGAATAATAGAAACACCATACGTAAAAGTTAAAAACGGTAAAATTACTTCTGAAGTAGTTTATTTGAACGCACTTGAAGAAGAAAAATTTAACATCGCTCATGGCGGTGTTAAATATGATGAGAAAGGTAATATCATAAATGATAAAGTTGAAGCTCGTGTTAAAACTAAGCCAAGTCTTATTGCAAAAGAAGAAATAGACTTTATTGATGTAGCTACAAACCAAGCTTTCTCTGTTGCAACAAGTATGATTCCATTCTTGGAACACGATAATGCTCACAGAACACTCATGGGAAGTAACATGCAGAAACAAGCTCTTCCATGTATTATTCCTGAAGCTCCTTTAGTTGCAACTGGAATGGAAGAATTAGCAAGTCGCGATTCTGGACGTCTAGTAGTTTCTGAAGTTAATGGAGTTATCTCATATGTTGATGCTAAAAAAATTATAGTAAAGGATGACAAAGACAAGAGTCACACATATCCATTAATAAACTTCTCTCGTACAAACAATTTCTCAATATTCCACCAACGTCCAAGCGTTTCTCTTGGAGATAAAGTTAAAAAAGGTGATGTTTTAGCTGACACTAGTACTACAGACCGTGGACAAATTGCCATTGGTCAAAATGTGCTTGTTGGATTTATGTCATGGGGTGGAGCCAACTACGAAGATGCTATCATCTTGTCTGAAAAATTAGTTAAACAAAGTAAATTTACAAGTATCTATGTTACAGAATTCGTTTGTAATGTTCGTGATACAAAACTTGGACCTGAAATAACAACTCGTGATATTCCAAATGTTGGAGAAAATAAATTAAAAGATCTTGATGAAGATGGAATCATTGTTGTTGGTGCTGAAGTTAAAGAAAATGATATTTTGGTAGGAAAGATTACTCCAAAAGGAGAAACAGAACTTACACCAGAAGAAAGACTACTTCGTTCTATCTTTACCGAAAAAGCTCGCGATGTTAAAGATACATCACTAAGACTAGAACACGGTAAACAAGGTAGAATTATTGGAGTAAAAATATTCTCTCGCGACCAAGGACACAATCTAGAATCAGGTATTATAAAAAGAATAGTTGTTGAAATTGCACAATTAAGAAATATTTCTGTTGGAGACAAGCTTTCAGGACGTCACGGAAACAAAGGAGTTATCTCTGTTATTTTACCTGAAGAAGAAATGCCATTTATGGCAGATGGTACACCTATTGATATCATTCTTACTCCACTTGGAGTTCCTTCTCGTATGAACCTAGGACAGATTCTTGAAATGCATTTAGGATATGCTGCTCACACACTTGGATATCAAGCTATTGTTCCACCATTCTCTTCTGCAACAGTTCCAGAAATTAAAGCTGAACTTGTAAAAGCTGGAATGCCAGAAAGTGGAAAGGTTACATTATATGATGGACGGACAGGAGATGCTTTCGATCAAGATGTAGCTATCGGTTATATGTATATGCTCAAACTTCACCACATGGTTGAAGATAAATTACACATGCGTTCTATCGGACCTTACTCTCTAATCACACAGCAACCTTTGGGCGGTAAAGCTCAAGGAGGAGGACAACGTTTTGGAGAAATGGAAGTATGGGCACTTGAAGGTCATGGTGCTGCTTATACACTTCGTGAAATGTTAACAATTAAGTCTGATGATATTGTTGGTCGTTCACAGACATTTGATGCCATTATTAAAGGTCACCCAATTGGTGAACCAAACGTTCCAGCTTCATTTAATGTTTTGCTAAACTATCTCAGAGGTCTAGCATTAGATGTTGAACTTAAAAAGTTAGGGAACGATTAATAAATTAAATATCAGCGCCGCGCTAAAAGGACGGTTGCGCGGCATGATTTCGCTAAATCAAATAATATGAAAACAATTGATACAACAAATTTCGACTCAATAGTTCTGAAACTTGCATCTCCTGAGACCATTCGCGAATGGTCTTACGGTGAAGTTACAAAACCAGAAACTATAAACTATCGTACAGGACGTTCTGAAAGAAGTGGTCTTTTTGACGAAAGAATTTTCGGACCAGAAAAAGACTATGAATGTTACTGTGGTAAATACAGACGCATTAGATATAAGGATATAGTTTGTGAAAAATGTGGAGTTGAAGTAACTCGCTCAATAGTTCGACGTGAACGTATGGGCCACATTGAACTCTCAAGTCCTGTTGCGCATATTTGGTTTTTACGTGGAGTTCCTTCTCGTATGTCTATTCTTCTTAATATACCAGTAAGTGATTTAGAGAAAGTAATATATTTTGCTGGATACATAATTACAAATGTATATACAGAAGAGAAAGATGTAATAATAAAAAATCTAGAGAGTGAATTTAAGTCAAAACTTAAAAGTACAAACGACGAAGAAGATAAAGAAAAACTAAAAGAACTTCTTTCAAGTACAAAGAAAGAAATAGGTGAAATCGTTCCAGGTAAAGTTTTGAACGAAATAGCTTATCACCATTTTGGACTTAAATACGGAAGTTGTTTTGAAGCTAGTATTGGAGCAGAAGCAATATTTACTCTTTTCAAGAACATGAATTTAGAAAAGCTAAAAACAGAAACTGAGAGTATGGTTCCTAAGGCTTCAAGTATAGAAAAAGAAAAACTTCAAAAAAGATTATCTCTAATAAGATCAATGATACACTCAGGTATTCGTCCTGAATGGATGTTCTTAACTGTTATTCCAATAATACCACCAGCACTTCGTCCAATGGTGGCTCTTGATGGTGGCCGTCATGCAACTTCAGACTTAAACGATCTTTACCGTAGAGTTATAAACCGAAATAATCGTTTGAAAAAGTTGAAAGAAATTGGTGCTCCTGATGTTATTTTACGTAACGAAAAGCGTATTCTACAAGAAGCAGTTGATGCTCTTATAGACAACTCAATCGCAAAACAAAATGATTCTCAGGCTGTTTCTCAATCTCAAAAGAGAGCACTTAAATCTCTTTCAGATAACCTAAAATCAAAACAAGGATTGTTCCGTCAAAACTTACTTGGTAAGCGTGTGGACTATTCAGGACGTTCTGTTATTGTTGTTGGTCCAGGATTAAAATTAAACCAATGTGGATTGCCAAAACACATGGCTCTTGAACTATTTAAACCTTTTGTAATTTCAAAAATACTGGAGACAGAACTTGCTTTCAATATTCGTGGAGCAAACCGTTTGATAGAAGAAGGTATTCCTGAAGTTTGGGCAATACTTGAAGAAGTAATTCGTGGTAAATATGTTCTCTTGAACCGTGCTCCTACTCTTCACCGTTTAGGTATTCAAGCTTTCAATCCTATTCTTATTGAAGGTCATGCTATCCAAGTACACCCACTAGTCTGTGCTGGATTCAACGCCGACTTCGACGGAGACCAGATGGCTGTTTATGTACCACTTTCTGACATGGCACAAATGGAGGCAAAGGAATACATGGCTTCAAACAAAAACTTACTTAAACCACAAGATGGTTCACCAATTATTCTGCCTAAAATGGATATCATTCTTGGTTGTTACTGGATGACAAAATCTGTTGAAGGAGAAAAAGGTGAGGGTATGTCATTTTCATCTCCAAACCAAGCTATAACAGCTTTTGATTTAGGAGCTATTACTTTCCGCGCAAAGATTAAAGTTTTAGGTACTGAAAAAGCTAAGTACGCTGAATTTGAAGAAAAGCCATTTGAAACAACTGTTGGAAAATTGTTCTTCAATAGTATTTTCCCTGAAGATTTCCCTTACTTAAACGAAGAAATAACTATCAAGCGTATGTCATTACTTGTTGATGAACTTATTAGTCACTATGGTATAGATCAGACTCCAAAAGTTTTGGATAAAATTAAAGACTTTGGGTATCACTACGCAACTTACTCAGGAGTAACCTGGGGAATAGACAATGTTACAGTTCCAGAAGGAAAAGAAGAAATTGTTGCAAAATATCGAAAAGAAGAAGAATTAGTTCGTGAACAATTCAATGATGGTTTGCTTTCTGAAAAAGAACAATATCAAAAAGTTATTGGAATTTGGGAACATGCTAAAAAAGAAATTGAAAAAATAATTCCTGCAACTCTAGATTCTAAGAGTTCAACTTACGACCTTATCACTTCAGGAGCCCGCGGTAACATGGGTTCTCTAGTTCAGATGTGTGGAATGGTAGGTTTGATTGTTAATACCTCAGGAGAAACACTCGATTTCCCAATCATCCCATCATACATTGAAGGTCTTTCACCACTTGAATATTTCATTACAACTCACGGTTCTCGTAAGGGAGCTGCAGACACGGCCCTAAACACTGCCAAGGCTGGATATCTAACACGTCGTTTGGTTGACGTTGCTCAAGATGTTGTAATTACAGAAGAAGACTGTGGAACTAAAAATGGTAAAAAAATAGTTGCAGTTGATGGTGTTTTTGCTAAATATATTATTGGACGTGTTTTGCTTGCTGATATAAAAAACAGCGAGGGTACTGTTCTATTTAAAAAAGGAGCACTAATATCAAAAGAAGATTCTAGGTCTCTAGAGAAAGCTGGAGTAAAAGAAGCATTTGCTCGTACACCTCTTTCTTGTGAGACAGTACATGGAATTTGTAGAAATTGTTATGGACTAGATCTAGGACGTAACTATATGATAGAGCTTGGACAAGCTGTTGGAATAATCGCAGCGCAGGCTATCGGTGAACCAGGAACACAGCTTACTCTTCGTACTTTCCACGCTGGAGGAGTCGCAACAGTCGACATTACTACAGGTCTTCCTCGTGTTGAAGAAATTTTTGAAAGACGTATTCCTAAAAACCCAGCTATCATTTCAGTTTCAGATGGTGAAGTTGTAGATATTATTGACAATGGAAATGAAAAATTAGTAAAAGTTCTTTCTGATTTGAAAGCTGATAATAAAATACCAGCTAGTGGAAAGGGAAGTAATGAAGTTGAATATACAATTCCAGCTCGTCGTCAAATAATTGTAAAAGTTGGTTCTAAAGTTAAAAAAGGTGATTTGATTACTGACGGTTCAGCTGATATCAACGAAATAGTAAAATATGGTGGCAGAGAAATGGCAGAAGAATATATTGTAGATGAAATCAACAAAGTTTATGATTTACAGAGTGCTTCTATTTCACGAAAACATATTGAAATAATAATTCGTCAAATGTTCTCACGTAAAAGAATTAAAGATGCAGGAGATACTACATTCTCTCCAGGAGAAATTGTTGAAACAATTGAACTTATCGAAGAAAATAATCGTGTTGAAAAAGAAGAAAATGGTAAAAAAGCTGAAGCTACAACTATTGTTTTGGGAATTACAGAAGTTTCATTAACAACAAAAAGTTGGTTGTCAGCAGCATCATTCCAAAATACAAACAGAGTCTTAATCAACAACGCTGTTCGTGGAGGTATTGATAATCTTCGTGGTCTAAAAGAAAACGTTATCATTGGTAATCTTATTCCAGCTGGAACAGGATTTGGTGTAAAGCGTCCAAAAGAACAAAAAGAAGAAGTAAACGAGGAAGTGGCCGAAAGCTAGGAAGCTGTAGGTCCTGAGGCAGCAGATGAAGTGGCCGAAAATTCATAATAATTAGTTTACAAAAGAATAAATATGAACTCATCAGTTCCGAAAATTAAAGAAAGACTTTCTATTGTTGATGTTGTTTCTTCATATTTGACTATAGAAAAGGCGGGTAAGAACTATAAGGCAAGATGTCCTTTCCATAATGAAAAAACTCCGTCTTTTTCTATATCTCCGGACAGGGGAATCTATTATTGTTTTGGCTGTGGAGCCAAGGGGGATATATTTTCTTTTGTGGAACATTTTGAAGGAACAGATTTTCTAGGAGCTTTAAAAATCTTAGCAGAGAAAGCAGGAGTAGAACTATCTACATATAAGAGTAAAGAAAAAGATAAAACTGATATTTATTACGAAATTATGGAAGAAGCAACTTCCTATTATGAAAATAAATTTTCAGAAAATATAGAAGCCAGAAGTTATCTTTTAAGTAGGGGACTCAATGATCTTTCTATTAAGAATTTTAGAATTGGTTATGCTCCAGAATCTTGGACTTCAGCATTGGATCACTTAATTAAAAAAGGATTTAAAAAAGAAGATATTGAAACAGTTGGTTTGATAAAAAAGAAAGATGATAGATTTTACGATCGTTTCCGAGGACGCATCATGTTTCCTATAAATGATTCAAGTGGAAGAGTAATTGCTTTTTCTGGTAGAATCTTTGGGGCAGAGGTCCCGACCAAAGTCGGGACGCCGACTATCGTCGGCGCAAAATATCTTAATAGTCCGGATACCCCGTTGTTTAATAAATCAAATATATTATTTGGCTTAGATAAAGCAAAGAGTTCTATACGAAGCCGTGACTACAGTATTATTGTTGAAGGACAAATGGATTTAATACTTTCTCATCAAGCTGGATTTACAAACACAGTGGCTGTTTCAGGTACTGCCTTTACGGACACAACGATTGATAATGAATTAAAGATAAACAATCTTGGTTTAGTTAGACGTTTGTCTTCAAATATTATTTTTGCTTATGATGGAGATGATGCTGGCATTCGTGCTGCAAACCGCTCCGCTTTGATAGCATTGTCTCTCGATATGCAAGTTAAAGTAGCTATTTTTCCCAAAGGCAAAGATCCAGCAGATATAATACAAGAGGATTATAAAAAATGGGAAAAAATTATAAAAAATAAAACAGATATAATTAGTTTTCATTTGGATAAGATATGTGAAAAATATCAAGGCAAAGAATCAAGAAGAAAACAAATAGAAGAAAAAGTTTTCCCATTCATAACAAAGATAAGTAGTTCTATTAAAAAATCAAATTACATAAAAGAAATTTATGAAAAAACCGGAATTTCTGAAAGTGCAATAACTGAGGACTATAAAAATTTTGAAAAGAAACAAAATATAAATAATGAAACAAAAGAAGACAAGCAATTAGATATAAAGGATATAAATACTCGTCGTAGTCATTTAGAGAAAAAATTATTTAGTATATTTTTTTGGAAAGGAGAAAATGAAGAACAGTCGACTCAAATAGAAGTATTTAAAGCAAATTTTGAAGAAAGTATTGGATCTGATGATTACAATAAAATGCTTAAAATACATGAATCAAATAAAGATAATCTATGTTTTGAGGCTGAAATGTGGTATTGTGACAAGATTAATGCGTTATTAAAGGATACAGAAGAGATTATTCTAAATTTAGAAGAAGAAATTTTAAATGAACAAGTTTACTCTTTATCTATCAAAATTAAAGATAAAGAAATAAACAAAAACAAAGAAAATTTAGAACATGATATCACCACTTATCAAAAATTAGTCGAAAAAATAGAATCTATTAAAAGTCTTAGGTCAAAATAATTTCTATGATAAAAAAAACAAAACAAAAAACAAATAAGATGAAAACAATAAAAAAGGTTTCCAAAATAAAACCAAAGACTAAAAAAATAGTAAAAAAAATTCCTAACAAAGTATCTAAAAGCAAAGTTGTTAAAAAGAAAGTAATTAAAGTAGCAAAAAAAATAGCAGTGAAGAAAGCAGTGAAGAAAGTAGTTAAAAAAGCAGCAAAAAAAGTTTTAATTAAAAAGACTAAGGTTATATCTGCCAAAAAATCAGCAGCACTTGAGAAAAAAATATTGGATTTAGAAGCAAAATCAAGTGAGATTGTTGAAAAAGGTAAAAAAAGAGGATTTATTACATATGATGAGATTATTAAAATATTTCCTGATATAGAAGATAATATTCTTTTTTTAGATGAACTTTATGAAAAGTTGTCTGTAGCAGGTGTTGATGTTTTAGAGGGTGGAAACTTACTTGATGTGGATAATGAGACTGATAAGTTGGTACTGAAATATAGTAAAGATTCTCAAACATACGATTCAATTCAAATGTATTTGAAAGAAATAGGACAATACCCACTTATTCCTGCAAGTGAAGAAAAGAACCTTGCTTATCGTATTGAAAAAGGAGATATGGAAGCCAAAAATTTGCTTGCTCGTGCAAACTTACGTTTAGTTGTTTCTATTGCGAAAAAGTATGTAGGACGTAGTTCCGACCTTACGCTGCTTGATTTGATTCAAGAAGGTAATTTAGGTTTGTTTAAGGCTGTGGAAAAATTTGACTGGACAAAAGGGTACAAGTTTTCTACTTATGCTACTTGGTGGATAAGACAATCCATAACTCGCGCACTAGCTGACCAATCTCGCACAATTCGTATACCTGTTCACATGGTAGAAACAATTTCAAAATATAAACAAATAGTTAGAAGATTATCTCAAGATCTAGGACGCGAACCTTTAATAGAAGAGGTCGCAGCAGAAATGAATTTAGAAGTAGAAAAAATTCATATAATACAACAAATAAACCAGGACACTGTTTCTCTTGAACAGCCGATAGGGGATGATAATGAAAAATCTACTCGTGGAGAATTTATTCCTGATGACAAGATTCTTCGTCCAGACCAAGATGCATCCCGAAGAATTCTATCTGATCAAATTAAGGAAGTACTTGATACTCTTAATCCAAAGGAAAGAAAGATTCTTGAGCTTCGTTACGGCCTAAATGATGGTATACAACACACATTAGAAGAGGTAGGACAAGAGTTTGGTGTTACCCGTGAACGTATTCGTCAAATTGAAGCAAAGGTTCATGAAAAGCTTCGTAACAATGAAAAAATCGCGAGACTAAAGAATTACTTTGATTAGCCATAAGTCCGACTTATGGCTAATCAAACAAAATAAAACGGTTGGGATTAATCCCAACCGTTTTATTTTGTTTATTATAAATTTATAATTGATAATTTTTTCTTATAGTTGTGCATCAACAGGCTCTTCTTCTGGGGCTACTATATTAAATAGTAAATCAGCATATTTCCAGAAAGCATCATTCCCTTTTATTTGCGCTACACATTCAGAAGCAATAGCTCTTTCCATTGCATTTTGGTGAATTTGAGTTAAAGGAAAATGGCGATAAACCCAAGCAACACCACCGTTTGATTCGCTAATAATTTTCTTCATTGTTGGATGGTATCTAGCACAGTAAGGACATTCAAAATCAGAATATTCAATAATAACAACTTGTGCTGTGTCTAAATTACCTAAAATATGTTCACCGGCTTCTGCAGGAGGAACATCTCCTGTATATTCTGTAGTTACTTTTCCTGCAACAACTTCATCTATTGTCTTTTTTACTTCCTCATATGGATAAGCTCCATTAATTTTAGATTTGACGCCATTCTTACCTATGATAATACTAAAAGGTGTTCCCATCCCTTCTTCGTTTTTCATAGCACTTTCAACACTAGCTTGAATTTTTCCTTCAAATGCAGTTTTGTCAAATCCTTCCATACATACTGTCATTTTTTCTTTTGAAACTCCAACTTGTTCTGATAGAGTTTTATCTCCTGTAGCAACCTTCCCTCCACTATTTGTTAGTAAAATACCACCCATGATAAGAGCTCCAGCTATAATTATAGCCATTGGAGTTGTTATTTTTTGGTTAGATGGCCCTTCATTATTATCTTTCTTTCCCGGCATTATTATTTCTATGTTCTCGTTGATGATTTCCACTTTATCACTAACGATTTCTATTTTCTCGTTTTCCATTTTGTTAAGAAGTAATCTCATTAAAGAGATTTACCTAGATTAAATAATAAAAATATAACTTTATAATACAACTGCATTAATCATACAAAACGTATGGCTAAAAACAGAGGATATGTGAGATTATTATATCATATATTATTTTTTTTAAAACTCTTGATAGTATTGAAAAATATGGATAATATGTTATACTACATGTTAGTTATGGAACCGGTCTATACGGCTATATTTTATGTTTTTTCTTTTATTTCTGTATATGTGCAGATATTTTTTTTGATGACATATTTGGAAAAAAAACGCCATATAGTTCACCACCCAGAAAATTTAGAACTATTAAATTATCCCACAGTAACTGTGGCTGTTCCTTGTTATAACGAGGAGGCAACAATAGATAAAACAGTTAAATCTTTACTTGCTCTAGACTACCCAAAAGACAAAATAAAGATATTTCTTATAGATGATGGTAGTCGAGATAATACTTGGAATATAATCAGCGGGTTTGATAATGGAGAAAATATTTTAGCTTTTAAAAAAGAAAATGGGGGGAAACACACTGCTTTAAATTTAGCATTAGAAAAATCTACCGCTGAATTTTTTGGTTGTTTGGATTCGGATTCTCTTGTTCATCCTCAAGCACTAAAAAGAATCTTAAGTTATTTCCAAAATGACCCTAAGACAATGGCCGTAGCTCCTTCTATTATTGTTTATAATCCCAAAAATATTCTTCAGTATGCTCAGAATGTAGAATATGATATGTCTGTTTATACAAAAAAGATGCTTGGTTTTATGGGGGGAATCCACGTGACTCCTGGACCTTTTTCTATTTTTAGAAAAAAAGTTTTTGATGACCTTGGTCCATATCATAAAGCACACAACACAGAAGACCAAGAGATAGCATTACGTATGCAAGAAAATGGTTACAAGATAGACCATTGTCCTGATGCCTATGTTTACACCAATACACCCGATTCAGTAATGAAACTTTACCGCCAAAGAATAAGATGGATTTATGGTTTTATTAAAAATCTTGTTGACTATAGACGTTTGCTGTTTAAAAAAGAATATGGCACTGTTGCTTTGTTTACATTACCATCTGGTATTGTTTCCATTATTGGTGTTATCTTTTTGTCGGTAAACATAGTGGCGAACATAGTCAGGTTTTTGTATCATAAAATAATACAAATACAAACAGTTGGTCTAGATAGTGTTTTAAGTTTTAATTATAAATTTGACTGGTTCTTTGTTAGTACAAAAGCGGTATTGTTCTTAGCTATAATATTGTATATACTTGTTATCATATCGGTTATGATAGGTAGAAAGATGGCAGAAGGTAAGTCAGGTTTTACATTCTCAATTTTTTACTTTATTATAATTTATAGTGTGGTAGCACCGTTTTGGATGATGAGGGCAATATATAATGCTATTATATCAAAAGAATCGAGTTGGACATTTGAGCGACGTATTACTAAATAATTTAATATTATGAATCAACACGAACCCAATGATTGGAAAAAGTATATTATAGTTTTATTCATTACATCCTCTATATTTATATCGGGGTTGTGGCTTTCAAATTATTTAAGTAATAAAAAAATTGACCAACTTAAGTCAATAGAAAGTTCCATTTCTTTAGACTTAATGTCCTCAGAAGTTCAGTTCGCTTTACTAGAAGAACTTTCTTGTAAGGATGTTTCTACAACCGTTCTTTCTTCAGAATTAAATTCATTAGCTGATAAAATATCATATAGTGAAAACAATATAGGTATAGAAAACGTAGATGTAATTAGTCTCAAAAAATATTATTCTCTTCTTGAGATAAAAGACTACTTGCTGATGAAAAAGATAACAGAAAGATGTGGTCAAAAATCTATTTTTATTTTGTACTTTTATAAGAATGACAATTGTGACGAATGTACCAAGCAAGGTTATGTGCTAACTGATTTACGTCAAAATTATCCTAATCTTCGTGTTTATTCTTTTGACTACAATTTAGACAATTCTGCTATTCGTGCAATGAGATCAATATATAAAGTTCCAGACAATCTACCAGCTATAGTCATAAACGGTAAGGTATATAGCGGATTTAAAACAGTTGAAGAAATAGAGGAAACATTTCCTCAGCTCGAAAGTATAAAAGTTGAAGAAGTTACAAAACCAAAAACTAGTACAACTAATACCATAAAAAACATAATTAACAAAGTAGATACAGTGGTTAATTAGCAACGTCTAAAAACACACATTATTAATGTGTGTTTTTAGACGTAATATATGCCTTATATTTATCCACTTTCTATGTAGTTATAGTCTTGACCTAGCAAATTATTAATTTTATAATTAAGTAGCAAGGAGGTGTTTTAGGCGAAACTCTTAAAATAAGAAGCGCTAGAAGCTCAAACAGTATTGTTTGGGTTTTTATTGTTACAAAAATTATTTATTAATAAATAAAATGAAAAAAGCAAAGTTTAAAAAAATTTCACAAATTATGTTAGCGTATATATTGATACTTATTATAGCTGGAACGATTTTATTTTTAGTATTACCACCAGTGTTAGAAGTTACACTATCTCTTTAATTGTAGGAAGAAGGGAATATAGTTCCTGTACTCTTTATTGCGCACGGCATTTGAGTTTCGGTCACGGATACCTTCGTCTACTCGGATGATTACAGAGGGGATAAGCACGAGAATTCGTCAGGCATAATTTTTTGGTAAAAATTTGCACGACCCTCATTTAGTAAAATGACTTACGTGCGCCT
>JAENWX010000016.1 GCA_016649835.1 Minisyncoccota bacterium | reverse complement strand
TATTCGTATTTGTTTGAGTATCAGTATTAGAATTTTTAGCTGGAGTTGAGCTTTTTATTGCATAATATGCAATACCACCTACGACTAAAAGAGCAACGATTATTATAATAATTATAGTTAGAGTAAAACCTTTATTTTTTTCCATAAATTTATTATACAATAAATAAAGTTTTTTAAAAGTGTTGGTTGCCAGACCTGGACCACGAGTACGTTTCTCGAACCTTACAGGTTCAGAAAACCTTTTCCATTCGTGAGTACACTCACATGAAAAAGGTTTTCTCGTCTCCTCTCGGTTCGATTTACTAATCGCAGGGCGTATGTGAAGCAGTTCACATACTTCTGGCAGAAAAACTCGCTGCACTCTTTTGCTGGAATGTCTGGTTCGATGTTGGAACCTTTTTGACGGAAAATAAGGGTTAAATTGACTTGTCTATACAACTTGTTTCTGGATATTTTTTCTTAAAATCATATTCATCTCCATATTCGGCAAAATCCATTTTTTCTTGATGTTCCTGAGTAATAAAATTAGGGTTATTTTTGTGTTTTATTCCACACCAGTATTGTTCTGTTCTAGCTGCTATTTCTCTCCAATAAGCAACTGCGCCATTGCCATATCCACAATATGCGCAATACATTTTTTCAAAAAATGTTAGATATTTTAATTTGAACCTATCTATCTTAATATATTTTTTTCTTTCCACATACTGAAGTCCACATAATGGAAAACATAAACGATGGTAGATTTCCATCCATATGTCCATAACCACTAATGGGATTATTAAAGTAGAAATTATTGGTATTACAATAATATGCTTTAATACGTAATTTTTATTTTGAAGATATTTCATAAATATATTATAACAAAAATAAACCTTGAAATCGAACAGGTTTCGTCTTGTGAAATATAGTTAAAAGTGGCTAGCTGGAATGTCTGGTCAGGTACGTACCGTGTTAGGTGTTGTAAGGGTGTAATTGAAATTTCTCTCACTAGTCAATAACCTGTCTAGGTCTACTTCTTTATTGCTATCACAATTTGAATTACACCAACTAATGAAGTAACTCCAAGAGCCCAAAAAGCAATATACTCTGCTCGTCTGCTAGTAAACTTTGATTCTTCTAAACTCAAATAACCTATTGCTGCAGACATACCCTTGTCTGATAGTAAATAAAATGTTTCATCTGAACTATTTTGATAATGTGAAAATAGAGGATAACTATTTGCTGGACCATTTAAAAATGTTCCCGTTATCCATTGCTTTTCATTTGGTTTAGTTATCTTTAATTCATTATATAAATCATCCATTTTAAATGAATTTTGCTTTTTATTATACGCCCAAACAAGAACTTTTATATATAAACTTTCTTCGGATTTTTCCATAATTGTATTATACAAAACTACCATACCTAAAACTAATGTTTATCACCAGAATTATATAATTTATAATAATCTATTTTAAATGGTCTAAGTAACTGAATTTCACTAAACAATCTATATACATATGACCGAGAATTATCATCTTTTAAATAAAAGGCGATCGAATCATTAATCTTTCCTAAACTCTTACCGTTCCAAAATTTTAAAGTACCATTTATACGATATTCTAAATCATGAGCACTAATATCTTTTGGAACACGAGAATCCTTTATAATTTCTAATCTATGTTTAATTTGCCAAATATATTCTTTTTTAGCTTCTTCTAAAAAATCAAAATTCTTCTTTATTTCCTCTAGTACATTAGGTAAAATTCCTTTTTTAATTTTATCAATTTTTAATATCAAAGGATAACATTTTGCACAATACCCTCTTCTAATTGAAAAGTCTTCGTGTTCACAATTTAAACATTTTTTAAATTCATCAGGATATTTCATAAATAATTTTATCGAGCCTGGTTTATTATTTTTCCTACTTTTAGTTTAGGTACTTTTAATTCTTCTCTTGTGTATGCTCCTATTTGAAGTCCAAAACTTATACGACTTACTGTTGAATTTTTTTGTTCTTTAGAATCTTCAATACCAGCTTGAATCATATCAAAAACTTTAATACCTGCTTTTCCTCCTTTAGTTCCTTTATTTTCAACTGTTACGGCTATATCAAATTCAATTTCGTTTCTTTTACCGCTAACATCTCTAAATCTAATATCTCTAGAAGTTTCTTTGTTAACCTCTGTTATTGCTTGATCAAGATCAATTAAAACTTTTTTTACAAATTCTTTTAATTCCATATATTATAATAAATTTTCATTACATTTTGGGCAGTCATAATCATTTAGCGGCTCAAGAGAATTATCTTTATAATCAACATTAATCATACTATTTTCAAGAAAGATTGTTCCAAATTCACCACATTTATCACACTCAAAATAAAGTTTTTTACTAGTATTTAATGGTGTTATTTCTATTGGTTTAATCACACTTAAATTATACCACTTCTATTCTTAAATCTAAATGGGCCTAAGAATAGAACTTCTTACACCTTTTACACTAAAACAAAACACTACAAACATTATGTTTGTAGTGTTTTGTTGAAAATAGATAATTAATTTTATTATTTAATCATCATCTTCATCTTCTTTTTCTGCATCCTCATATTCCGCTAATACTTCACAATATGCATTAGCAGCCATGCGCTCAGCTAAAGTTGGAACTTTTTGTACCTCATCAATCTTTTCAAAATATTCTTGATCAATATTACGAGAAGCCCTTTCTCTTTGGTTAGCTTCTTGATATTTATCGTGGTTCCATTTATCCTTACCAATGTTTCTATAGTTCGCAAGAACGGTTCTTGCGAATTCATTATAAACAAGAAGCAATAATGTTTTACCTTGTTAGTGAGAATGTACACATCGTGAATTATGACACTAATTTTAAAAGAACAAAAAAGGAAACTCTTTGAGTTTCCTTTTTTTTGTTGCTGGCGTTCTAGAGCTAGAACCTTTTGGTCCCTTACTCAGTAAGGTCATTTTTACTACTTTTATAATAAGATAACGACGTACCTCGAGCACTTCTATCTCGCTGAATTCTTGTATGAATTTCTTTTATTTTCTTCAAATTTTTCTTTTTGGATTTCTTGCACAGAAGGACCTGCTCCATCTCCGCCACGGCCCTTATCCCATAAAAATGAACCATCTGGCAACTGAATATTTTCATGACCAAGAATTTCAAAAGGGCTTCTTCCTCCTTTACCTCCTCTATCTAATTGACCAGCTTCTCCTCCTTCTCCACCCATAGCAAAACAATTATCACCAATAGCCTCAGCATTACCGCCGTCGCCACCATTTCCGAAAGAACCACTTCCACCACCTAATCCTCCAATGGCAGTACTATTATTCCCATTAACTTTCGCATTTCCACCACGACCTCCATTATTAGTTTCGTTTTTTTTCCTAGAAAGATAAATTGAAACAATAGCAATTACCACACTTGCAAAAATGAAAAATCCCTCGGGGGTTTTAACATATTCTATATATTGTTGTAATTTTTCTATCATATTATTTTTTTCCTAATTTATTAAAACGGTCACTTCAAACCACAGATAAACTTTTTAATACATTAAATAAAAAGTTATTTTAATATTTGACCAATTTTTATATTTTTTTGCAAATTACACTCAGGACCCATTGGTTCTTTCAAAAATAAACCTCCCAGGAGTTTTGGATTGTCACCCATTGAAACTGGAATTACAATTGCTTTTGTTTGATAGAAAGCTGGTACTATATATGTAGTATTATCTTTAAAAGGAAGGCATTCTCCAGAAATTACATCAAAATTCTTACTCATTTTTGCTAAATAATTTCCTAAGCGATCAAAAACAAACAAGGAAGAGATTAAACTAATTACAATAAGTAAATCTATATATTCTTTATTTTTTATATAAAAAGAATATATAGATTTTTTATATTTTCTGAAACACCATATTAATGCTATGAATATGATTAGAAATAATATCGTTATAGATATAGTACTAAAAACTTTTAATAGAGAATAAATAAATATTATGTTATCTCTAATAGAAGGCTCTATTAGATTGCTTGTAATGCCAAAATAGGAATTAAATCCATATTGAGTAAGAATCGTTATTATATATGCATATAGTCCTAAAAATATAGGATTTTTTATTAATTTAACCATTTTTTTATATTACAATAAAGCATATTTTTTAGCTATAGCTAGATTGATTATATCTTCTGTAGACAGAGGCCTTGCCTCTATTTACAATAACAAACTCAACGAATGAATTATTTAATTAATGGCTCAACTTCATTATAAATTCTTAAAACCTCTTCGTACATATTTTTTAATACTTCAGTTATTTCATCTCCCTCTACTACCCCGGACTCGTTAAATGCAATGTGGAATTGGAACTGAATAGCTGAATTTGGTACTTTGTCTGGCAAATCTAAGAAAAGTACGTCATCTTTTTTGAGTGGTAATAATTTATCTGCTGGAAGAATAAAAAGTGCTGGCAATATTTTTTCAATCTGAGGCATTTTTTCTGGAACCACCGACCTCATTGTTTCCCAAATGGTAGGAGCAATATTTAAACTTCCAAAGCTAGATCCGACGGCAATCAATAGTCGATGCTTATCGATGTTATTAAGTTTGTTCAGTTTCCAAAGAGTAATATTACCTTCTTTGTAGGGTTTGAATGAATCGAATTTATCTATTACCTCAGAAGGTATTCCTTCAGTTTTTCTTGTTTTTTGCTGAATATATTTCTCTTGGCTATCTTCAATGGGAAAGTAGATATTTATTCCCTCCTTGGTTTGGTTATTTGAATTGAATTTAAAAGCATTATAAGCAAGGTGATCTAATGCACTTCTAAGGTTCTGAATTGCTTCGCCTGCAAGTAAAACTATTTCAAGTGGAACGTCTATTACATCAGCAATGTAGTATTCAGGTCTCCTATCTGAATTAATTCGTACTGCGACTTTGTAGGGTATAGCGGCAAAATATTTATTAACCCAATCTTGTAATTCTTTCAATTTATCTTCCGCTCTTTTTAGTTTAGTTCTTGAAGTCATATACTATATTGTATCACTTTCAGTGATTTTGCTAAGTAATGTATCTCGGACGTTGAAATCTATTTAACTAAAAAAATACCATAATAACTATTAAAAAATGGACTAGTTAAATATAACTAGTCCATTTATCTCTCACGTAAATGCTAAAGATAATCTTTCTCCATAAATAATTTTAAAGCATTAATCTTAGCCATTTTTTTTGATTTTCCGCATTCAATAACTGAAATCTGAACATTAACAATCTCAGCTATATACAACGGACTATCTTCGCTAAAAGCATTTTCAATTCTAAACTCAGGATTTTTACTGAATTTTTTTTGAAAACTCTCATAAAGAATACTTTTCCACTTACTTTTTAATTTTTCCATTCACTCCTGATTTGATGTATTGAGTAACTAAATTTAAGTATTATAATATAATACTTATGCATTTTTGTCAATTGCTGCCAGACCTGAATGGTTCGCAAGAACGGTTCTTGCGAATTCTGGCAGCAATTTAAAAACCCGCATGAAGCGGGATTTTAAATTGCTGGCCGTCTCGAGTTAGAACCTTTTAGTTCATTACCCAGTAAGGTCATTTTTACTACTTTTTTAATATCACAACAACGTATCTCGAGCGACTTAAAAAGTGACAAAAGTGACACAGGATGACATAAAAATATTACAGGCTAGTGTAACATTAAAATTTTTAAATAATTTCGGCTGCGTTCCACAAAATTAGTGTATCTTTCATATGATTAGCCTTAGCTTCTTTATTATCAATAAGTGTTACAAAGTTACCCTTTTGACCAATACTGTCCAAACTACTCCCCACAGTATAAAGCTGTTCATTATCTATAATAATATATCTATCATGTAGATCCGAATGTAATTTACATTCAATTTTAACCAAGGGATATTGTTTTGCAAACTCAATCAAATCAGCAGTAAACCCATCAAATTTATTCTTATTTTTATCCCCAATTAAAAATTTTATATTCAATTTAACTTTAGTTTCTGAGACAAGAGCAAGAAGAGGTAAAATGTTTCTTTGGAGATAGTTATCAATAATGAATATCTCTTGTTGTGCAGTATTTAATATATTTTGTAGATGCAATCTTCCGTCAAAAGGTCTACCAGCAGAAACATAAATTTCAGTCTTAAAATCCTTACCTGTTAGCCTCTTAACTGTCTGACTCATAAAATCAATAATATTTTCCAGATCTTTTTGTGCCTCTCCTGGATTAGTAAAACCTGGCTTAGGAGAATTTTTCCACCCAGATGTTATTCTTTTAAAGTGACGTTGACTTTCATCATCAGTATTACCGATAAACTGTTTTATTTCATTTTCAATTTCAGTTTTAAAATCATATAATTCTTTTTTTTCAAGAAGATTTTTAATATCTAAATCAATTATTTTATCGACTCGTTGTTGAATATCTACGATTTTTTGTATAACTTCTTCTTGAACATTAGAATTAGTTTTAGTTAATTCTCTTAATCTTTTTTTACTTCGAAGATCCAATTCAGTTATTGCACGGTTATGTAAACTTGCTAAAACCCCTGGATTATCATTTCTACGAATAATTTCTTCCAACTCATCATCAGTTCTTTTTGTTAAATCAGAATAATCTTGCATATTGTCTTTTTTAAAATATTTCTCAACTCTGTCTGGGGTCGAAGAAAAACTCTCATTATAGATATCTTCTCCTTCGTTTTTTATCAAAAGAGAATCTTCAAATTTTAGTGTATGTAAGAAACTTTTTATATGTTCTATTTCCTCTGGTTGAACATTATTATGATCATGAGTAACTAATAATTCACATATTCTAATAACGGTAATATAACCAGAACGACTTCTAAAAAATTGCATTATTTCGTCTTTTGATGGATATATAATATTCATATATTTGTTTTTGTGACTAGTTTTATATAGTTATCCCCCAAGCATGAGACTTTGTATCTAGGTACCCACTACTTTTGAAACCTGTTACATTGTTGTCATCTGAATAATTATGTAAAAACTCAAATAAGCTACTTAATGTTTCTGGTTTATCTATTTCATAATTTTTAAACATCAATAAGGTATTCCTTTTGGGAAGAAGCTTACTTTTTATATCCTCAATTAGGTTCTTTCCATTTTCAGGTTCATCAATAACATTAAATCCTGCTTTACTATAAGCTGTTATAAAAGCTCCGAATCTGTCATCTTCCATTGTGTTATCTATAGCAAAAAATACATAAATATCTCTTTCTGCAAGTTGATCAAAGATACCTTTAACAACACTACTTAAGAATAATCCAGAAGAAAAGTTCATAAATTTTACATTAGAACTATATTTATATAAATCGTTAATAGCTTGATATGCTATTAATTTTAGCATGTTTCTTTCCCCTCTATCAATTTGTGAAAAATAATTAGCTGTAAACTCTAATAAGTTGGCTATTGATTCAACTACATAATCTTTGTTCTTTTCATTTGAAGTGAATTGATCAACATACCAATCAATATTTTCTATTATATCTGTAACTTTAGTTAGTTTTGGTTCTGTCATATAAATAAGTATTGTTATCTTTCTAAAAGATGATTATATATTAATTTTTCAATGATTTTTATATTTTCAATATACCAACTTATAACGATAATTTTTTGTATTGTATTAAGTTTTTTGTCAAATAAAAACCATTTATTTGTAAGATTAGATATATCTTCTGGAATTTCTGCAAAGAATTTATTGATGCGATTAATTATGGAAATAATTATTGCAATTTCAACCGTTAAATCATCAGTATACTTTAAATCCCCGTGTTGTTCTTTGTTTTCAACAATAAACATTCCTATAAGTTTAGGTTTTAATTGATTTAAATTATTTTTATCTAATAAGCCACATAAAAAAGAAAGGGTTAGAATCCTCTGTTCGTAATCATCCAAAAGGATGTTTCCGTCTTTATCTTTCAATATTTCATGTGGCATATCTTTACTTACTAATCCAAAGAAACCCGCCAAAATATCTTCGTCTTTTATTTTTTTATTTATAGTTTCCATATTTTTATTATAAGGTATCTCATGCACACTAAAACTTAAGAATAATATTATTAACTAAGTCGTCAATAAATTCTGTAGCTTTAGTACCAAGAACAACTATGTTGGAGGGGTGACCAGCGGTGTTTCTAATTCCTAATTTTTCATCCAATATTTTTCTAATATCATTAGAGATAATCCCTGCACTACGCATTAGCTCTATTAGTTTGTTTTCTTTTATATCTGAAAAGTCATCATACTGAATAATTTGTTTTAATTTTTTATTTGAATCATTTGAGATAGCATTATTAAATTCATTAAGTTTATTCCCATATATATATTTTTGAAGATGGTCAATTGTTAAAGCCCAGACCATAACAATAGATGCCCTATATGCTTCAACTTTATAGCAATTTATTGCTTCACTTAAAAATGATTTTTCTTGAGAATCCTGAATTTTATCCATTAGTTCAGAAAGCTGTTTAGATACTACAACCATCTTGGGTTCATTATCCACAGATCTTTTTATTTCATCAAAAACACTCCTTTCTATACGATATCCTGTTTTTTTCTTTAAATATTTTCCCGTTTTAGAACTGCTTTCTTCAGAAAGATACGCTGAAGTACGTGAATACTTTTTTATATCTAAATCATAAAAAACTTTTTCTATTTGAGTCGCAGTGACTACTGAAGTAGAATCATCTAAAGTAAGAAAATAGGCTATATAATCAACTTTCTTTTTATCTTCCCAATCTGCAAAACCATTTAGTTTTTTGACATATTTACCAATATCCATATTTTGTTATTTAGATTTTTCATGGTGAGGTAATTTTTCATCTACAAATTTTTCGCCAATTCTAGTAATAATCCACAAATCATTATCTATACCAATTTCCATATGATCATTTTTTATATTTGTTATTACCTGACGTAAGTGTATAGGTTTATTTTTTAAAGATAATGCTCTATACGCAAATTCAATATTCCCATCAGTGAAACCACTTTGAACTAATATATTTTTAATATAATAAGCAATTACGAGTATTCTCTCTCTTGCAGTGTCATTAGGGTTCTTTTCTTTAAAAAAATTTTCAAGTGAAGTTTTGCCCTCAGGGTGTATCTCAAAATTTTCTGATTTTATGTCTATCCTTTTTGAAGTTTTGTTTGTTTTGTTTGTTTTTTGTTTTTCTGAAATTCTGTTACCATTTTTTACTACTGTTTTTTTTGAACTATTTTTTAATTTTGTGCTATTTAAAATAATAGATACTTTTTTCTTTCCTTCTTCTAAAAAAATATAATCAGTATCATTAAGCATCTTAATGTAATTACCATTCAAAAGCTGTTTTATATTATTACTTAAATTTGCTAATCTACTGGCATTTTTTCTTTTTGAAGACTCATAACCATCTTTTATGTTCTGTATGCTAAACGTATTTTCACCATAAGCAGAAGTATAAAATGCGTACAACAAAACCCATTCGGGTTCTGATTTTGGTAAGTCCTTTTTTACTACTTCTGTTAAAACAGGGAAATCATCTATTCCGTCAGTAAATACATCAATTTCATCTATCTTTTTAGGGGCATCTAACATTGGTGGTACAATAATATTTGTTTTAGATAAAATATCACTAGATATGAACGATTTAAAGTTTGAAAATTCTTCTTTTACAGTTATATCTTCTCCTTCAATCTCGAATTCAAGCCCATTTATCTTAAGTTTTAATTTCAGATTTGCCATAGTTTTAATTATGCGCTTTTTAATAAAAACTGTCAAAAACTTTTATATATCAATTCTACGCATCTCGTGCGTAATAACTTGTCACGACTTTGCTGCCAGACCTGGACTCGAACCAAGATAACCTCCTCCAGAGGGAGGTGTCCTACCATTAGACGATCTGGCAATATTTATTTTATTTTTAACAATAAATCTTTCTTACCTTTTGCTGTTTTGTAATGCCTTTTTAGACCAAAAGCTTGATATATGTTTAATGAATTTCATAAAAAATAATATCCAATAATATAGCGATAACTTCAACATAGTACCATAAAACCACCAAAAAACAATTGGAAATTATATGATATTAGGGTAAAATTAGACCTATGAATAAAGATGCAAAAAAATTACCTGGAAATTTATCACTTGATGAAATTAAAAATGGATGTATTGTTTTAGCAGGAGAAGACGACAAAGAGGAGCAAAAACTGTGCATGATAAAAGAAGAGTTTAGAAACGGAATTGATAATATTAAAAATATTACTCCATCTGTTACTTTTTATGGGTCTACTCGTATAAATGAAGGCAATCCTGTTTATGAAAGAATCCAAAAACTCGCATACCGTATTTCAAAAGAGCTAAATTACGCTGTTATTACAGGTGGTGGTCCTGGAGCTATGGAAGCAGCCAATCACGGAGCCCATGATGCTGGAGGTCGCTCATTGGGTCTAACAATCAGACTACCCCAAGAACAATATTCAAATCCATACATTACAGAAGAAATACCTTTTGAATTTTTCTTTACCCGTCAGATAGCAATGTCATATGTTACGGAAGTATGTATTTTTTGTCCAGGCGGATTTGGAACACTTTATGAACTTTTTGAAATATTAACTAATTTACAAACAGGTAAAATGGGAAATATTCCCGTTATTCTTTATTTGTCTGAATTTTGGAATCCATTACAAAAAGTTATTATGGAGGTAATGCTTGAAAAATATAAAACAGTAAATGATAAAGATGTTAGTTTATTTAAAATAATAGATGACGATGATGAGATTTTAGAAATAGTAAGAAACAGTAAGATGCGTGGTGCCGAAGATTCATTAAAATAAAAAATACCCCGATGTTACATCGGGGTATTTTTTATTTCTTTTTCCTTTTGATGCTTGCCTTTATGAATGCGGTAAATAGTGGATGAGGAGACAATGGGCGTGCTTTAAATTCAGGATGAAACTGAGTTCCTAAGAAAAACGGGTGCTTATTTTCTGGTAGCTCAGCTATTTCACAAAGCTTATTGTCTGGAGATACTCCAGAAAAAACCAACCCTGCTTTTTGTAAATCATTTCTATAGGTATTACTGACTTCATAACGGTGACGATGACGCTCACTAACCACAATGTCGGTTTTAATTTCTTTTTTTAGGCTATCTTTTTCTTTTAAAAATTTAGTGTATGCACGGTGGGCCACAGTTCCATTTTGAACTATTGCAGGATATGCCCCTAGTCTCATACTTCCTCCCAGTTTTTTCTTTTCTATTTTTTCCTTCTGGTCCTCCATCACATCAATAACAATGCTCTTTGCATTTGGATTTATTTCTCTAGTGTTTGCATCTTTTAATTTCAAAACATTTCGAGCGTATTCAATAACTAAAAGTTGCATACCATAACATAGTCCAAAATAAGGAATTTTTTTAACTCTTGCATATTCAATAACTTTAATTATTCCTTCTACTCCGCGCTCTCCGAAACCACCAGGAACAATTATGCCATCATAACCAGCTAATTTCTTAATAGATTTGGGGTCTTTTTCAAAATCCATAGATGATATCCAAGTTAGAACTGGCTTTACTCCAGACGTATAAGCAGAATATTTTACAGCTTCAATAACTGACAAATATGAATCTGACAGTGTAAAATCTCCTGTATTAAAATATTTACCAACAATAGCAATGTTTAACTCACCCTTATATGAGTGTGTAGATTTAGCAAATTTAGCCCATTTTTTAGCATCTTCATTTGTAGTTGGATTACAAGTTATGCCCATAGCTTCACAAATAATAGTACTAAGGCCTTCTTTCTCGAAATTAATAGGAATATCATAAATACTATCTACGTCCGGAGCCGAAATAATACGGTCCTGTGTAATATATTACAAAACATAGAAATTTTTTCTTTGCGACGGTCATCAAGTGGCAACTTGCTTCGAGCAATAATAAGGTCTGGTTGAATACCTGAAGCGTTCAAAGTACGAACAGCATACTGAGTTGGCTTAGTTTTCATTTCTCCAACTTTTGAAGGAATTGGCAAAAAAGAAACCATTACAAAAAATACATCTTTACTATTTTTTATTTTCATCATGCGGGCAGCTTCTAAGAAAAGCATATTTTGATATTCTCCCACTGTGCCCCCTATCTCAATAATAACCACATCCGCATTTGCATTGTCGCGAGCTTCTTCTATGCGACGAATAACTTCAAGTGGAATATGAGGAACAACTTCTACGCATTTACCTTTGTATTCAAGATTTCTTTCTTTGTGAATAACACTCTCATAAACTCTGCCTGTTGTCATATAGTTTGTGCGAGCCAAATCCAATCCTAAAAAGCGTTCATAGTTACCCATGTCTTGGTCTGTCTCATCTCCATCATCAAGAACAAAAACCTCTCCGTGCTCTGTTGGGTTCATTGTTCCTGCATCTATGTTTATATATGGATCTATTTTAATAGAAGTAACGCGCAGATCTCTATCTGATAGGATTCTACCAATAGAAGAAGCTGCTACTCCCTTACCTACTCCCGAGATTACTCCACCGATGACGAAAATGTATTTGCAGTTTATTTTATTTTTTAATGCAATTTTAGTTTGTTTTTTTATCATCTTAAATTATTTTTGTAGGTATCTATGAATAGCAAAAACACTAGAGATGCTTCCTATCGCAACACCTGACCCAAGCATGATTATAAATAATTGTAAGAAATTTGATTTATAATATGAATACAAATTAATTCCAACAAAGTCGGTTATTTGATTTCCTAGCCAAATAGAAACAGGAATAAACAATATGATTGTGACCAAAGAAGAAACAACTCCCACAAAAATACCAGATACAATAAATGGACCTCTAATGTATTTAGAGCCTGCACCAACAAGCTTCATAACATTTATTTCTTCACGAGACATGTATATTATAAGTCTAATAGTATTAAATGTAATTAGAATAGAAATTAATACAAGGATAAGAGAGACAGCAAATCCTAGCTTTTTTGCACCATTTATAATAGAAGTAAGTCTGTCTATAACAATTTTGTTTTGGTGGTAGTCAATTTTATCAATAACTGTTAATGCCCCTCTTGAGAGAGCATCGTCACTTTCAAAATATTTAGAAATACTTTCATATTGAGAAGGGTCTTTTGCTTTAATATTTAAAGAAGCTCCTAATGGATTTTCATCTAGCTCATCTAGCGCTTGAAGAGTTAGGTAGTCATTTGAGTGTCTTTCTTTAAATTCTACTAAAGCTTGATCTTGAGATGTATATGTTATGTCTCTAACTTCTGGGAGATTTTTTAAGGCTTCTTCAATGTTTTCAATTGCTGAGACTTCTGTATCTGATACAAAATAAACCGTTACATCAACTTTTTCTTTTATATCATTTAGGGAAGAATTTAATGCGGCTTGAACAAATATTAGAGATGTAATAACAAAAAGAGTAACTGTCATTATAAGAACACTAGAGATGGAGATAAAACCACTTCTGATAAAATTGCGATAACCTGAAACTATTATTCTTTTTGTGTTAATTAAAAACATATTTTTATTATAACATATACTTACCCTCCTTATCGTCTCTAATTACACGTCCGTTTTCTAAAGTTATTACTCTTTTTTTAATTTGGTCTAATACTGTTTTGTTGTGTGTAGTTAAAATAATAGTAGTTCCTAAGTCATTTATCTTTTTTAAAAGGTTCATGACTTCGTTGGTGTTAATAGGATCAAGGTTCCCTGTAGGCTCATCAGCTATTATTAAATCCGGTTGAGTTATTATCGCTCTAGCTATTGCTAGCCTTTGCTTTTCACCACCAGATAGCTGGTGAGGGAAATAAAATGACTTAGAAGTTAGGTCCACTAGCTCAAGAACATGTGGTACGTCTTGGAAAATATCCTCTTCACTCTTTTCTACTGCTTCCATAGCAAACGCTATGTTTTCATATACTGTCTTGTTGGATAAAAGTCTAAAATCCTGGAAAACTACCCCTACCTTACGGCGAAAGTTTGTTAAATCTTTTTTTGAAAGTTTATGAATGTCTGTTGATTCAAAAAAAACAGTGCCCTCTGTTGGGGACTCTTCTGCTAGTATTAATTTGGTTAGTGTAGTTTTACCTGCACCTGAGTGCCCTACTATCGCCACAAACTCTCCTTGTGTGATAGTAATAGAAACATCTTCTAAAGATACACTTTCTCGATATTTTTTTGTAACATTATTGAAATAAATCATTGCCTTATTAAGAATATCACAAATTTGCTTCCGCTTCAATTAATTTATCAATCTCACCATCTAAAAGCACTGCGTCAACATTATTTATCTCCACTCCTGTACGATGGTCCTTTATCATCTTATAAGGATGAAGCACATATGAGCGGATTTGGCTCCCCCATTCTATCTCTGTAGTTTTAGAAATAGATAAACCATCTTTTTCTCGAGCCTTATCTTCTTCCATTTTTCTAAATAATTTACCTTTGAGCATTTCTAGCGCTTTTTCTTTGTTTTGTTCTTGCGAACGTTCGGAGGTAACATGCACAGATAAGTTTGTTGGCAAATGAACAACTCGAACTGCAGTTTCTCTTTTGTTTACATTTTGTCCACCTGGTCCGCCTGATTTAGAAAATTCAATCCGTAATTCTTCTGGTCTAATTTCTACCACTCTACTATTTTTTTCAAGTTCAGGTATTACTTCCACTAAAGAAAACGATGTATGCCTGAGACCCTTCGCATTAAATGGAGACTTTCGGACTAGTCTATGAACGCCTGATTCGTTTTTGAGTGTTCCATATGCTCCCTTACCTATAACTTCAATTGAAATATTTCGATATCCACCTAAATCATTTTTATTTTCATGAATCACACTCCAATACCATCCATTATTTTCAAAATATTTTGTATACATATGGACAAGCATAGCAGAGAAGTCTTCAGCGTCGTCTCCTCCTGCTCCTGATAGGATAGATAAAATACAATTACCTTTATCATATTTTTGATTTCCTAAAATTTCATCTTTTAAAAATGCTATCCGTTTTATAATAGCTTGAGCCGTGACTTTATCTTCCCAAAAATTACCTTGAGTCATTTGCTCTTCAAGGTTTTTTATTTCTGTTTTTAATTCTTCAATATCTTGCACCATTTTTACATCATACCAAAATATAAAAAATTATTTAAATCCACCATCCCCTACGGCAACAAACTCTGCACCTGCAGAGTTTGTTGCCGTAGAAATACAAAAAATCTTTATTTTATAAATATGCTTTTTCGAGTTTAAATGTTTTAATACATTTATCTAATTTTATACTCTTAAGATAGTCACTAAATTCTTTAGGGAGTGGAGATGGTCCAACCCAGACACTTTGCTGAATCATAATATATTCAAATTTCTTTAGATGCCATCTCAGCCATTCTCGCTCCCCTTTCTTTTCAGTAGGAACATCAAACATAACAAGTAATTTTTTATCTTTAGATAAGTTTGTTGGTTTATCAAATTGCTTCAATGAATCAAATTTTCTTTTTACATAATCTTTACCTTCTTTTGACAGCATTATCCCAGAAATTTCTTTTTCAATTAAACCTTTTTTACTAAGACGAGCAATTGTAATCTGAACGCTCTTTTTGGGATATTTTTTAAATTTTGGAATACCAAAAATATTAACCTTAACTCCTCTGTAGTTAAGTTCTAAGTTCCAAAGTTCTTCTAATATTTCACCAACCATAGACATACTAATATTATATACTTAAAACAAAAAGGCAACAAACTCTGCAGGTGCAGAGTTTGTTGCCTTTTTGTTTATTATTTTGTATGGTTACCCTTTTTTTATTATTTTAATTACTTTTACAAACTATGTTCGGGTTTAAAATATTTTTTAGGTAAAACTTTAAAATAATCATCTATGTATGGATGCATCATATCACAAGCCACAAATGCAATAACTACTTCCTTATTTTTATTTCTATATTTAGAAAGAGTTTTATTTTTTTTCATTTCTTGAATCATTTTTTCCACCATAGCTAGTTGCATTCCTGTTGAAGGACCTACAAAAAGTCCTAGTCTTATCATATCCAAACTTTTCTCATAAGCAGAAACAGTGTCTATAGGAATAACCTTGTCTACTACGTCATACCAAGGAATACCAAGCTTAAGAATGGCTTCGTCTACTCGAGGTCCCGGTATAGATGAACCTTTTTCAATAGAAGCGCCTGCTATATATATGTTTTTATTTTTAGATTTTAAATAAGTGCCGGCTCCATATATTGTGCCTGCGGTACCTATTGTTGAAGCAAAAATTGTAAGCTTATCACCGAGCTGAGACCAGAGCTCTTTGGCAACATATTTTTCTGAGGCGCTGGCATTGCCTGGATTTATATATTGATTTAGGTTGTACCATCCTTTCTTAAGACCTAGTTGTTTTGCTTCATAAACTCCACCTTTATTACTGTGAACATCTGGACTTTTTGGGCCATGGGAAATTAATAAATCAGCTCCAACTAATTTTAAAAGTCTTTTTTTATGCTCAGGAACATCTGGAGTAATAATAGCGTGCAAATTTGGAATACCAAAATGACGAGACAAAATAGCAAGAGATAAAACTGTATTCCCTGATGAATATTCCACCAAGTTTTTTATTTCTTTTAGTGTTTTTGTATCTATTCCCGAAAGCATTTCCCATGAAGGTAATGATTTTATGTTTCCTAAAGGAACAGACTGCATGAGTTTTACAAAAATTCTAACTCCGTCTTTGGAAAATTTATTTAAAGAAGGAGGAAGCTCTACAACTGGAGTCATTCCTAGTGAGCCTGGAGTAAGAAAATCTTTTATCGCAAAATTTCCTTCAAAAACCTTTTTATCTGATTTATTTATTTTTTCCATATATGTAATTCATTATATCAAAAAAGTCACCATGTGGTTAATGGTGACTTTTTTGATAAATGGAGCCAAAGGTGAGGATCGGACTCACGACCTGCGGTTTACGATACCACTGCTCTACCAACTGAGCTACTTTGGCATAATCTACAAGAGCACTAAAGTACTGCGTTTTAAACAGACCGTTTACGGTCTAAAAAAACGGGAGCCGTCGGTGAGAATCGGACTCACGGTCTCTGTCTTACCAAGACAGTGCTTTACCACTAAGCTACGACGGCTAAATTAATCTATTTAAGGTTACTATATATTAAGCCTATTTTCAATCATTGCAAAATTTGTAATTTTTGTTATAATGAGCCAACTGTATAAATTTAATATATATGGCCTTTAAAAAGGTTCATTTTATTGTGTTTTAGCATTTATGTGGTAAATAAGTAAGTTTGAAGTAATAATATATCGCGGGATAGAGAAATGGTATCTCGCAAGGAAATATTAGCTCTCATAACCTTAAGGTTTAGGAGTATAAAGTTAAGTAAGTTTGAAGTAATAATATATCGCGGGATAGAGAAATGGTATCTCGCAAGGAAATATTAGCTCTCATAACCTTAAGGTTTAGGAGTATAAAGTTAAGTAAGTTTGAAGTAACGTAATATCGCGGGATAGAGAAATGGTATCTCGTAAGGCTCATAACCTTAAGACGGTCGTTCGATTCGACCTCCCGCAAC
>JAENWX010000006.1 GCA_016649835.1 Minisyncoccota bacterium | reverse complement strand
TGTCAAAAAAGGATTGAAAATAAATCCTATTCCTTTTCTTGAGGTTGAAATAGATGAAGGGGAAAAGAATAGACAGAGAATTGACGAATTATTGATTCAAGGTTAGGATAAAACATCGGCCTGGTAGCCAAGTGGTAAGGCAGAGATCTGCAAAATCTCTATGCGGCGGTTCAATTCCGCCCCAGGCCTCAAAAAAGTAGTAATTTATATAATTTTTTGCTAGTATAGGGTTTATGCCCAGGTGGCGGAATTGGTATACGCGCTAGTCTTAGGAACTAGTGGAGCAATCCTTGGAGGTTCAAGTCCTCTCCTGGGCACCATAATAAAAAAATCCCAAGCGAGAGCTTTGGGATTTTTTTATTATGGTGCCCAGAGCAAAGTGCTGGTGCACTTTGCGAGAGAGGACTTGAAAAACTTGAGTATATTTTCTGAGATTTAATAATCTCAGAAAATACGAAAGGTGTACCGGTCATGCGATTGAGTACAATCGCCTACTGGGTTTTGACCAAGATTCCTCTCTTTTGTTTCCAGGAGAGGACTTGAAAGACGGAGGCTGACGAGCCGAGTCGCACGTAAGTCATTCTACTGAATGAGGGTCGCGAGATTTTTCAGAAGAAAAATACTTGTGACCAAGAAGCGTACTCGCGGTCCTCTCCTGATTTTTACCTGTAACCCAAGATTCCTCTCCTTTGTTTCCAGGAGAATTCTTGCAATATTTGCCTAATTATAGTAATATATAACACATGACATTTATCGCTAATACATTGCCTTATATACAAATTATACTATCAATTGTTTTGGTTGCAGCAATTTTGCTTCAACAATCTAGCTCAGGAGTTGGAGGAGCTTTAGGAGGAGGAGACGGGGGTGGACTTTATAGTACACGTCGTGGTTTTGAAAAATTTCTCTTTATCTTAACAATAGTTGTTAGTATTATCTTCGTCGCATCATCATTTGCAGCTATATTCATCAATTAATTAAAGATTTTTACCTTTAATTAAACTATTTTTTGAGTGCTTTTATGCATAAATTTATTCTATTTATTAAAGAATTTCATATTTACAAGAAAAAAGAACTTTTAGATGCCGTTGCATCTTTTTCTAATAAACAATTCCTTATTTTTATAGGTCTCTTTTTTATTGTAATAATTTCTGTAATTACATTATTGTTCAAAATTAATTCAATTTTTCTTGTTGATGTTCCTGTTAGTGGTGGTACCGTTACAGAAGGTATAGTGGGAGTGCCGACATTAATAAATCCAGTAATAGCTCTTTCTGACGCGGACAAAGATTTAACATCACTTGTTTATTCTGGACTAATGAGAAAAACACAAGATGGTAATTTTATAACTGATTTAGCAGAATCATATACAGTTTCTCCTAATGGATTAAATTATACTTTTGTAATTAACAATAATGCTAAATTTCACGATGGTACAAAACTAACTGCTGATGATGTTATTTTTACAATTGAAAAAATAAAAGACCCAACTATCAAAAGTCCTAGAAAAATGGGCTGGGATGGAGTTACTGTTAGTAAAATAGATGATTACACCGTGGTGTTTACACTGGCTCAACCATCAATATCTTTTATAGACAATACAACTATGGGTATATTACCATCTGGGTTGTGGAAAAGTGTGAATACAAATGAATTTAATTTATCCCCTCTTAATATTAAAGCAATAGGATCAGGACCTTTTAAATATAAATCTGTTGTAAAAAATAGTGATGGAACAATAGAAGAATATAAACTTAAAAGATTTAATGATTTTATTTTAGGAAAACCACTCATAAAATATTTAAATATTATTTCCTACGCGAATGAAAAAAGTTTATTAAAAGCATTGCTTAATAATTCTATTGACCAAGCAGGTGAAATAAGCCCTGAAAACACAGAAGATATAAAAAGTGGTAACTATAAAATAAACGAAGTGACACTACCTAGAATTTTCGGAATATTTTTTAATAGTTCTAAAAATAAAATTTTTGCAGACCAAACTATTCTAAACGCTTTTGATAAAGCATTAAATAAACAAGAAATAGTTGATGACGTTTTAGGAGGATTTGGTTCTATTTCAAATAATCCTATCCCTGAAAAAATTATTAAAACTGATTATAATATAAATTACAACAACGCAACAATAGAAGAAGCAAACATTATGCTGGACAAAGCAGGCTGGGTAAAAGGAGAAGATGGTATTCGCTCAAAAGGAAGCACTAGAACAATAACAAAAAAAGTGGGCAATAAAACTGTTACAGAAACAGTCAAAAGCAACTCTCCTGCTACTAGACTTTCTTTTTCTTTAACCACTGGAGACTCTCAGGAGCTTAAACAAGCAGCCATATCTATAAAAGACCAGTTAATAAAAATAGGAGCTGAAGTGGATATTAAAAAGATATATGAATCTGGCCAGTTAAACCAAATAATTAGAGCACGAGAATATGAGGCATTATTTTTTGGACAATTTATTAATCGTGAATCTGATTTGTATTTATATTGGCACTCTTCACAGAGAGTAGACCCAGGACTAAATATAGCTATGTATAATAATAAAAAAGTAGATACCATTCTTGAATCTGTCCAAAATATATTTAAAGCTGAAGACCGTATTATTAAATACAATCAACTCATCAAAGAGTTCGAGCTAGATATTCCTGCTGTATTAATATATTCACCAAAATATTTATATGTAACATCACCTAAGCTTAATAACGTTTCTTTTGAGAATATAACTATTCCCTCAGATCGTTTTGCTTCAATTTATATGTGGTCTGTAGATACAGATCAGGTGTGGAAAATCTTTGCTAAATAAAAATAGCACAATACAAAACAGAATAGTTTAAAAAACTAAATAATTAATCATTAATTATAATTTATTTATAAAACATTAAAAATTAAAATAAAATGGACAACAAATAATACCATTTTAAAAAGCAATGAACGAAGTACCAAAGAAAATACAAAATCCTAAGCCAAAAAGTGGCCCAGGTTTTAGTTATCATAAACAAGGCAATATCCGTGTTTTACACAAAACACAACAACCTACCACTACTAATAAATCATTAAGTCCAATAAAGAGTCCTGCTTATTCTAGTGACAAAACACACGGAGCAAATAAAAAAATAATTCGTGGAAGTTATCAATATAGTAATATGAAAAGCAACCGTCGTCCTAAAGCAGAAGCACCACAAGGTCATAGTAAACCATTATTTTCAAAGAACAAAACAACATCTATCCCCTCCCCAGAAAAAGGAGTTATCCGAATAATCCCTCTTGGTGGAGTAGAAGAGATTGGAAAAAATATGACTGCCATAGAAATCGGCGATGATATTATTGTTGTTGATGCTGGAATGCAATTCAAAACAGAAGACACCCCAGGTATTGATTATATTATTCCAAATACAACATACTTAGAGGAAAGAAAAGATAAAATAAGAGCCATGATTGTTACCCATGGACACTTGGACCATATTGGAGGTATTCCTCTTGTTATGAGTCGTATTGGTAACCCCCCACTTTATTCTAGAAATCTTTCCATCTTAATGATGAGAAAGCGTCAAGAAGAATTTCCTCATTTACCTGCTCTTAAAACAGAAATAGTAGAAAAAGATTCTGTAATATACGCAGGTGAAATGCGTATAAGATTCTTTGGAGTAACTCACACTGTTCCAGATTCTATGGGCGTAGTTATTGAAACTCCTTATGGTTCAATAATAACTCCAGGAGACTACAAGCTTGACCAGATTGACGGTGTTGTTTCTGACGAAGAAGAAAAAGAGTATGCATTTTTTGATAAAGAAAAAGTTCTACTTCTTTTGACTGACTCTACAAATATTGAAAATGAAGGATTCTCTCTTCCTGAATCTCGCGTTCATGAAGGATTAGAAAAACTTATAAAAAAAGGAACGGGCCGTATTATAATAGCTGCTTTTTCATCTCACCTCACTCGTCTCATGAAAGTAGTTGAGATTGCAGAAGCCCTAGGTAAAAAAGTTATTTTTGATGGACGTTCAATGAAGACAAACATAGAAATATGTGAACAGGCGGGCATATTTAAACCCAAGAAAGGAACAATTATCCCTATAGAAGATGTAAACAGTTACCCTCCAAATAAAATTATTGTTATGATGACTGGAGCTCAAGGTGAAGAATTTGCTTCTCTTGGACGTATTGCTAGTAAGACTCACAAAAAATTTAGCATAAAGCCGGGTGATACAATTATTTTGTCATCATCTATTGTTCCAGGGAATGAAATAGCTGTTCAAAGACTTAAGGACAATCTAACTCGACAAGGAGTAAAGATTATTAGTTACAGAACTTCTGAAGAATTTATTCATGCCACAGGACACGGAAACCAAGAAGATATAAAGTGGCTTCACCGAAAAACTCATCCAAAATTCTTTATACCAATTCATGGACACCATTCAATGCTTGTTCGTCATAAAGAACTTGCAATGGAGTTGGGAATGTCAGAAGAAAATATAGTGGTACCTGACAATGGATCAATAATTGAAATAACAGACAATGGAACAAAAATCGGATTAAGAAAAGAAAAGGCTCCTTCTGCCCCTATGATGGTAGATGGTTTTTCTGTCGGAGATGAGCAAGAAGTTGTTATCCGTGACCGTGTTATGTTGGCGCAAGATGGAATGTTTGTTTTGATAGCTACGATTGATTCTGAAACAGGAAAACTTAGAAAATCACCTGATATAATATCAAGAGGATTTATTTACCTTAAAGAAAACCAAGAGCTACTGCATCAAGTTCGTTTAATAATAAAGAAAACAGTTGAAGATGAAACTAATGGTATCAAACCTTTCAACTTCGATATTATTAAAACATCTCTCGGTGACAATGTCTCAAAATTCCTATTTCAAAAAACCGCAAAAAGACCTATAGTTATACCAGTATTATTAAGTATTTAAAACATTAATTAGGTACTTTATTAAATATCAAAATTTTTGCAAGGCTCCTGTGGATGAGGGAGGACGAGGAGCCAGACCACTCAAAAATTTTATATTTAATAAGGTAATGTAACAAAAAATGAAACTGAACAAAATAAACAGAATGTATGTATTATCATTTCTTTTTATGTTGCATATAGCATTATCTGCATATGTAAACTCAACTTTTTTATCTGATATAGTTTCAGAAAAATATGTTGGAATCCTATATACACTCGCCTCGTTGACTACTTTATTATTGCTTTCAAAAAGCTCTAATATTCTAAAATACTTTGGTAATAAAAGACTAACACTATGGTTACTACTAGCAAACATGCTATCGCTATTTGGCATGATTACTTCCAGAAATCCATACATTGTTGCTACTTCTTTTGTTGTTTTTATTTCTACAAATACTCAAATACTTTTTTGTATTGATATTTTTATAGAACATTTTGGAAGTAAAAAAACAATTGGAAAAACTAGGGGTATTTATCTAACTGTAATAAATTTATCTTGGATGATATCTCCCCTTTTAACTTCGTTTCTTATTACAAGCGGAGGAGGATACAAAACAATATATATAGTAGCTTTCATTGCTACTATTATAATGACTTTGGGACTATTATTTTCAGTTAAATCTTTTAAAGATAGAACTTATAAAAAAACTCCATTTTTAGAAACATATAGGTATCTTAAAACAAATACTCACATGCTTTCTATCACAATAATTAATTTTATTTTACAATTCTTTTATGCTTGGATGGTAGTCTATACACCTATATATTTATTTAAACACATAGGACTAGGCTGGGGAGAAATTGGAATTATATTTACAATAATGCTTGTTCCTTTTGTTATTTTTGGAATACCAATAGGAATACTTATTGATAAATATCATGTAAAGAAAAGAACTCTATTATATGTTGGATTTATTATTATGAGTGTTTCAACATTTTTAATATCTAAAATAACAACAGAAAGTATAATACTATGGAGCATAGTATTATTTATGACAAGAACCGGGGCAGCAATAATAGAAACAACTTCAGAAATTTATTTTTTTACTCACGTAAGAGAAGAAGAAGCATATCTGCTTAGTGTGTTTAGAGATATGGTTCCTGTTGCTTATATTATCGCCCCACTTTTAGGTACTGCAGTATTATTATATCTACCTTTCAAATCAATGTTTGTCGTTTTAAGTATACTTTTATTAGCGGGTCTTTATTATATTCCCAAATTAATGCATAATCATGAATCCCGTTAGAGATGTGTATGTTATACTTCTAACAGGAGTTTAAAATTTTAATAAAGTAGATATTATTAATAATAATTAATCAGCCACGAAAGTCTAAAGACTTTCTATCTCTAACGGGATGAATATGGAATACCCAATCAGAATAAATAAATATTTAGCACTCAATAACTTCTCAACTCGTGTAGGAGGAGATGAACTTATAAAAAAAGGTCTTGTTACTATAAATGGCAAGCTTGCTGTTTTGGGCGATAAGGTTAATGAGGGAGATGAAGTTGTAGTAAAAACGAAAGGTTCAAAAAAAGAATATGTTTATTATGCCTACAATAAAGACGTAAATGTATCTACAAATCCAGACCCTGCAAGTAAAGATATTTTACAAGTCACTCGCTTCCCTGTGAAAGTATTCCCTGTTGGCAGATTAGACAAAGATTCACATGGTCTCATTATAGTAACAAATGATGGCCGTGTAACAGACCGTCTTTTGTCACCAAAATATGTTCACGAAAAAGAATACACTGTTAAAGTAGAAAAACCATTTTCTGATACTTTTCTTACAATGATGGGTAATGGTGTTCGTTTTGATAAATTTGTCAGTAAAAAGTGTAAAATATGGAGAATGGGTAAATCCAAAGATATCTTCCATATAGTCCTTACAGAGGGTAAAAAACGCCAAATAAGACGTATGTGTGAGGCCTTACACCACAATGTAATCAATCTAAAACGTATACGCGTTATGAACATCGAACTCGACAAAATACCCTTAGGTGGATTTAGAGAAATAAAAGGCAAAGAGTTAGAAACATTCTTAACTTCATTAAATCTAATTTAAATCAAAATCAAAAAACCCTCTCAATCACTTGAGAGGATTTTTAATTGTTTCTTTATTAATCAGTTAGTCCTGCTTTTATAAGACTTTGTCTTCCGAACAATCCATCTGAAGTAAGTCCGTTTGCCGCCTGCCATTCCTTAACCTTGGCTGCAGTTTTAGGACCAAATGAACCATCTGCTAATAAATTAAGAAATTCTTGAAGTCTTTTTACATCATCTCCTCTTATTCCAATTCTTAAAGTTCTTTGAATTGGAGTAGCTGCATTAATACTTGATGCTGGTTGATATGTATTTACTGTTGTATACCCACTACATGCTTTACCTGTAGCAGGACTAAAATTATATCCGTGCATACAACTATCATCCTTGATTACAACTGTGGAACAAGGCTTACCTGTAGTAGAACTATAGTTTTGTCCAGCTGAACAACCGTGGTCTACTGTAGTATCAACTGCTGGTTTAATAGTAAAGACAGCATCACTATAATCACAAGCTCCTATAGTTAAACCACAAACTCCAATTCTATACTGAGCACCAGGTGTAACAGAAATAGAATTAGGTCCTGTACTTGATCCAGACATTTTCAAATTTGTGTCCCAAACATAACTACCTTGGTTTACAATATTATTTGCAATACTAAATTCTGATTGACAACCAATAAGAGTAGGACTGCAACTTACTCCTTCTTTTTTTAATGATAACGACACATTATTACCACTGAGAGGTCCGCGAGATTCCCAAGTAATATTATATTTATCACCCATTTTTATATTCTCCCCTCCATTTGGTGAAAGAACTGTAATTTTTGGATTAATTGTTTCAGAGGGACATGCTTGTCCTGTAGTAGAACTATATGTAGTGCCATTACAACCTAAATCAACTGACGACTTGATTGTAAAGTAATTATCAGAAATATCGTAGGCACAATTACTTATTGGATCGCACTTAATACCGTAATCTCCTCTTATGGCTAAAATTTTATAATTACCTGTTCCAGCTCTCCATCCACTTTGGTCTTCATAAGATAAGCCATCCCATACATAACTTTTACCGGCATCAGTTGCTGCATGCAACCAATATACACTATTACCATCACTTATTGGCTTATTTGGATCAAAATCAGGATAAACCAACCCAACTCGAGTCAAATATAAACCACCAGATAAAGAAATCGCAATTGGTGCTCCTTGTTTATATATCTCACCTCCATTTGGTGAAAGAACTGTGACTGAGGGAGTTTCAGTTTCAACAGGTGTTATATCTAATTTAACAATTTTAAATGTATTAGAATATGCACCACCTGTTTGATCATTAGTTATAAAAATTTTAAAATTTTGACCTGAAACTTCTGGTAATGTAATAGTTTCAATTCCATCGTTTAACGTAGGATAAACAATTGTTGTTGCTGTAGTTAAATTATTAGAATCTACGAGCATAATTCCAACAATACTAGCTACTACATTTTTACTCTCCCATTTAACTGTAATTTGCTGCCCTGCGATATAAGTCTCTCCACCTTTGGGAGAAAGAACAGTGATTGAAGGAGTTACCGTTCCCTCAGGACATGCTTGTCCTGTAGTTGAACTATATGTAGTACCATTACAACCTAAATCAACTGATGATTTAATTGTAAAAGGATAGTCTGAAGAATCTGAATCGGAGACAGCACTTCCATAAACAGTAGAAACATATGCTTTATAATTCGATCCAGGAATTAAATTACTGTCTAATGTATAAATTACACCTCCTACTCCATTTTCCATCCTTACAATCGCAGTGTGGCCTTTATGAATACCATCAGAAATATAAATTTCGATCGAAGTGCTTACATTTGGATATACCCAACGAATTTCTATTTTTCCACCAGCTTCCACTGACTCACCTCCATTATTGGGAGAAGTAACAGTAAGATACGGATTTATTTTTTCTATTAATTGTAAAGTAACTGATTGAGCTCCTGAATAAATAGTTGAATAAGAAATACCTTTTAAAGAGACACTATCTGTTATTGGAAGTTCTAACCCAAAAGAGGGAGTAGATTTCAAAACACCATTAACTGTAAGACCATAAATCCCTGTCGAATCATCCAGAGTTTGTAATTTTAACTCTAAATTTTGTCCATTAAAAAATACAGATTCAGCATTCCCTAGTGTTAATGTTATCTGTGAATCCATAGCTTCAGCAGTTGAAAATTTCAATCCGACAATAAGAAATCCAAAAACAAACAAACCTAACAATATTTTTTTCATATTCGTTTAGAAAATTATTATTAATTAATATAGCCATATTATACCCTTTACCACCCCCCCCCCGCAATCTATTTCAGTAAGTTATTAGAAAATTAAAAAACCCATCAACATATGTTTATGGGTTTTTTAATTGTTTTATTTTGCTATGTATGGCTAAATCAAAAATTTGATCGCCCGATTGCCTATTTGGCAATATAGGGAAGTAATCCCATAAAGCGTGCGCGCTTGATTGCTTCAGCAAGCTTTCTTTGGTTCTTTGCTGTTACATCTGTACGACGACGAGCAAGCATACGAGCACTTGGAGTTAGAAATCTTTTTAGGACATCTACATCTTTGTAGTCAATATGTTTTATATTGTTTGATGAAAAATAATCTTGTTTCATAATTTGTAATTCTTAATTCTTAATTGTTAATTCTTAATTCTCTAGAACGGAATGTCTTCTGCGTTTATTTGTTCTTCTGGATAATCTATAGTGTCTAATCCTCCATCATCTTCTGCTTGTGTAGGAGAAGCTTTTGGCGTAGAAGATTGTTCAAAACTTCCTCCACTTTTAGCACCACCGCTAGAACCAAATTGAACTCTGTCGGCAATAACTTCAGTACGGTATTTTTTTGTATTTGTTGCTTGGTCATCCCAAGATCTTGTCTGCATACGGCCCTCTATCATAACCTGGCTACCCTTTTTCATATATTGGGCAACTGTTTCTGCTTGGCGACCAAAGACAACGATATTGTGATAATCTGCGGCTTCTTGCTTAGCTCCATTTTTGTCTTTCCACACACGGTTTGTTGCAACTGAGAAGCTGCATACTTTCATGCCTGAAGGGATAGCTTTTATTTCTGGGTCACGAGTAAGATTTCCTATTATAAATACTTTGTTTAAATACATCCCGTTAGAAGCAGGTCGCGGTCGTAATTCTATCCTGCTTAATTATTATTGTTTCGACTTGATAATGTTTTAAAGGCCATTTATTCCGTTAGTTACTGCGACCGCGGCTTCTAACGGGATACATAAGTGAATATGTAGAATGTAGAATTTAGTAAGAAAATAATTTTATATAATCCCTACTACCTACTACTTACTACTAAATTATTGTTTTTGTAATAATGATTTTTCTAGAACCTAGAAACTAAGTACTAGAACCTAATCCGATTATACCACTAGTGCTTCAATTTCTTTATCTATTACTTCTTCGTCAATTGGAGTAGCTTCTTCGTGTTTTTGTGCTGGGCGACGTTTTCCACCCTCTTGTTTACCATAAGCACGCTTAACTGACATTGTATTTTCACGAACTGTTTTTATCATAAGGAAACGAACAAGTTTTTCATTCTTGCTTAGAATGTCCTTTATTAAACTTGCTTGGTTTGTATTACATTCAAACTTAACCCAACCAAAATAACCATAAGAAAACTTTTGTTTCTTGTTGGCGATTGAACGAGTCATTTCATATGCTAGTTCTATTAATTTTGGATATTCATCAGATATGAAAGTAGCACCTTGCTCTATAAACATATCTTTAAATAAAGTTACTTCTTCGCCCAAATTTTCTTCTGCTATTGTAGGCAACATTATATAACCTACTTCATAAACTCCAAGACGAGCTTCTTTTTCTTCTCCTACAACTTCTTCTTCATTCTTTTTTGCCATTTGTTTTTACAAATTTAGGTAGCGTCATTAAAACTATAATATGATTCAAAAAATCATTTTTAGAGACAAATTGTATCTTTATATTTGGATACAACATTAAAACGAGACACTAAATGTGTTAATTATTTTTAATATTAATACCCTTCGCCTACTGGCTCAGGACCTTCGGCTCAACGCCTACGGCTATCTCGCTATGGACCAATTGTGTACCGACTTCAGGGTCGGGACAAACGAGATAAAGCATATATTAACAAATATATGCTTATATGTCAAAGAGCCACTTATAAAAAATATTACCGAACACACCGCACGTCGTCGTTGACAGTCTTATTGTGGACGCCGAGGCCACCGGTAGCCACGTTGACGATGTAAGCATTGGCCGGATTAGACGGAACAGTAGTACTAGACCAATAGTAGTAGGGGACGAAACTAGGAGGCATATAAGTGGTACTTCCAGATGCGGTAAATGTAGCATCTGAAAGAGTTTTAATTTCTTCTATTGTTGGTAATCTACCTCCGGAAGTTGAACAAGCAGTGTTGGCAGTATCCCAGTTCATAGTTACGTCAGTGCCTACAAAAGCACCTGCAGAATTTACGCCTTGAACATCCCAAGTGCCAACACCATTTTGACTTGCAGAAGATGCTTGGATAGGAGTGGATGTGCCCATTATTGCACTTGCTCCCCATCTTAGATTTACATCAGAGTAACCTGCGTTATTATTTGAATAACATGAGGTACTACTTCCAGTAATAGCAGCTAGCATACTAACTACCTTTGTATCTGCACATACAGTAGAGTAATTGCCAGGAACATCATAGGTGAGTTCTGCTTGAGGTATTATATTTTTAAGGTTTGATTTGGTTGCTGCTATTTGTCCTTTAGTACGAGCGGCGTTTAGTGAGGCGAGGACGATAGTAGAGAGAATACCGATGATTCCAATAACGACGAGGAGCTCGATAAGGGTGAAGCCCTCGAATACTCGGGATTGCGTTTTAAACAAGATGAATACATCTTAATAAAACGGGAATCTTTTTGAGATTTGTTCATTTTTTTATTATAACTCATAAAGGAAAATATCAAAAGTGAATTCTTCATATTTTTATTATATCAGTATGTTACCCTCCCCCGCAAGAATATAATTTATAAATTATATTCTCTTTTAATATTTTCAAATACCTAGTGGTACAAACTCTGCACCTGCAGAGTTTGTACCAAATAAATTTATAAAACAAATAATCTCCGCTAGGTAAAACCTAGTGGAGATTATTTGTTATTTGAATTAAATATTAAACATTTTTCTAATATTTTTAACAATTTGAATAGCAACCTCTTCCTCATCCAAACCCTTTATTTCAGCAATTTTTTTAACAATTTCATTCACATACACAGGCTCATTTCTCTTGCCTCTATAAGGTACTGGAGCCACATAAGGGCTATCTGTATCTGTCATTATCATATCAAGTGGAATATTTTTAATTATCTCTTCGTAATTACAACCTTTTCCATCTTTTCTTGGTGTATATGTTATAACTCCTGTAAATGACAGAGTAAATCCGAAATCTGTAAACGCGATAGCATCTTCTAAACTACCAGCAAAAAAGTGGACATCACCCTTCACCCCGCCATTGTCGGGGTAAACTTTTGAATATTTTTTTAACAGTTCGAGTGAGTCAGCATATGCATTGCGACTTTTATCTTCATCATTATTTCTAATATGAAGCATAAGTGGAACACCTAGTTCGTTGGCAAGTTCTATTTGTGCTATAAAAGCAGTTTTTTGTTTCTCTATTGATTCTAAAGTGCACCGATAATAATCGAGTCCGCATTCCCCTATTCCTACAACTTTTCCAAGGCTTGCGAGCTCTCTATATTTTTCTTTATCAAAAATTTCTCCTCGAGATGTAAACTCTTGTCCTTCACTACCAAGTTCATCTTCATCATGATAAGAAGCTCCAGTATGAATAGGATGAAGACCAATAATTGCATAAACTCCTTCTTCAAAATCATTTGTCATTTCTACAGCCTTTTTAGAAGTGTCATATTGGGTACCTACATTTATAACCCAAGTATTGTTATCTAAAGCACGGCGAATTACAGCATCACGATCTTCATCAAATGCTTTAAAATTTATATGTGAATGTATATCTATATACTTTGGCATTATTCTTTTCTTAAAAATAATGGATTTTCTGGTTTTTTATTTTCTTTAATTAATTCGGATATTTTTTGAGCTGTTTCTGGCAATAAGGGAATCAGCATTTGGGTTATTTTATTTAAATTCAAAACTAAATCTGCAATCATTTCTTTACCTTTTTGTTCATCAATTTTAACAACTTTAAAGGGTGATGTTTCCGCAATTGTCTTATCTAAGTCTTGAATTTTATCCCACACAAAATCAATAGCTTTTTTTATATCAAATTCTTCTAAATAACCTAGAAATTCTTTTGAGATTGATTCATCATAAACTGAGATACTTTCACCTAATTCTGCATTGCCGGCTGGCAGATACTTTTCAGATAAAGTTAAAATTCGTGAGGATAAATTCCCCAGTCCGTTTGCAAGTCCAGAATTGTAGGCATCTTTAAATCTTTCTATTGTAAATGGACTATCTTCAAAAGACGAAACTTCACGAAGTAAAAAATACCTTAAAGCATCTGTCCCATATTCTTTTACTATGTCTCTTGGGTCAATAACATTACCGAGAGTTTTAGACATACGTATTCCCCCGTCACCAGTAATAAAACCATTTACTACAATCTGGTGTGAATTAGGCAACTCCGCTGCCATAAGCATAGCTTGCCACATAGCACCCTGAAAACGAGTATTATCTTTACCGCAATATTGCGTAGGATTACCATTAACCCAATACTTATCAAAATTTTCCATTCTAGTGGGCCAGCCCAAAGTAGATACATAATTTACAAGAGCATCAAACCATACATACATAACCTGGGAGTCATCTCCTGGAACCGCTATCCCCCATGGCATTTTTTCTTTTAATCTAGAAATAGAAAAATCTTGTAATCCTCCTTCAACAAATTTTTTAATTTCATTAAATCTAAATTCTGGAATAATAAAATTTTTATTATTCTCATATAAACTTAAGAGCTCATCTCTAAATTCTGAATATTTGAAAAAATAATTTTCTTCGTTTATTATTTTTAATTCAAGACCTAGGTGAAGTGGACATTCATCTTCTACAAGCTCTGAATCGGTCTTCTCACTCTCACATCCGACACAATATTTTGCTTCGTAGGTTTTCTTATAAATATAACCATTATCTTTAACTCTCACCCAAAATTCTTGAGCTGCTTTTTCGTGGTTTTTGTCTGTTGTACGAATAAAGTGTATATCATCTATTACACCAAACATTTTTAATTGTTCCTTGAATGTTTCAAAGCCAATGTCCACAAATTCCTGAGCTGACAAATTATTTTCCTTTGCTTTTTCAAATATCTTTAATCCATGCTCATCTGTCCCAGTATTAAAATAAACATCAAAACCCAAAAGTTTTTTATAACGTGCAATAGTGTCTGCGCGAACAAACTCAAGAGCATGACCCATGTGAAGAGGTGCATTAACATATGGTAGGGTTGTTGTTAAATAAAAGAGAGTACCCTTTTGTATCAACTTCGACTCGGACGATATATCCGAGTTTACTTGGCCATTCGCTCCTCGCTTGTTGTTAAAAAATGGTTTTTTCATATTATGTATTTTTTGTAAGAATTTTTTTCTTTTCTAAATCATCCAAAAATTCTAATAATAAAACAGCGGAAGGAATGGCAAGAATAACTCCTAAAAATCCAGCGAGTTCAGCTCCAATAATAATAGCGAGTATTACAACAAGTGGAGATATTCCTATAACTTTTTTAATAATTAAAGGATATATTAAATAATTTTCAAACTGATGGAGTATAAAATATAAAGCAAATGACATAAGGGCTAAAGTAACACCACCGTCCAAAAATCCAAATAGCGTAACAGGTATTATTGCTAAAAATATTCCAAATGGTATAAGTTCAAAAAAGCCTGTAAGTATTGCTAAAATTAGAGAATATTTAACTCCCAAAATAGTAAGACCTAGATAAGCAAGTATTCCAATAATAAGACCTAGTAACATCTGACCTTGAACCCATAGACCAATTTTATGCTCTGTTCTTTGCCATAAACTGATAATATATTGTTCACTATCAATAGGAGTAATAATGCGTAAAAAATTTTCGATTCCCTTTTCTGTAACTGAAAAATAAAATGATATTATAATAATTAAGAAAAAATTAAAAATACCACCAAAAGCTCCCGTAAATATATCCATAAAACCACCTGACATACTAGAGACTAAAACTTGTGAATTTTTTATTATATCCCCCAATGAAGCATTATTAGAAACAGAAGAAACAACATCTTTTGCTCCAGAAATAGTATCTGGTTGGAAAGTGTTTAAAATACTGCTATTGGGAATATATTGACTAAGTGAAGATACAAGTGCTGACATTTCTCCAATAAAAACTGGTATAAATACTGAGGACAGAAGAATTACAGAACTAATAGATATTATATAAATTAAAAAAACTGAAACTGATCTATTTTTTATATAGGGCTTGAATTTTTTTACTGCTGACTCCACAAAAGAAGCTACTACGATAGCGACAAGAATAACAAGAACTATATTGGATAATTTTATTATCGAAAATACTAAAATACCAAGTAGTAATATTTTTATTAGAGTATTAGTGGAAATACTAATGTGCACATTTTTAAATTTATCTTCCATCTCGCTCGCGATAGTCCCTCCTTAGACGGGATGTTTCTTATTAAATATAAATTATTAATATAGGCCTATGTATAAATCAAATCTTGCGTTAGAAAAATAACAAACACATCTCTAACGGGATCCATACACTTATATAATAACACACTCTGAGGTGGATTAGAATTTCAAGATTTTTTCAAAATTTGATTTATTCTTAAAAGGACCAATAATAGCTAGGTTTAAATTTTTGTTTTTGAAAATAATTTTAGCCATTTTTTGTATATCATTTGATGTTACTTTTTTTATTTCCTTTATTTTATCTTCCAAAGTCTTTATCTCTCCTTTCATAAGCTCCTGGCCTCCATAGAAATTGGCGATATCATCTGTAGCTTCTAAAGACATCTTCATATTCCCTATTATAAATGATTTAACCTTGTTAAGTTCTTCTTCGCTTACCTTTTTAGTGATTAAAGAATTGCATTCATTAAGTATTTCTTTTATAACTTCTTCTGTTCTGGTGTTATTAACCCCAGCAGATATTTGAAAAGACCCGTGGTCAAGCGAGGCTCCACTGTGAGCCCTCACATAATAAGCGACCCCCATTTCTTCTCGGAGCTTAAGAAAAAGCCTTGAACTCATACCAGCGCCTAAAACTCCAGATAAAAGAGATAACATCATATTTCTTTTGTCATCTAATGGAAAAGACCTAACTCCTAATACAAAATGTGTTTGATCTGTTTCTTTGTATTTAATAAGAATATTTGGTGTAGTTTGAGTATCTTTAGTTTTTACTTTTTTAACCTTTGTAGTAGATTTTATATCTTTAAAATATTTATTTACTTCTGTATGTACATCTTTATTTGTAATATTACCTGAAACAATTATTACAGTATTAGAAGACACATAATGACTATTTTTATAATTTACAAAATTATCCCGAACCATTTTATAAATATTTTCTTTTGTACCTAAGACACTCCACCCTGCTGGCTGATCTCCGTATAAAACACTATCGAAAAGATCTTGAACATGGCTCGCTGGCATATCTTCATACATATTTATTTCCTCCACTATAACTCCTTTTTCTTTTTCCATTTCTAGTTCTGGAAAAGTTGAATTAAGATATATGTCTGAGACAACATCAAAAATCTGTTTGAAATTTTTGGAATCTCCTTTAGCATAATATCCTGTCATTTCATTACTAGTAAAAGCATTATACTGACAACCAAGACCATCAAGCTCGTGCGATATAGACTGTGCAGTAGGTCTTTTTGTTGTACCTTTAAAGCACATGTGCTCTAAAAAGTGTGATATTCCATTTATCTCTTTTTTCTCATAGTTACTACCAGTACCCACAAGGACAAGGACTGTTACTGTTGGATTTTCCTTCATCGGAATAGTTACTACTCTTAAACCGTTTTTATATGCTTTTTTTTGTGCTTTTTGCATAGGGCTATTTTAGCATAATTTGATACAAATAAAAAAGAACCATACGTGAGGTATACGGCTCTTTTTTATTTGTATTTTAATTCATTCTTTCTTTTATATAAGCTGCAACATCCTCTTTTTTAATTCTCACCTGTTCACCTGTATCACGGTCACGAATAGTTACAGAATCATCAACAAGAGTATCAAAATCCACAACTATACACCAAGGTGTACCTATTTCATCTTGTCTTCGGTAGCGTTTACCTATATTTCCATTATCATCCCAAGCAACCCATCCAAATTCTTTTTTTAATTCTCCAAAAACAACTCTTGCATAAGAAACAAGTTCTGGTTTGTTTTTAAGTAAAGGAGAAACGCAGACTTTGTACGGAGCAACAGCTGGTGGAAATTTTAAATACACACGTACATTATCTCCCTCTCCCTCTTCTCTATAAGAAGAACAGAGAAGTGCTAGTATCGCTCTCTCTACACTTATTGTAGGTTCTATAACGTGTGGAATAAATTTTTCTCCAGTTGCATCGTTAAGCATCTCCATTGATTCACCTGAAAATTCTTGATGTCTTTTTAAATCAAAATCTCCTCTGTGAGCAAGCCCAGTAAGCTCTTTTATTCCAAATGGATATTCAAATTCTAAATCAACAGTTTTTCTACTATAGTGAGCGCGAGCTGTTTCTGGATGTTCAAGAGCACTAAGCTTTGAAGTATCAACTCCAATCTTTGATAACCAATCTTTCTGCTCCAAAAGAAAATTATCAAAATAAGCTTCCCATGGAGACTCAGGATGAATAAAATACTCGAATTCCATTATCTCAAATTCTCTTAATCTATAAATATAATCGCGAGGTGTTATTTCATTACGAAATGCCTTACCTATTTGAGCTATTCCAAAAGGAACTTTGGGTGAAAGAGATTGTAAAACATTTTTATAATTAATAAACATACTCTGAGCCTCCTCTGGTCTCAAAAATGTAGTTACCGCTGTTTCTTCTACTGCTCCCATCTTCGTCTCCAACATAAGATTAAATCTGCGAACATCAGAAAAAGGATTACCGTCTGGGCTTTTCAATCCAAGTTCTTTTATTTTTTTATCCATCTCATCTATTGTAAGTTTTTCTGCGTTCACTCCGTTTTCTTCGAGTAAATGATCTGCTCTATAGCGTTTATTTGTTTTTAAATCATCAACGAGTGGGTCTATAAATTCGCTAGTATGACCAGAAGCATCCCAAACTCTTGGATGAGCCAAAATAGAAGTATCTACTAAGTAAATATTTTCTCTGCTTCGTATAAAATATTCTATCCATGAATCTTCTATATTCTTTTTTAATAAAGACCCAAGTGGACCAAAGTCATATGTACCTGCTAGCCCTCCATAAATTTCTGACCCGGGATAAATAAAACCTCTTCTTTTACAAAGTGATATTATTTTTTCCATTAATTTTTCATCTTTTTCTTTCATTTTTGATTTTATTAATCCGTCTTCCGACAGCTACATTTATAATTACCGTACTACTCGTCCATTAATGGAAACAAAGTTTGGGTCGTTTGTTAAGGAAGTTGAGATAGAACCGAAAGTGCTTTTTATCAAAACATTTGAAAATGAATCCATTCCGGAAAGATAAACTTCTTTCATAAGCTGAGGAACACTACCTACTTGAGAAATTGAAGGACTCAATGAAATTACAAAAGAAGCTTCTCTGTTTGAATTTATACCAGTATTGGGACTAACAGAACCAATGTTCCAAGTAACCTCATGACTTACATCGTTGTAAATAAGATTTTCATTTTCACCAGTAGTTGCTCCTGCCCATTTTACATAAATTGGCAAAGACGCGTGCGCCTGAGCTTGATTCATTAAATTTGCAGAATTTGAAAGAGTCCAAGTCACAACGTATTTTGTTTCAGTTTCTGCTTTTGGTGGCATGCTTCCACTTAAATACATTGGAGATGATGCAATTTGAAAATCAGATAATACTTTTACTATTTTTTCAGAAAAATTATTTATATCATTATAAGTAGAGCCGAGAACTGGTTCTCTTCCACGAATACTAACCTTGATAGAAACTTGTGGGTTTTTAATAGAAGTTGCCCCAATCAAAGACGTTGGCTTAAAACTAAATGAAACATTTCCTTTTTCTCCTGGATTTATTTCTGCTAAATTAGAAACTGTATTTTTATCCCAAATTATTTGATTGTTTGCAGAATCATAAAAACCATTAAACGGATTTACTGTATTTTTATCAAAAACATTTCCAGACAAACTTACTATTATTTGTCCGTCTGTTATGCGAGTGTTTAAATTATTTGCCCATGCGATTTCAGCGCTTACATTTTGTCCACCAGATACAGAATATTCTGTTTTATCTTGGCCGTTAACCAATATAGAAGCTTCAAGAAATGGTTTTGTTATTGAAATTTTTTGTAAAATAGAACTATAAACAATATTTACTATTGATTGGTTTGTTCCATTTGCAGTACCCGCATAAGCATGAAATACTTGCTCTTCTTTATCTTCTCCAATCAAACGCCCGCTTATTTCAACAACAACTGGGTTAGTGGTTGTTATTGAAGAAAGACTCCATGTTGAATTACCAAAAGACGGAGAAGGTACTGCACTATCAAATACAAAGTTGTTTGGATATGTTACCTGTAAAATAGGGTTTTCGTCTGGTAAAGAAGTATTTAATGTGGCTTTAATTTTAAATGATATAGGTTGGTTAGAAGTGGTGCTTGTAGGAGAGTCTATATTCAAAGACAATGGAGCTAAGCTAATTGTAACAGGATAAAATTTATCTTTAATAAAAATTGCATTGGATCCTTCTGGGTGATATTCCAAACTAATTTTAATATTACGAATAGACTTTTCTTCTCCATACAATTTCACTTTAATATTACGAATAATACTTTCTCTCGATTTAATTGTACCTATAGAGTCTCTAGGTAGTCTGATCACATCAGCAATGTCATCTCCAGCTCCTTTAGGATATTCAATTATAAGATTTGCGAGCTCAAGATTTGCATTGTTGTTGTTAACAATTTCAATCTGTAGAGACAGTTCATCTCCCCCTTTTGTAAATGAATTGCCAATAACATTTATATCTATTTTTTCACTAGACACAGAGGTGTCATTATATAAAAATTTATAGAAAGCAAAACCCATTGCTGCTACAAAAAATATAATCGATATTATAAAAAATTTTTTAAAAATAGACACTGGTGGTGTTTTAATTCTATTATCTACTGGTTTCGCAACCTCATCTTGCCACTCTTCATTAAATTTATGGTTTACCTGATGTAAAATACCCTCTCTCTGCCGGCCGGTAGTTTTGTCGTTGGGGTCATAGAGGTGTCTTTTTATATCTTCAATTTTATTTTTACTATCTTCAATCATGTCTATAATTATAACATAAAAATCTTACAATTGACTCTCATTTAAAGCTTTATTTATATGAGCAATAATAGATTGTCTTTCCAGCAACAATGACTCTACTTTACTACTATTAAATGATGAGTTTAAATATTTTATTAATATTTCTGAATCTCCTATATATCCAAGACTATTCATGATTCGTAAAACCAAATGAAGCTCCAAAGCTTCTCGTGATTCAGATGTTATAAATTCATCATCTAGTAAATATAGTGCTTGTATTAAATCATCAAAAATACTTTCGTTGGGACTTTCTCCATAACACAAACGTTCTATTATTTTATTAACTCTTGTTATTAAGAGAAGAGAAAAAGAACTTCTTCTAGCTAGTGGAAACGAAGATATATGTTTTGCAGAAGTAACTCTCCACAATTCTTTACCACGAACCAAGTCTACTTTTACATAAGAAAAATCTTGCAAGGTAAAACGCAGCTTTGATTTGTGTAAACGAATACCCTGAGCAGCAGCACGAATAAGACCCATTTCCCGAGTATAGATTGTGAGCATTTTATTTGCTTCTCCTGTATTACGGGAAGATAAGACAAACCCGTGTGTGTGATATATGTGATGCATTTAAAATAATTAAAAATTACGAATTAGGAATTAGCTACATTAATCATTTTTAATAAAGATTCTAATACTTGTGGCAATTTATTCCACCCTGCAGAGCCATTTAAATGTCCGCCATTTTTTACAGAAATTAAATCGCATGAAAATTTACTGGCTAAATATTCTGCTTCAGAAAAAGGAACTGATTTATCATTATCTCCGTGAACTATCGCAAAATTACTGCAGGAATTTTTAATATGTTCAAAGTCAAAAGATTGTTCTAAAAAACGATTCACATTTTCGTATCCTTCTTTTTCTATTTTTAATATTGGACCTGAAACCAAAACAACTCCTCCGATTTTTGACCCTTTTGGTAAAGACTCTAAATATCGTAAAATTGTTGTTGCGCTCAAAGAATGACCAACTAAAAATATCTCTTCTATGGGTTCTTTGACTGCATCATTTATAGTTTTCATCCATTCCTCTTTAACAGGAGCATCAGGAGTAGGCATAGCCAAAGAACATGACCATATGTCATTATTGGCCAGCTCTCCCATAAGCCAAGGGCTCCAACCGCCGTTTGGAGACCCATTAAAACCATGCATCATAAATACCTTTATCATTATTCTAATTTACCACATTTTTATATACATTTACACCATAACAATATTTTACGACCGTATGAATCTGTTATGTGGTTTAATTTTGATATTAAAAATATCTTCCATACTTACCTACTTCTAGTGTAACGTTTTATAACGATCGTTTAAAGTCGTTATTACTATTAAAATACATTTCTTATAACATCTAACAAATCTTTTGGATTATCTATAATGGCTACGGGGTGACCTTTTTCTAAATTTTCTTTACCATGAATCCCCCAAGTAACACCAATGGATTTAACCCCGCACTCATTCCCTTCTAAAATATCGCCAAGAGAATCTGTTATAAACACAGTATCTTTTGGTAAAATATTATATTTTTTAAGCAAACTATTTATTTTAATTATTTTACTCCTGTTTATATCTGAACCTAAAATATCAGAAAAATAATTTCTCAAATTTTCTTTAATAAGAAAACTATCTATTAAACTGCTTGGAGTCGAAGAAACTATTGTAATTTTATATTGTTTACCTAAAGATACAATTGATTCATATAGATTTTCTTTAATATTTATTTTTTCTATTTCCTCTTTGTATTTTTCACTAAAATTAATTGGAATATTATGAGTTTTATTATTAAGAGCACTATTTACACTATCAATAAAATTGCCATTAGAAAAATCTTGAAACTCCTCCCAAGTAAAATTGGGATTTTTTTCTTTATGTATAACATATGAAAACGGAAGTGTATTTACCAATACTCCATCAAAATCAAATATAACTAATTTTTTATTTTGTTCATTCATTTTTTAAATACTTTTGAGCTTCTAAAAGAACTATTTTTGCAAGAGTAGATACTTTGTAATTTTTTTCACCACTATCTAACTCATAAATAATTTCTTTCATAGTTTTATAAACAACTTCATGCCCTTCTGATATCTCATCTTCCATTAAAGACATTTCTTCTTGAACTCCAATCTTTTCTGCTATAAAAATAAAATTTATAGATATGTAATCTTTTCTATATAGTTTTACATAACCAAGTGTATTAATTATTGAGATATTGCAGCCAGTTTCTTCTTTGCATTCACGAGAGAGTGCTTCAAAAATACTTTCTCCATTTTCCATTTTACCACCAGGAATGTTTAGTTTGTTTTTTAAATTAGTATGAATAAGAATAATCTTATTTTCAGTATTTATTATTATAGCTTTGGATTTATATATTTTGGGAAGTTTGTCATATTCTTGCTTTGAAATATTATTAGTATTTACAACTGCTAATTCACGACTAATACCTTCCAGATTAATGTATTTTTTTGCCATTATTAAAACCTGTTTAACTTCAGGAAAAGTAAAAGTATCCATAGCCTCTTTAAATGTAGCCCATTTATAGTCTATAATCTCAGAATCCTGTATTTTTATCTTTTCTTCTTCTGTAAAGGCAATAAAATATTCTACTATTTTATCATAATGTTTTCCTCCCTCTTTAAAAGAATATTTTTCTGAAATAGTGGGAAGTTCCGCAAATGTAACATTTTTTATATCTGTTTCTTCTTCGAGCTCACGTTGTGCTGACTCAATAGAGCTTTCATCTTTTTCTTTATGCCCTTTAGGGAAACTCCAATGCCCTTTTGTCTGGTGTAATATCAAAAACCTATCTTCAGTATTTTCTTTACGAAGAATTAATATTACACCATATGATTTATCTTTTATAATCATTTTTAATTTAACAAATAATATTTATTTGTTATTTTTCTAAAACTATTTTGAAAACAAATTGGTCGATTTTAATTTCAACTCCATCATTTTCATTAACTTTAATTTCTTTTGCACTGACGGCCTTCATTAATTCTGATTTGAATTTATTTATCAATTCTTGTCCTTCAATATTTGTTTCAATATTTAGAACAACAACATCTCCAGGATTTAATCCATTCTTTTTTCTAATGTCTTGTATTGCGCGTAGTAGTTCACGATATTGTCCTTCCTTTTTTAAATCTTCAGTAATATGCATGTCTAGCTCAACACTCTGCGTCTCACCAGGAACATACTTTATACCCTTAACGTTAAGTTCATCTTTAATTATTTCCTCATATTTAACTCCTAATTCGTAATTCGTAATTATGAATTGACTTAAAGGTTGGCGAACAGGAATACCAGCTTTTTGTCTTGCTTGTAATCCTAGTGTTACAATATCTCTCACTTCTTTCATTTCTTTAATTGTTTTACTTCTGCCGAGGTCGGACATAAACTGTGGCCACTCTTCTAAGTGAACACTTTCTTTGTCATTAGCATTTTTTAGCTTCTGCCAAATATCTTCTGCTGTAAATGGAGCAAAGGGTGCCATTAATTTAGACAAAGTTTTAAATACAAAATACAATGTGGTTTTCGCTTCAACATCTCCTTCTTTTATTCTGTCGCGAGAACGACGCAAGTACCAAGTTGAAAAATCATCTATAAATTCTCTTATCGCACGTACTGGTTCTAAAAGTTTATAACTATCTAATTGATTTGTTGTATTATCTTTAAGCTCATTTACTCGAGCTACAATCCATTGGTCCAAAACATTATTTGATTTTACATATTCTGAATTTTCTAATTCAACATCTCTATAGAGCTCATAAAAGGCAAGAACATTATATAGCAAATTAAATACTTTATTATGTAATTCTGCAATAATTTTTTCATCAAAATTCTTTGACTCTCCTGGCTGGTTCACAGAGTACATCCAAAGTCTAAGTGTATCAACTCCATATTTATCCATCATTAACCAAGGGTCTACAACATTTCCTACAGATTTTGACATCTTTTTTCCACTTGCATCAAGCAACAGTCCAAGACAAATAACATTTTTATATGCATTACCTCTACCCATAATAACTCCAACAGCATGCAATGTATAAAACCATCCACGTGTTTGGTCTACAGCTTCACTGATAAAATCAGCTGGATATTGTATCTCTTTATTTTCAAAAGGATAATGACTCTGCGCAAAAGGCATACTACCTGAATCAAGCCACACATCCATAACTTCTTTTGTTCTAGAAAGAACTCCTCCACATTCGCAGGCAAGTTCTACCTCATCTATATACGGCTTATGTAAATCAATTTTGTAATTTTCATCATGAGGAACTGGCACAAATGGCAATTCCAAAAACTCTCCATTTTTTATATAATCGAAACCTTTATCAGTTGCTACTATACCTAAAGATTCACCTGTACTTAAGCCATTTATTTCTGAAAACATTTGCCAAATAGGACTGCTATGTGTAATTATTAAGATATTTTTTCCGGAATATGTTTTTTCAATTTCATACAAGAAGCTCATAGACCTACGTCTAACATCCTCGTATGATTCATTGCCCTCTGGTGCCTTGGAAAAGTTTTCTACCGTTTTTGGATAATCCATATGATATTCATCCCATTTTTTACCTTCATACATAGGTACTGACATTTCGTGCAATCTATCATCAAAAATTATATTGTCTTTATTAAAGCCAATTTTATCCGCGAGTACTTCAGCCGTTTCTCTGGTTCTAACAAATGGAGAAGAAATAATTATATCAATATTTTTATCTTTTATTTTTTTTGCAGATGTATTTACTTGTTCGAGTCCAAGTGTAGTCAATTTATCATCATCATTTACAACACTACTAACTTCACCTCTTACATTACAATCAGTCTCGCCATGTCTCATGACGATATATTTGTTTCCAGATTTTTTAGTTTTTGATTTTATATCATTCACACTTCCAAGAACTTCAATTTTTTTACATTCCTCACATTCCCAAACTGGTAGTGGCGTACCCCAATATCTTTCACGAGAAATCGCCCAATCTTTTATATCTTTGAGCCATTCTCCAAAACGTCCTTCTTTAATATGAGCAGGCTCCCAATTTATATTTTCATTTTCTTTAACAAGTTTGTCTTTTAAAGATGACATTCTTATATACCAAGAATCACGAGCATAATAAATAAGAGCTGTTTTACATCTCCAACAATGTGGATATGAGTGCTCAAATTTTTCTTTTCTAAATAAAAAACCTCTATGTGCCAAATCTTTTATTATATCAACAGCTACTTCTTCGTCGCGAACAAATCGCCCCTCTAAAAATCCTGTACCTGGAAGAAATTTACCATCTAATCCGACCAAGTGGTGCTTGGGCAAACCAAGTTCGTTTCCTAAAACAAAGTCGTCCTGTCCATACATTATGGCTGTGTGCACAACCCCTGTACCATCTTCGGTTGTAACAAATTCTGCATTATATATTTTATATGCCTTTTCTAGCTTGGGTGATTCAGACGAAGATATTATGTTTTCAAGAAATGGATACAATGGTTCATATTGTAATCCAATTAATTCTTTACCTAAAATTTTCTCAATTATTTGATGTTCTTCTGTAATTAAAGAGAGTTTTGCTTCAGCTAAAATATAAAATTCATCACCTACTTTAACTTTTACATATGTTATTTTTTCTCCAATAGCTAATGCTACGTTTCCTGGAAGTGTCCAAGGAGTTGTCGTCCAAGCAATTATAAAAGTATTATCCTGATTTTTTATTTTAAATTTTGCATAAATAGATAAATCTTTTACATTTTCATAACCCTGAGCAAGCTCGTGAGAAGAAAGACCTGTCCCACATCTGGGGCACCAAGGCACAACCTTATAGTCTTTATAAAGTAAATCCTGTTTCTTTGCTTCTTTAATAACATTCCACACTGATTCGATATAATCATTATGATATGTAACATATGGATTTTCTTGGTCAACCCAAAAACCAATTCGTTCGGTAAATTTTTCCCATAAATCAACGTATTCCCATACGCTTTCTTTACACTCTTTGTTGAACTGTGCAACTCCGTACGCTTCAATGGCTTTTTTAGAAGATAATCCTAGTTTTTTTTCTACCTGAAGTTCAACAGGAAGACCATGAGTATCCCAGCCGCCCTTTCTACCAACATGATATCCTTGCATGGTTTTATAGCGAGGTATAGCATCTTTAAAAACTCTTGCTTCTAAGTGGTGGATTCCTGGCTTACCGTTTGCTGTTGGAGGACCTTCATAAAAAATATATTCACCTTTTGGTGAATCTTTTTCTAAACTCTTTTTAAAAATTTGGTTTTCATTCCAAAATTTTAAAACTTCCTCTTCTCGGTTTGCACTATTTGATTTTTGATCTTTCTCATCCATATTTTTATGAAACGTAACAAATTATTTTATAAAAATGTCTCAATCAGTAGATTGACCTACTGGGTGGCTTCCACCACTCCCTCATCCGAGGACCTTTTTTAGAATATAATTTGTGTAGTTTTTTATCTATTAACTTTATATATAAAATTAAAAAACTCGTCCACGTACAACAATAATAAAATTGCTATACAAGGACGAGCTTCTCTCGTGGTACCACCTTGCTTTTTACCCACCTTTGGTAGGGCTCTCATTTAAAGGGTTCTACTTACCAATAAAGGCTTTCTTCCCAAATACTTGCCCTGTTAAATTTATTGTTTAACTGGGGCGAAGAGTGATATCTCTTCAACGTATACATTAAGAATACATTCAAAATAATAAAATTGCAAGAATCTACATTTTTTCAGGAGTTTTAATACCCAAAAGATAAAGACCGTTTTTAAGTGTTTGAGCTACTGCTTGAGTTAGTGAAAGATTATAAGGAGTTTCTGGATTCTCTTTATCAATTATTTTAGTATTTGCATACCAACTATTAAAGGATTGCGCAAGAAACAATAGATACCCTACAACATGGTGGGGAGACCAATCTAATGTGGATCTTTCTACAACTCCAGGAAACTTTTCTAAAATCTTTTCAAGATTTGTAATTTCAGAGCTAGCTTTTTCAAGGGATGGAATTAACCCAACTTCTTTTGCTTTCTCTATTAATGAGAAAGAACGAACTGTTGTATATTGTAAATAAGGACCAGAATCACCTTCAAAAGAAAGTGAAGTCTCTGGGTCAAAATTTATATCTTTCCCTGCAGCTGCTCGTAAAATTGTAAATTTAATAGCAGCAATTGCTATTATATCTAGTATTTCATTTTCTAAATCAGCTGAACGCTTTGTGATATCTTCTCCGACAGCGTTAAGTAATTCTTCGGCAACTGGAACTCCTCCTAAACGTGAAGACATTTTCTCTCCCTTAAAACTCATACGTCCATGATGTACATGAAAACTTTTTTCAGACCATATTGGATTTATTTTTTTTGCCGCATCTAAAACAACTTCAAAATGTGATATCTGTTGGTTGTCTGTAATAAAAATTGAAATATCTGGTTGATATTTATTAAATTTAAGAGACAATAATCCCATATCTTTAGCTTCGTAAGTTGGATTATCCTGACTATTAATAAATACTGATGTATTTATATCTTTTCGTGATTCGTCTGGTATATAGACAATAGCACCTTCACTTTTAGTAAATACTTTTGGAGTATTATCTTCTACAATTTCACTCCCTACAATTCCAGCCTCACTCTCATATATATATGAATCAAATTTTGATCCGAGACGATTTGTTATTCTTTCAAAATAACTAATATTTATAGCTTTACATTTAGTAAACATATCCCATTCATCAGAAGGTTTTTGAGAATACAAATTATCAGCTATTTCTTTAACCCTATTGTGAATACTTTCATCTTCATCATATCTTCTAGTCCCTTCTACATATGCATTGCCGTACTCTACAATTTCATTATCAACATCAATAGGACCATCTTTTATTTTTTCAAGTAAAATAAAAACAGCCTTAGCAATTCCAAGTGATATATCAGAAGGAAAAGTCATAGTGGTTACATTAGCTCCTGAATATTTTGCTAGCCTTACAATAGATTCTCCTATCGTATTATTCATCAAGTGACCTATATGAAATGGCTTAAATAAATTAGGGCTAGAGTGTTCAACTAATATTTTTTTATTATAATTTAAAGTATTCCTACCCCATTCATTCTTTTCTTCTATAATCTTTTTTAAAATACTTTTAAAGTATTTTTTTGATAAATAAAAATTTATAAACCCAGTACCCGCAACTTCTATTTTTTCTATATCTTCTGGTAGATTTTTTTCGATTAATTCTTTAACAGACAGAGCAAGTTCTTTTGGATTTTTGCCAATCTTTTTAGCGCATACCATTGCTACATTCGTAGAATAATCCCCATTGTTTATATCAGACGGATTTTCAACAGCAAAAACAACCTCTTCTATTTCCAAGTTTTGCAAAGCGGATTTTATTAAATTTTCTATTTTTTCTTTCATAAATTATCTCTTATCTCCATCTCCTTTTAAAAGGCCTCTTTCTTTTCTTGACTGCAATTTATCCAAATTTTCCCTTGCAACATCTTCAAGCGATAAGTTTAAATCACTTGCTAATACAGATAGATACCATAATACATCACCTAACTCACCTTTTAATAATTCTAATCTATCTTCACTCATTTCACCATCTCCATCATCTCCTCTTAACCATTTTTTTATTTTCCCCATTACCTCTCCTGCTTCATTACCCAAACCTAATGCTGGATAAATAACCTTATATTTTTCTGGATAAAGTGCAGTTTCTTTTGCTTTGTTTTGATATTCTTTAAAATCCATATATTAAATAATTTATTAATTGATAATTTTTATTTCCCTCCTTTAGAACGGGCAGGTAAAACTTTTTTAACCTGCTTGTAAACTAATTCATGAACTTCTTCGCGTGATAAAATTTTACCTTTTTCTGAACATTCTATTTTAATAAAATTAGGAACTTCTTTTACAAGTTTTAACGCACTTTTACGAGAATTTATAAGATGATTTGTATCACTTTCGTGAACATCCTTATTTTTCTTTAAATATTCTCTTTTCATTTTACTACTATTGCGATTTTCAAGAAGCTCTAGCACTATTTTTATTGGCAAACTTAAATACAAAGTAATATCTGGTCTAGGAATACCAAAAACTTCATACTCCATTTTATCTAGCCATTTTATAAAATCATTTCTCTTTTTTGCATTTGTTATTTTACCTCCCTGGTGAATTTGGTTTGCTGATACATAACGATTTGCAATAACTACGTATCCCTTTTTTAACCAATCTTGAATATCACTATGTGACTCCCATCTATCTGCCGCATATAATACAGAAGCTATTTTAGGATGAACATGCAAAAAATTATAATATTGCTCAGAAAGACAATGCCCAATAAACTCACCAAAGAAATTTTTATAATATTCAGGAAAATCTACCACTTTAACTTTATGGCCATCCTTTTTAAGTTTTTTAGTCAGATACTCCACTTGTGTTGCCTTTCCACTTCCGTCTGTGCCATCTATTACAATTAATCTTCCTTTAGTTTTTAGTTTTTTCATATACGCCCAAATTATACTTAATTATTCTTTGATTTCCAAATCTCTACAAACTCTGCCATGGCAGAGTTTGTAGAGATTCATTTTTAAGTATATAATATATTTTATATGTCTATAGTTAATGAAATATTGGATGAACTTTGGAATACAGAATTCAACTACAAAGGAATTAAGGTAAATATCTTTGGTATTCCTCGTTTTAAAAATTACAAAAAAGAAAGTATTTATAATACTATTAGCAGATTAAAAAAGAAAGGCATCATAGAAAAAGAATTAGAGGGAATAGTACTTTCAAAATATGGGAGGGAGTATGTTAAAAAAAAATTTGATTCACTTAAACAATTTGATAAACCTGAAAACCTTTCCAACAAAAGAAACCTGCTAATAATGTTTGATATTCCAACTTCGAAGAAAGCCCACAGAGAATGGCTGCGTTGGCATTTAAAAAAATTTAATTATATTATGGTTCAAAAAAGTGCATGGGTGGGGCCATCTCCTCTTCCAAAAGAGTTTAGTGAATATCTAAAAAGTATAAAACTTAATAAATGTATTAAAATTTTCAAACTAGACAAGCCCTACAAACAATAAATTTATTGAAACTAAAAAACCTCTACAAACTCTGCCATGGCAGAGTTTGTAGAGGTTTTTTAGTTTCAATAAATTTATTGTTTGTAGGGCTTGTCTAGTTTGAAAATT
>JAENWX010000005.1 GCA_016649835.1 Minisyncoccota bacterium | reverse complement strand
TTGTGGGCGTTCTTCCATAGGACGAGCTTCGTTTACTGTAAGGTTTCTTCCTTCGAAGTCCTTTCCATCAAACATTGAGATTGCTGAAGTTGCATCGGCATCGTTTTCCATTTCAACGAAACCAAAACCCTTTGAGCGACCTGTCATCTTATCCATGATAATTGTTGCAGAAGAAACAGCTCCTACAGTACTAAAATGAGCTTTTAACTCATCGTTTGTAGTCTTATAAGGAAGACCACCAACATATAACTTTTTTGCCATATATGACACTATGCTTCTCATAGCAATACTTGCATATCCACTAATTGAAGAAAACTAATTTATAAATGTAATCGCAAAGCCCGATCTCATTTACATACCTCAGTGTTTAAAACAACGAAGGATGAAACTAATACCAAAACATGTGACAACTACTATAGTAAATTATAACAGACAAGCAAAAAGATAGCAACTGTAGTAATTACTAATTAACAATTAACAATGACTAATTAAAAACACTAAATTTACGAAGTAAATTTAGTGTTTTTGCCCTTGTGTTTTAAATCTCTAATTATTAATCAGTAATTATTAATTGGTAATTACTCTGCATCCTCTTCATCACCCACTACTCCACTTGAAAGTGCCTCTATTATTTTATTTATATTTCCTTCCATTATACCCGGAATGTTTGACCAGGATTGTTTTATTCGGTGGTCAGTAACTCTATCTTGAGGAAAATTATAAGTACGAATTTTTTCACTTCTGTCATTTGTTCCAATTTGAGATTTACGGTCTCCTGAATATTTTTTTGCATCTTCTTCGTCTTTTATCATTTGCAGCTTGGAAGTAAGCATCATCATGGCTTTTTCTCGGTTGCCTAATTGAGTTCTCTCTGTTGTACATCGGACATCTTCTCCTGTTGGCTTGTGTATTAGACGAACTGCAGTTTCCACCTTGTTCACATTTTGTCCTCCGGCACCACCTGAACGTGAATATTCTATTTCTATATCTGCAGGATTGATAACGATAGTAGTTTTCTTTTTTAAAGGAAGAACAGCGACTGATGCAGTAGAAGTGTGTATGCGTCCATTTTTTTCTGTACTCGGAATACGTTGTACTCTATGAACTCCAGTTTCAAAGCGAAGAAGTTTGTAAACATCTTTACCTCGCACTTCCACTGACACTTCTTTATATCCACCAGCACTACTTAGAGATTCATTTAAAATTTTCCAACTCCAGTTGTTTATTTCAGAAAATCTTTCATACATGTGTGATAGCTCCCATGCAAAAAGTGAGGCTTCATCTCCACCTGCTCCAGCTCTGACTTCTAAAATTATTTCATTAGGGAATTCTTCCTCTTCTTGTTCACTCTTTGCCATTTCTTCAAGCTGTCTTTCAATAGCGTCTTTTTGGAATTTAATATTTAAAATTTCTTCATCAGCTAAATCACGAAGGCTTGCATCTTCTTTTATCATTTCTAGTACTTTTTCTTCCTCACCTAAAAGGCGCTCGTATTCAAGAGCAAAATAACTAGTTTTGTGTTCTTTCTTCAATTGTTCTAAATCAAATTTCATTCCGGTAGAAGTTGTCTTGATTACAAGACTTTCATAAATTAATAAATAAAATCAAAATTTAAAATATATTTTAATAAATCTTCCCTTTAAAAATATAACATATATTACTTCTAACGGGACAAGTATTTTAATAGTATAACATTAAAAATAGATAAAAATAAAAACTAGTCTTATCAGAGGGGTGAGAAAGCGAATACTTGAAGCTTTTGCAAGACCTTTTGAGATATCTTTGTAATCAAAGTATCCAAAAGGTGTACTGTTCCTGTAAGGAATGGGAGTCTGCCCTACCAATCTGAGGACTTTTTTATTAAATATTTTGTGAAGATATTTAATAAAAAAATCATAAATAGCTCTTCTTAGAGGGCACGGATATTTTTTTGGTAAAAAATTCCTCGTGCTCAGCTCGACAGCTTCGCAAGCCCCTCTAATAATACTATTTATGATTTTTTATAGTTACTTCTTTGTTTTTGAAGATGCAGCTGCGCGCTTTTTGAAGCGGTCTACACGTCCGGCAGTATCTAGAACCTTTTCATTACCTGTGTAAAAAGGATGACATTGACTACAAATTTCAACATTTATTTTCTCCATAGTAGAGCCAACTGGAAAAGTTGCTCCACATGCGCAGTTAACTTCTGATTTATTACTATATTTTGGGTGTATATCTTTTTTCATCCCGTTAGAGATAGTCCCTCCTTAGATGGGACGTTTCTTATTAATTATAATTTATTAACTTCAACTTTATCAATATTTTAAACTCCCCTTAGAAAGATAACATACACATCTCTAACGGGACCATATATTCTGTGATATTATCACGATTTAATTAATCTTGCAATGGGTCTATCATGTTTGTTTGAATACTTTTAGCTTTAGCCATAACCTGGTCTCCGTAAAAAGAGTTAGCTGGTTTTTTGGTGTCACAAGACCTTCCTGAGTAGTATCTACAAGCTGCATTTCTCTCTGCTGTATATCCACCAACACTTGCGCCAAGATCTTTTAAATAAATACCTGAAGCCATAAATGCATCTTTTGGATTCCAGGGATCTGGCGTAGATACGCCTAAAGCAATCGCAATTTTAGCTTTCATTTTTTGCCATGTATCTGGAATAAATTGAGAAGGACCCATTCCACCACCCCAACCACCTCCCGACATGGGACAGGACAACGGTGTGCCTACCAAAGGTCTACCTAATTCTGTTGTAATTTTTGTAAAAGCCGCTTGATCGTCACGGTATGAACATGGAGATTTTGCACCATTGCAGGATTTATTATTATCAAGATAATTTTGATAATGTATTGGTCCTGGCATAATTTTATTCCAAGTAGGTTCGCTTTCGTTTCTATTGCAACTTCCGACATTTTTTCCTAAACTACTTTCTTGTGTAAGAATAGCTAATAAAAAAGCTGGTCGGACTCCTGTTTTAGTAGAAGACAGATTTGCAAATTCAAGAGCGCGCGAAAATGGAATAGCTGAGGTGTCTCGAAGATTAAAAAGTGCTGTAAGAATTTGATTCTTTCTTTTTGCTTTTTCAGCAAGAACTTTTTGATATTCTGATTCTTTGTTTTTACTAATACTTAGAAGAGTTTTTTTCTCTGCCTCACTAAGTTCTACTTTTGCTTTTGCATTTTCTAGCTCAACCTTGGTATCTATTTCTTGGTTTTTCTTATCTTCAAGACTTTTCTTTTCGGATTGAGTTAAAACTCTAACTCCCCTAATCTCATCAACTGAGTCTTGTATACTTTGTTTAATAGAAGCAAAAGCGTCTATGTCTCCATAAGCATCAGAAATACTATCTCGGGATAAGATTAATGAAAGAATAGATTTGTCGTCTATTTGCCTTTCTTTTCTTATTAGTTGGGCTAATGACTCTTTTTCTCTATCAATTTTGGTTGACAGTGCATCTATTTTTTTAACTTTAGTATCAATCTCACCTCCTATTTTTTTAATTAATAAATTTTTAGCATTTATATTAAGTTTAGATTTTTGAATTTGGGTTTTTAGTATAGATATATCTCTATCCAAAGAAACAGATTTACCCTTTTGGCCATCCAACTCTTTTTGCTTAGCAGCTATTTCAATTTCTAATCTGGCTAGTTCTGATTCAAGTCTTGCTTTGTCTGCCTGAGCAGAATCCAAAACAACATTAGCCATTATTTTAGGTGCTTGATAAATAAGTCCGCCTATGATAAATACTAATACTAGCAACAAAGAAAAACGTTTTTTAAATTTAAAACTCATACATATAGTATAACATAAAAACCTCAACGAGCATTGCTCATTGAGGTTTTTATTTGTTTTAATTATTTAGCTTTTTCTTCTGTAGCTTCTACTTCTTCATCCTTCTTTCCTTTCTTCTCAACTTCTATTGAAGCTAAGTCAACAGGAGCAGATTCTTCAACTTCTTCTTTGATTGCTGCTATAAGAGCGATTACTTCGTTTTCATCTGTAATCATTTTTACTCCCTTTGGTAATACTATATCTTTAATATGTATTTGGTCATCTAATGCTACTAGAACGGATACATCTACAGTGACATTGTGAGGAAGATCTTTTGGAAGAGCTTCTATGTCTATTTCGTGTATAACTTTTACTAGAACACCTAGACTATTCTTTTCAGCTGGAGCAACTCCTATAAATTCTACTGGAATAGTTACTTCTACAGGCTTGTTCATGTCGATAGCAAGGAAATCAACGTGAACGGTGAATCCTTTAACTGGGTCAACTTGTATATCGTGTATAAGAACATCGATATTTTGGCTAACTCCTCCTTTTTCTGAGTCGCCTTTTACTTCTAGTACTATAGTACTAGATTCACCTGCTTTTTTTAATATTTTTCCAAAATCTGTGCTCGAAACGGAAAGCATAGTGTTTTCCACACGAGCGCCATAGACAACAGCTGGTACCATACCGTTAGCTCGTATAGTTTCTAGCCTTTCTGCCTTACTTCGCTTTGTTGCGGTTAATTTATTCATGAAAAGATAATAACATCAAAACCCAATTTTTGCAACCAAAATTCCCCCAGATAGGGCCTTAGGCCCTATCTGGGGGATAATTTTTTTAATTAAAAATAAAAAAACTGCAACTTATATAAATAAGTGCAGTTTTAAGAATAGATTGCGTTAGTAGTGTTTAATATCATTTTATTTTTTATTTTTTTTCATTACAAAATAAGTACTCATTAAAAAAAATAAATTAATATAAATAAACACATACCAGAATCCTTCCGAGGTTAATGTTCTGTAAACTATTGTCAATATTTTTTCATCAACAGGGATTAATATTATTTTATTAAATAATATTACTACTATCATTTTTATTACGAAAAATAATGAAAATAGTGTCATCCATATTGCTAAACTAATGGAAAAAACTATTTCCGGTATAGATTTTACTTCGGCGACTAGTTTTTTTTCTGCTTTATCCCATAAAGCAACTAGGGCCATCATAAGTAGTATGCTTAGACCAAATAAGGTCATAATGTTTCCTATCTTAACCCCATAAATTGGGTCGTGTAATATTTGGCGCATGTTTATGCCAAACATAAATAACAGTACGCTTAAAAAAACAATAAACGGAGCTGTTAGCTTTTTATTTGTTTTCATCTTTTTTGGTTTTAGGTATTATATACCACAATAGTATGGTTCTTTAAAAACCAATCGAATTGATGTTCAAAGAACCATACTTAAACCTAAAAATTGAATATTTTGAAAGAACTACTCTTTTAAAAGAATAGGACAATAAAACAAAAAAGTCAATTTTATAAATAGCTAAATATTTATTTTACAACCTGTTAAATAGTTTTAACCTTGCTTCTACTACTTGCTCTATTGCGAGCACTGCAGGCTTAAGGATTTTGTATGGAGCTATTTCGTTTGGAAATTCTAATAAATATTTTTTCAATGCCTCTTTATAGGCGACTCTTATCTCTGTATTTATATGAACTATTGAAATACCAGAAGTAATTGCGTCTTTAAAATCTCCATCTGTTATTCCAGAGCCTCCGTGAAGCACTAGAGGAACGCCACAAGTACTACTTATTTCTTTGATTCTATTAATATTTAGTTTTGGATTACCTCCTTTTACCATTCCGTGAATATTGCCTACTGATGGCGCAATTAAATTAATTCCAGTTTGTTCTACGAAGTATTTTGCATCTTCTGGTGTTGTCATTGTTGCCTCGGAAACTCCTTCAGGAATAGCATCAAGAAGTTTTGAGGATTGACCGATGAATCCAAGTTCGGCTTCAATAAGAATATCTCTTCCCTCTTTTTGATTTAATTCTTTTGCGTAGTCTACGCATTTCTTTGTAAGAGCAATATTTTCTTGAAGTGGTAGTGTGACAGCATCAATAATAGCTGCATCATAACCAGCATCTAGTGCGGCCTTAACAGACTCAAATGTATAGTGATGGTCGGCATTAAGAAAAATCGGATAGTTGTCATTTCTGCGGATAGTACTTATAAGTGCTGCAACTTCGTTTCTACCAATAAATTCTTCTTCTCCTTCAGATACTCCTATAATAATAGGAAGATTTAATTTCTTCGCTGCATTATAGATACCATGAAGTGCTTCGATATTTGAAATATTAAAATGGCCAATGGCTACACCTTTTTTTTTTGCTTCTTTTATGTACTCTCTTAAAGTTTTCATATTTAAAATTATATCACATTATGGTACAATTACATCATGAATCCCGTTAGAAATAACGGTTGCAGTGTGTGTATGATAAATAAAAGTTTAATTAATATTTAATTTATATAGCTTGTGTTTAGTAAGTAATAATACTGACCGCGACCTATTTCTAACGGGATGAACAATATAGATATTTTAGCCATTGGAGATATAGCTACTGAACCATTTATAAAAATAAAAGAATCAGAAGCAGAGACAAAATGTGATACAGATGGAAGTCATTGCAAAGTATGTCTTATTTATGGAGGCAAGGTACCATATGAATCAGCTGAAGTTTGTAATGCTGTTGGAAATAGTTCAAATGTTTCTATTGGTGCAAGTAGACTAGGTTTAAACTCTTATTTGATGTCATATGTCGGAGATGATAATACTGGACTACAAAATATAGAGAAACTCAAAGATGAAAAAGTTAATACTGAGTATGTAAATATTATAAGTGGAATGGAGTCAAACTATCACTATGTACTTTGGTATGGAAAAGAACATACAATTTTAACTAAACACGTAGAATACCCTTATGCATTTCCAAAAGAATTGCCAGAACCAAAATGGATATATTTTTCTTCTCTTGCTTCTAACTCAATTCATTATCATAAAGAAATTAGCGATTATTTAAATAGTCACCCAAATATATCACTCGCTTTTCAGCCTGGAACTTTTCAAATTAAATTAGGGATAGAACCTCTTAAAGATATTTATAGTAAAACAAAAGTATTTCTTTGTAATCTCCAAGAAGCACAAACAATATTAAAGACTCAGGAAAGTGATATTACAAAATTAATCAAAATGATACATAACCTTGGTCCTAAGATTGTAGTTATTACAGACGGAATAAATGGCTCGTATTCTTTTGATGGCAAGGAGTCTATGTTTATGAAAGCCTTTCCAGATGAATCTTTTGTAGAAAGTACTGGAGCTGGGGATGCTTTTTCTGGAGCTTTTGTCGCAGCCCTATCTTTAGAAAAAGAAATTTCAGAAGCATTAATATGGGGTGCAGCAAATGCAAAATCCGTGGTTGGTTTTGTGGGTCCACACAAAGGACTTCTTACTAGAGCAGAGCTAGAAGAATTTATAAAAAACAACGAAGAGCTTTATAAGCCTATTATAATAGTTTAAATTTTTCTAGTTAAAACTTTTTCTACTTTTTCAATAATATTTGATGTGTCTATTTCGTAAAATTTTTCTAGTTCTAGGGGTGTGCCAGACTGACCAAATTTATCTTTTACACCAACAAATTCGATAGGAGTAATGTAATTCTGAGCCAAACATTCAGCAACAGCACTTCCCATACCGCCAGATATTTGGTGGTCTTCTACTGTTACTATTGCTTTTGTTTCTTTAGCGAGGTCTACAATAGATTTTATATCCAGTGGTTTTATAGTAGACAGGTTCATGACCTTAACTTTAATCCCCTTTTTCTCTAATTCTCGAGCTGCAATAATAGCTTTATATAAAATAGGTCCTGTCGCGATTATTCCTACATTGGCTAATCCTACTTCGGGAATAAAAAATATTTGAGCCTTACCTATTTCAAAAGGAGTATCTTCGGTGGTTATTATGGGAGTGTCGTTTCGTGCTAGACGCATATATGTAGGATCTATTGTTTTTGAGCAAGCAAGAGTTGCCTTCTTTGCCTCAATAGAATCGCAAGGTGAAATAACAACCAGATTAGGAATCACGCGAGTTATAGCTATGTCTTCTAGCGCTTGGTGTGACCCTCCGTCGGGTCCCACAGATAGTCCTGCATGGGAGCTGATTATTTTTACTGGTTGGTTGTTGTAACAAATTGTAGTACGGATTTGTTCCCAGTTTCTTCCAGGGCTAAATATTGAGTAAGAAGTAATAAAAGGAATTTTGCCCATAGCTGCAATACCACTAGCAGTGGAAGCAAGGTTTTGTTCGGCGACGCCTACTTGAATAAATCTTTCTGGAAATCTTTCAGCAAATAAATCTGCTTTTGTTGACTCGGTTAAATCAGCGCTAAGAGCTACAATATTTTCATTGTCACTTCCAGCTTTTAATAAACCGTCACCAAAACCAACTCGTGTGGAAATTTTTTCTACATCTTCATTGAATATTTTTGTATTTAGTTTTAGTGGTTGATTAAGCATGTTTAATTTTTAATAAATATATTTTTATTTAACAATCTGCTCCAAAGTTATTTGCAGGTGTTGGAACACATATTGTCTGTTCAAATTTAATTTCACATTCTTTAAACATTAAATTTAAATCTTTCAAAATCTGGTTATGGTAAAAATATACCCAAGTTATTAGTAGTAGTCCAAGAATAAGAATAGAAATGTATCTAAATATTTTTAAATTTCTGAAAATAAGTAAAAAATAAGTAAAAAATAAAATAAATAATATAATTATATCCCTAGCATTTTCACCTCTATCGCAAGAGTCGAATGAATAATTAGCAAAACTAAAATAAGAAAAACCAAAGAATATACACATAAATAATGTATTAATTATTATGTTTTTTTGAGTATTATTTAATAATGTTTTATTTTGCATAATTAATTTAAATTATTTAATTCATTAAGTGCCATTTCAGTCTCAATTTTATTTGGTGCTTTTCCATGCCATTTATAATCATTCTCCCATGCTTTAACTCCTTTTCCGGGAATAGTATTTGCAATAATAACGGAAGGTAAAACCTTGTTAATTTTTGTATTGTGAATAGCATTGTTTATTTCTCTAAAGTCATTTCCATCTATTTCTTGTGCAAACCAACCAAATGAATTATATTTTTCCATTAAACTACCCAATGGCATTACTCTCTCAGTGTTTCCACTTATTTGAATATGATTTCTATCGACTATAACAATTAAATTTGAAAGTTTTTCTTTCGCTGCTAACATTACACCCTCCCAAGTATTTCCTTCATCATGTTCTCCGTCAGAAAGTAATGCATAAATAGTTTTTGTCCCTCCATATATTTTATCAGCAATAGCCATACCGATAGCTTGAGATAAACCGAGTCCAAGAGGTCCAGATGAATTTTCAAGCCAAGGCATATATTCTCGGTGTGGATGGCCTTGAAGTCTACTTCCAAATTGCCTTAATGTATCTAATTCACTTAAGGGGAAATATCCAGAATGAGCCATAGAAGCATACAAAACAGGACATATATGACCATTTGAAAGTACTAATCTGTCTCTATTAACCCATAGTGGATTCTTTGGGTCATGTTTAAGTGAATGAAAATATAAAAAAGTAAAAATATCTGCCATTCCTAGAGCTCCAGCTGGATGACCAGAACCGGCCTTAAAAAGCATTTCAACAATACTCTTGCGAATATTATTTGCAATAATTTTTAATTCATTTATTTTTTTATCATTTAAAGTTTCCATATTTAAATATTATATTCTATAAACTTTCAAAATATTTATAAGTTTCTCTTATGTCAAAGCTTTGAAGTAATGCTGAGCCAATAACTAGTCTGTCGGCCCCCGCTTCTACAAGTAGTGGCGCTGTGTTTTCATTAACACTCCCATCTACGCTTATTTTAATTTCTGGATACTTGGTTTTTATATCTTTAATTTGTTTTAATACTCTTTCGTCAAATGGTTCACCTTGATAACCTATAGTTTCTATTCCCATACACTGAATAAAATCGATATGATTTATAAATGGATCTAATTTAGCAATATCAGTTGTTGTATTTATTGCTAACCCGATATTTATATTGTCTTTGAAATATGGATCCATTGATTCTAAAAATTCTTTAAAGTCAGATTCAGTTTCTGCTTCTAAGTGAAAAACAATTTTTTTAGCACCGAGTCTGGCAAAGAAATCAAATTGTTTGTGAGCATTAATGACCATTAAATCAAACTCAAAGTCCAAACTTTCCCAAAAAGGAAAACCTTCCTCTTCTTCTAAAACTCTTTCAATACTAGATTTATCCCCTTCGTGCATGGGCCAAGAAACTACTGGAACAAATTTACCATCACAAATATCTATTTGTACTAATTTGGTTACATTTACAAATTTAGCTAGTTTTTCGTTTAGCTCACTAAAACTTTCTACGAGTATTGCGGGGGTTATTTCTGTCATATATTAATTCTTTTCTAGTTTTTTAATTCTTCTAATGTGTCTCTCGTCTTCTGAAAATTTTGTTTCAATAAATATTTTAACTGCTTCTTTGGCTTCTTCTTCATTTATAAACCTAGCTCCCAGTGATAAAATATTTGCATTATTATGTTCTCTTGTTACTTTTACTATTTCAGGTGTATATCCATAATATACAGATGCTCTGACACCTTTTATTTTATTTGCACAGATAGCTTCTCCTTGCCCACTACCACCAAGAATTATTCCAAGTGCTCCACTATCTTCTGAAACTGCTTCTGCTGTTGGTACAATAAAATCAGGATAGTCATCATTGATCTCCAAAGAAAAAGCACCCTTATCTTCTATTTCATAACCAAGTTCTTTAATAAATATTTTAAGTTTTTCTTTTAATTCGTAACCTGCATGGTCACTTCCTATGTATATTTTCATTATGAGTCTATTGTAACATATAATATACTGTATGTATGTTAACTTTTCATAAATATACTGGTGCGGGTAATGATTTCATTATGGTAAATAATCTTAATGGAAAAATTAATTTAGATAAAGATTATATTAAGTTTATTTGTGACCGTCATTTTGGGATTGGAGCAGACGGTCTTATTTTGCTTGAAACCTCAGACAAAGCCGATTGTTTTATGAATTATTATAATTCTGATGGAACCTTGGCTGAAATGTGTGGTAATGGAGTAAGATGTGTGGCCAAATATTTCCTAAAACAAACTAATAGAGATTTAAAAGAATTAAATATAGATACCAGAGCTGGAATTAAAAAAATAATAATAAATAAAGACGATACTTATTCTGTAAATATGGGAATGCCTGTTTTTAAACATACGGACTTCCCTTCAGCCATAAGTCCGACTTATGGCCAGATATTAAAATTAGAAGGATTTGATTTTAATTGTGTCTCTATGGGAAACCCTCATGCTGTTACTATTGTAAAAGATTTAAATGATATAGATATAAAAAATATTGGCCCAAAGGTTGAAATTAATTCTAATTTTCCAAACAAAATTAATGTGGAATTTGTTCAAAAAGTTAGTGATGACTATTTTAAAGTAAAAGTTTGGGAGCGAGGATGCGGAGCTACGCTCGCCTGTGGTACAGGAGCCTGTGCAGTTTTTTCGATTTTAAATAAAAAAGAGAAATTTAATAAAGAAATAACATTAGAATTCTCTGGTGGAAAACTCTATTTATCAGAAAATAATAAAGGAGAAATAATTCTTCGAGGTACCGCTGAGTTTGTATTTAAGGGAGAAATATAAATAAAGAGCTGACCAAATTGGCCAGCTCTAAAGGTATAACTCTTAATGGCACATGAGTCCAAAGCTTCGGTCCAATTGTCTTGATTTTAGTCGACTCGCGTGACTACCTTAGCTATTGGTCCGGGTAGTAAATGTACCCTCAATGCAACAAATAACATTTGTACCGAATGGTATAGTGTTGCACTTCCCTTCATTGTCAATATATAACAATATTTTGATTATTGCAATAAATTTAAAATATCAAAATCAAATAACCTGAGGTACGTGTATATGATTAAAACATTTGTGATAAAAACAACCCAGCTACTCCAACAGTAAGATACAATCCAACTATTGCAAAAATTATTAATATAATTTTCAGTAGCATCGAATTACCAATTTTTTTGAAAAGGAGGTAGTAAATTAAATTTGTAGAAAGAAATACAGGTAAAAAATATGTAGAAGTCTGAACGTAAAAAATTCTGGGGAAAAATACAGCAAAAAGTAAACACAAATCCAAAATTATAATAATTAAACCCGTTAAGTTAATTATAATTTTTTTCATATTATTTAATTGTATTTCCTGTTTTAACAACATGGTCTACGAGTGTATATGTATACCCCATTTCGTTGTCATACCAACCCATAACTTTGACTAGATTTCCTCCTACAACACGAGTCATTTCTAGGTCTGCTATTGAAGCATGGCTTTCTCCAAGAATATCAGAAGAAACAAGATGGTCTTCTGTAATAGCAAATAGTTTGTCCCATTTTGGATCAAGAGCTGCTTTTTTTAAGATATCATTAACTTCTTCTTTTGTAGTATTTCTTTTTGCTATAAATGTAATATCAACTATAGACCCTGCTGGTACTGGTACACGGATAGAGATACCATCAAAAAGTCCTTTTAGCTCAGGGAATGCTTCTGTAACAGCAATCGCTGCTCCTGTGGAACTCGGTACAATGTTTTGTGCAGCTGCGCGACCTTCACGTAAATCTTTTTTGCTAGGGCCATCTACAAGTGCTTGAGATGCAGTATATCCGTGAACTGTGTTTAAAATTGCTTTCTCTATACCTATTGATTCATGCAGTATTGCGATAAGAGGACTTGCGGCATTTGTAGTACAAGAAGCGTTTGATGTAATATCACAAGTTCCAAATTTTTCTTCATTTACTCCAAGCAAAATAGTTTCGCCTTTTGTCTCACCTTCTCCTTTTGCTGGAGCTGAAATAACAACTTTTTTAGCACCTTGGTCTAGATGAAATTTTGCTTTATCAAAAGAAGTAAATAGACCTGTAGATTCTACTACAACATCAATACCTAAAGACGCCCATGGAAGTTTTGTTGTATCTTTTTCAGAAATAAATAATACTCCCTTGTCGTCAATAATCAAGTTGCTTGTCCCGTTAGAATTGGTCTCAATTCGCACGGGATGCCCCCAATTACGATAAACAGTATCGTGACGAAGCAGATAAGAAAGACTTTCAATAGAACCCAAGTCATTTACGGCAACTATTTCAATATCTTCCCTCTCCCATGCAATTTTTAAAAATGCACGACCTATTCTTCCAAAACCATTTATTGCTACTTTTATTTTTCTTGCCCCGTTTGAATTTTTATTCATATATAATTTAAATTTGTTAAATAATAATTTCACACTAAACATCATTTCACCCCTTTAGTAATTTTGAAAATTCGTTCGGGGTTATTTTCCATAATTTTTATTATACCATTTTCTTTCTACAAATTACAAAATTTTAGTAGTTGAACTACTAAAATTTATAAGTGTGGTATAATTATATCATTATGAGAAATCACATTTTTGAGATAGGAAAATATTATCATATTTATAATAGGGGTTCAGATAAAAGATATATTATTTTAGATATAGAAGATCTCAAAAGATTTATGCAAAGTCTTATTGAATTTAATGTGGTTGATCCTATCCAAAGTATATTTCAGCAACATTTAAAGAAAAAGTTAAATTTTAGTAGTTCAACTACTAAAAAACCACTTGTTTCTATTGTTGCATATTGTATAAATAAAAATCATTTCCATTTGATCCTGTCTCCAGTTGTGGATAATGGAATAGAAAAATTTATGCAACGTGTTGGTGGTTATACTAGATATTTTAATGAAAAGTACGATAGGAGTGGTGTTTTATTTCAAGGAAGATTTAAATCAAAAATAATCGAAGACAATAATTATCTTCTTAATTTAAGTGCTTATATAAATTTTAATAATAGAAATGAAAATGGAGATTTGATTTCAGAGTTTAGTAAATCAAGCCTAGAAGAATACACAAAAGACCAAATAAAGGGTTTGTGTAATAAAGAAATAGTTTTATCTAATTTTAAAAGTAAGGTAAACTACCTAGAGTTTGCAGAATCTTCCTGGAAAGAAACATTAAAAAGGAAAGAAGAAATAGAATTTTAGTAGTTGAACTACTAAAATTTATGACAACAATTCTTTTAATATTTTTTGAACTAAAGCAGGATTTGCACTTCCTTTGCTTTCTTTCATAATCTGTCCAACCAAAGACATTATTGCATTTTCTTTTCCTCCTTTGTAAGTAGCTACTATTTCAGGATTGGCATCAATTATTTTTTGAACAATTTCTTTGAGCGCGCCCTCGTCATGGTTTTGTATTAAACCTTTTTCCTCTGCAATTTTAAGTGGTGACTCATCTTTTAATACTATCATAGCCAGTATGTCCTTAGCTCCACGAGAAGAGATTTTGCTTTCACTTATCATTTGTATTAATTCTGCAAAATTTTTAGAAGAAGGTAGCGAAATATCAGAATTTACTTTTTTCATTCCAAGATAGTCTGAAGTAATATAATTTGAAGCGTTTTTAATTTTATCTTTACTATTTAAAATATTAGCAACTTCTTCAAAATAGATTCCTAAGTTTTGGTCTACAATATAACTTTCTATATCTTCGTTTTTAATTCCAAAGTCATTTATATAACGAGTTCTTTTGGTTTCAGGAAGTTCAGGTAATTTGCTTTCTATTTTTTCATTATCAAATGCTTTACTTAAAAATAATTTTGGTAAATCTGGATCTGGAAAATATCTATAATCATTTGCATTTTCTTTTGAACGTTGTGAAAAAGTGGACTGTTTGTTTTCATCCCAGCCTCGAGTCTCCTGCACTATCTCATCTCCACGATTTTTATCAAGAAGTTCTGACATTCTTTTTATTTCATATTCCGCAGCTCTTTCCACAGCTTTAAACGAGTTTATATTTTTAACTTCACACTTAGTTCCAAGCTTGTCTTTGTCTTCTGATATAGAGATATTAAGTTCTACGCGCATTTGACCTTTTTCCATGTTGGCTTCAGACACTCCAAGGTATTTTAAAAGTAATTGCAATTCTCTTCCAAAGTCTCCTGCTTCTTTTGAAGAATGAATAACTGGTTCTGTAACAAGCTCCATAAGAGGAACACCTGCACGGTTAAAATCAACAAGAGAATAATCCCCTTTGTCGTGTTTTGAAGTTGCGGTATCTTCTTCTAGGTGCACGCGTGTAATATCAACACCATTTAATTTACCCCCAGAAACTATTGGAAATTTATATTGAGAAATCTGATACGCTTTTGGAATATCTGGATAGAAATAATTTTTACGGTCGAACTCAGTAAAGTCTGCTATCTTAGCACCTATTGCTAAACCTACTCGGATAACACTTTCTACAGCTTTTTTATTTATGACTGGCAATGTTCCAGGATGTGCCATACATATGGGACAAATGTTTACGTTTGGAGTTTTCTCGTCGGGATTATTAATACAACCACAAAACATTTTTGATTTGGTATTTAATTCAGCGTGAACCTCTAGGCCTATTGTTGTATAATACTGTTTTGACATATGAAGAGTATATCAAAATTTGTAAAATTTTGAAAATTATGTAATTATATGAAGGTGTTTTGGTTTTAAAGACGAATTGCCCGAGTGGCGGAACTGGTATACGCGCACGACTTAAAATCGTGTCTCGTAAGGGATGTGGGTTCGATTCCCACCTCGGGCACAATAAAAAAATTCTAGCTTTTGCTAGAATTTTTTTATTGTGCCCGAGAGCGAAGCACCTGCGTGCTTCGCGTGTGGGAATCGAAAGACTTTTCGTTCTCTGGCATTAGCCAGAGCGAAAAGTACATGGCTACGTGGTAGCCGATAAGTGTACTCACGGTCCCACTGGGAATCGAAAGACTTTTCGTTCTCCGATGGACATCGGAGCGAATGGGTGTACAGATTCTGTAAGAATCGATAAGTGTACTCACGGTCCCAGCACCTGCGTGCTTCGCGTGTGAAAATGAAATGTATTCGCTATTCCACTTCTATTTGAATCGATTTTTCTAACACAGAATTAGCCTCACTGTTTTTATCATTAACATTTCCATTCTGATTTTCTAAAGAATAATCGAGGTTAGAGATGTCATTTTTAGGAGGGATATTTTTAAATAAATCAATTTGATTTTCAATTTCAGCAAGAGTAAGATTTGAGCCAAACACATTTTGAAAATATGAAAGTTCTTGCTCTCCCATTCCTACTTCTCCGTCGCTACTAATAGAGTATTTCCCTTGAGCCCAACCATATACAGTAAAAACATTATTATTTTTTTTCTTTAAAAATACAATAACACGTTCACCATCCTTAAAAGTTGGTGTCCCTTCAAAATTCATAGTTAAATTTTCAACAGTTCCGCCAAGCGTTTGTACAATAATTTCCTGAAAAGAATTATTGTTATAATTACGAAGATATTTTTCTATAGAAAGAGTAACATTTGTAATGACATCTTCATTATTTTCTCTAATTTCTGATGGGGCCTTAAAGCTATTTTGACTTTTTACTTGTGCAATCACAATTGTATCGGATTGCTGAATAATTTCTTCTTTTTTAATCTCTGGAAAAGACGCGTTCCCTTGTACAACAACGGGCTGTTTAGATTTTTGCATATAGGTATAACTAACAATTGATCCCGCTATTAGCAAAAATAATACAGAAAGGAATATAATATTTGTTTTCATAAATTATTTAGTATTAATTAAAAAACCCAGCCCCAGATGAGTTTTTATAATGGCTCCCCATTCAAATCAGAAGCATTTTCTACATCTTCAATACTTGGCAGCTTTAATACATTTTCTGAAAAATTATCTTGTATTTTTTGAAGTTTTTCATTAGTTGTTTCTACAAAAAATTCAACTGCTTTTTCTTTTATAGGAGTTAGAATTTTATCGTCAAGAAAAATTAATATATTCTTTTGAAAGCTAGTAATTTTCTCTTCAAACTCTGGAGATTTAATCTGGGTTGCTATTTCAGACTTGAACACAAAAACAAGGATTATTATTAAAATAATCAATGATAAAATGTTTACACGAAATCTTGGTTTTCTTTCATCGTCATTCATAATTATAATTATATTATATCACTTTATGTTTTTAAAAACACTACTTTTTAATCATTGCAGAAGTTATTGTTGGTAAATAGTCAGCTGGGTTAATATGGGCAGTTTTTGCTGCAATTGGTTGTGTAAAAATCTTTCCTTTACAGGTATTACTTGGAACAGTATCGACACTAACTCCATCAGATGCATAAACAGAAACGTGTAAATGCGGACCTGTTGATGATCCTGACCCAAACACTCCTTTTGTTCCACCAGATAGGCCAATAGTATCTCCAGTTTTTACACGATCTCCAGTTTTTATATTTATTGCGGATAGGTGTCCATATGTACTAGATAATCCATTATCATGCTTAATAAATATCCATCTACCAAAAGATGCGCCCTGACAAGCGACATCAGTGTTTCCTGTGCCTTCTACTACCCCCCCTGTCATTGCCATTACAGGTGTTCCAACTGCAGCTCTAAAATCTAATCCGTAATGAGGCTTACAAGTACCATATAATTTTAATAAACATCTATCTCCATATAAGGATGTTATTAATATGGAACTTAGCGGCCAAGATAACACCTCTGATCCAGCCTTGGGAATTAATTTTGGATTTAAAATAAATTTAAGGCTTGCTTCATATTCTTCTAGTGCTTTCTCAAAAGTATCCCTCCTTTTTATTTGTTCAGCGAGTAATTTTTGGTATTTAGCTTCTTCATTTTCAGTTTGATTAAGTAAAATATCCTTTTCTTTCTTTGTTGTATTAACAACCTGTTCTTTTTGAACTAATGTATTCTTGAGCGATGTCAGGTTTGTTTGCTCTTCCTCCTTTTCTGTTTTTGAAGATAATAATTGTTTTTTGGTTAAAGAAACATCAATTATATTTTCTCTTATTTTTTCATTTATACTTAAAATGTTGTTATAGTCACGACTAAAATCAATAAAACTCTCTTTTGAAAGAAGTCTTTCTATAAGTGGAACATTTTCATTTTGATTTAAATCTTTGATTAATTTAATTAAAGATTCTTTGGATATATTTAACGATTTTTCTTTTTCTTCTATACTGCCGGAAATATTTTTTATTACTAACCCGGTTGCGGATATTTTATTTTGAATTTGTTCTTTTTCTTTAATTAATTTACTTCTAGTTAGGGTTAATTCTTTTATTAAATTAGCTAGAGTATTTTTTTGTGTACTGGTTTGTGTTATTTGAGATTTATATTGTTTAATTATCTCATCTCCTACTTCTATCTTGCTATTTAGATCATCTATTTGCTTACGCACCTCTTCTGCTGTCAGAGCAAAAGTCTGAAGCGGTAATAATGATACACAATATATTATAAAAACAGTATAAAGAATAAATTTTTTCATCTATACCTTACAGTATACTATATTTTTAGAATTTTTATTGCATTATTTAAACGATTTAGAGTTTCTTCTTTGCCGAGAATTTCTGCCAGAATAAATGGGTCTGGTGATTTGTCTAAACCAGACAAAGCAAAACGCATTGGCCATAAAACATCCCCTCTGCCAACTTCATCTGTGTATGCCCAAATTTTATCTTTAACATTATCTTTATTAAAATCTGAATCAGAAACTTCTTTTAATAAAGAAACTGTATGAGTAAGATATGAAGATAGTATTTCATATTTATTATCTTGAGGTATTTTAGATGATTTAAAAAATAATAAATCTTTCAAATAAGTAGGCTGGCTAAAATAATAAGTAATATCACCATTGTTGACCATTTCAACCAAATCTTTTCCATTTTGAATTCTTTCTAAAACAATAGGAGTAATACTTTTAAGTTTATCACTAGAATAATTTGGTAATTTTTTTATATTTTCTGGAAGATAATTTGAAATATACTCTACTTGTTTATCAATAGGTAGCAATTTCAAATGCTCATGATTTATCCAATCAAGTTTTTCTTCGTTAAATTGTCCCCCACTTATATGAATTTGTTTGATGTCAAAAAGATTTATAAATTCTGCTGGTGTAATTATTTCTTTATCACCTCCTGGATTCCAGCCAATAAAAGCAAGAAAGTTCATCATAGCCTCTGGTAAATATCCTTCATTCTTGTATTCTAAAAAGTCTTTTGCTCCATCTCTTTTGCCTAACTTTTTTTTACCACCAGATCCCATAATAGGAGGAAGCATTACAAGTTCAGGTCTTTTTATCTCTAGTGCGTCATACAATGACAGAAATTTTGGTGTTGAAGATATAAACTCATCACCACGCATGATATGGGTTACACCCATTTCTAAGTCGTCAATAATATGAGCAAAATTGTAAGTTGGATATCCATCACCTTTAATCAAAATAAAATCATCGAGTGCCTCAGGTCCAGCTTTTAAATGACCACGAACCATATCGTCCCATTCATAACTTTTTACATTTGCAACTTTAAATCGAAGTGGTTTTTTACCATCCCATATCGGTGGGTTTTCTGGGCGATGGTCTCTATATAAGAATGGTCTTTTTTCTTCATCTGCTTTATTGCGAAATACCTCTACTTCCTCTTCGGTATATGGATCAGAATAAGCCAAACCTTTATCTATTAATATTTTTGCATATTTAAGATATGAATCTAATCTCTCGGATTGTTTATATGGAGCATTAGGTCCACCAATATCTGGACCCTCATTCCATTCAATTCCAACCCATTTAAGTGAAGCAATAACATGTTCAATAGAACCTTCTACTTCACGAGCTTTATCTGTATCTTCAATTCTTAATATAAAAGTACCATTATTTTTTTTTGCAAAAGCCCAAGCATACAAAGCAGTACGTATATTACCCACATGAACAAAACCTGTTGGTGAAGGTGCAAAACGAGTAACAACTTTTTTAGTTAAATTAGTATCCATATAATTATTGGTAGTGAGTCATTGCTATATCGATTGCGGACTGGGCAATTTTCTCTGCGGCTGTAGGTGTTGCAAATGAAAGAGCGCTTTCTTTCATTCTAGAAAGTTTTTCTTGGGATGAGAGTAACTTTTTTACTTCGGAAACAAACAAATGAGAGGTTAGATTTGCTTCTTCTATAACTTCACATGCTCCACTACGAGCATAGTTGTATGCATTTTTTCTCTGGTGGTCTCCGTTTGAATTTGTTATAGGAATAATAATAGAAGGAATCCCCCATGATGCTATTTCAAAAATAGCAGAACCAGCACGAGAAATAATTAGGTTGGAGCATCCTGCCGCCATACGTGTAGCCAAGTTATTTAAATATGGAACAGGTACGTATCTGTCGATGTTTGGATTTTTATCCATAATCAATTTTGACCTTCCTAAAACTTCTTTAATATTATTAATTCCTGTCTGGTGAATAATTTGAAATTCAGAAAGCAATTCCGGTAATGTATCTACTATAATATTATTTATTGTTTCAGCTCCTTGTGAACCACCCAAGACAAGAATAGTAGGAATTTTAGGATCCAATTTAAAATATTCATGAGCTCCGTTGGAATCACCGTGTAAAATTTCCTTACGAATTGGCTGACCTGTTAAAGCTGTTTTGCTTTCTGGTAAATATTCAGCTGCTTCAGGCCAAGAAATAGCTACATGCCAAGCAAATTTGGCCGTCCAGACATTCAATCTGCCCGGATATGAGTCTGATTCGTGAACAATAACAGGTATTCGAAGTAGTTTAGCAGCTAAAACAGCGGGAAAAGCTGCATATCCACCCTTAGATATAACAACATCAGGATAAATAAAAAACATACTTAGTAAACCGAAAAATGCTCCTGTTACTGTTTTGAACATATCAAAAAAGTTTTTAATAGAAAAATACACTCGCATTTTACCAGAAGGTATTTGAACAAATGTTATTTTGTTTTCAAAAAGCATACGTTTGTCGTATGGTTTATCGGACATATAATAAAGCTTCAGATCTATAATCTTTTGTTTGTCAGCAACTTCAACAAGTTTTTCTGCTATAGCTATAAGAGGATAAAAATGTCCTCCTGTGCCACCGCCTGTAAGTAATATTTTCATCCCGTTAGAGATAGTCCCTCATTAGATGGGACGTATCTGATTAAATATTGTTAATAATATACACTTTATCAAAATCTTAAACTCCTGTTAGAAAGATAACATACACATCTCTAACGGGATAAATCCCTCTCGTGATAGTCCCTCATTAGATGGGACGTATCTTATAAATTATTGTTAATAATATGTACTTTTATCAAAATTTAATTTGAATGGCTAGCACCTAGTATCTAGTTCCTAGTAGCTATTGCCTTTTATTATATCTTATTTTTTATTATCTTTCTAGCAATGTTTTGCTTTGAAAGCGTGAAATATTTAAAATTATACCTATCATTCCTAATGATAAAAGTAGTGCTGTTCCCCCGTGAGATATAAATACCAGTGGCACTCCTGTTAAAGGAAAGACTCCTATTATAGATGCCATATTCATAAAAGACTGAGCGGTGATAATACTAATGAATCCTATAACAAGTAGCTTACTAAACGAGTCTGGTGCGTTGCGAATAGCAATACGAAAACCTCTCATAGCAAATGATAAATATAATATAATAAGTAGTGAAGTACCTACAAACCCAAGCTCTTCTCCTATAACTGCAAAAATAGAATCTCCTTGTGGTTCAGGTAAATAATTAAATTTTTGAATACTTTGACCAAGTCCTCTTCCAAAAAGACCTCCTGAACCTACAGCTATTAAAGACTGCTGAAGTTGGTATGAAGAACCAAGACTATTTGCACTTGGATTTATAAAAGTATTAATTCTCTCTTTAAGATATGGTTTGAAATATACTAAAACTCCAAAAGCAAGAAGAGCTACCGCAAAAATACCAAGAATATATCTTATGGGAGTACCGGATACAAAAAGCATTATAAGAGCAGTGCTGGTAATAAGTATTAAGCTTTTGGTGTCAGGTTGTTTAAGTAAAACTACTGATATTATTCCTAAAAAAATAAACAGAGGTAATATGCTAAAAAGTGGGTCTTTTACTTTTCCCTTAGCCCAAGACAGCCATGCTGCAAAATAAATAATAAATCCTATTTTTAAAAATTCAACAGGCTGAAAAGAATATCCTAAAATATCTACCCATCTACTAGCTCCTCCATGGGACTGCCCTATCCCTGGGATAAAAACTAGCCCAGTTAAAATAATTGAAATCACAAAAATAATTAATGAATATTGCCTGAGTATTTTAAATGGAATTTTTAAACCAATATACAGAGCAACCAATCCACCAAGAAATCCAAAAATAAATTGTCCGGATATAACGCCATAAAATTTGATTTCATTTTTAGCAAGAATACCTAGGGACGCAGAAGTAAAAGTAATCAATCCGATTACCACGAGCGCAATAACTATTCCTAAAAATACTTTATCTATTTTTTTATTTTTCATCCTGTTAAATATTTGCTAGTCAATAAAAGAAATAATAACTCCTATTATTGATGTCATTATGCCTACAATCCAATATCTCATCGTTACTTTGTATTTTGGCCATCCTAATGCTTCAAAGTGGTGATGTAGTGGTGCAAATAAAAAAACTTTTTTCCCATTTCTAAATTTGCGAGATGCCATTTGTATTACATTAGAAAGTGAAGTAATAAAAAGTGGAAATGCAATAATAGGAAGAAGAAGAACAGTATCTGTCATGAATGCTATTACAGAGAGAGTAACAGTAAGGCCTATCATCCCAGTTTCTCCCATATAAAAACGTGCTGGTGGAATATTAAACCAAAGAAATGCTATTATTCCTCCTGTTATAACAGCGCAGAATGCCGCTATGTCTAATTGGTTATTGAAATAAGCTATAAGTGTATAAGCCATAAATATAGAAGCCATAACACCACCAGATAGTCCGTCTATACCATCTATCACACTAGAAGACCAGAGAGATAACATAACTAAAATAAAAAATGGAATAAATAAATAACCCAAATTTATAAATCCATACCAAGGAATGTACAAATCAGATACTCCTAATTTTATAAAAAACCACAAACCTATCATAGTTCCTAGTAATAAAATAATACCAACTTTTATATATCGCAAAACAATTGGATCTGTTGTCCACTTACCACGGCCAAATATTTGTAGAAAATCATCTCCTAAGCCAACAAGAGACGCTACTATTAAAGTAAAAAATGGTAATAAAGTTTGGTTTCTACTAATAAAATACAATTTACTACTTAGATTGCTTTTAAAAATAGTGTCTACCAAAAATAAAATTGCAATTGTTACAATAACTGATATCCAAATAATCATTCCTCCTGTGCGAGGAGTAGAAACTTCTGCTTTTTCGTCATGGATTTGGGCAAATCCACCAGTCGCACTTTTGGCAATGTTTTCGCTTCTTGATGTTCGTCTCCACATTTTATATTTATAAAAATAATGTGTAGCAACAGGAGTAAGTAAAATACCCACAACGAAACTCATTATTGCTGGTAGGAAAATTTTTAATGCATTAGTCATTTGTTTCTTCTTGCTTAAGCACGTCTTGTAATTGTGTTCTTACTTCATTATATTTTGGTAGTTGGTCGATAGAAGTAACCCCCATAAAAGACAGTGCATCAAAAGTAGGTCTGTATAGTATTCGTCTACTGTCTTTAGTGTCAGTAATTTTTTCTATTAAACCACGTACGAGCAAATTACGTAATATGAAGCTTGAATTAACTCCACGAATATAGTCTACTTCGCTACGAGATACGCCGTTTTTGTATAAAACGATAGATAATGTTTCAAGACTAGACTTGGTGAGTTCTTTTGTTATTTCGTCTTTTCGTATGGATTCTATTATAGAGCTTAGTTCTCCAGTTATACCCAAAACAACACAGTCATCTTTTCTAACCAAAACAATACCGCGATTGGCCAAGGATAATTCTAATATTTTTAGTGACTCTTCTATTTCCGCTTCACTTACTTTCAAAAGAGAAGCCAATGTTTTTATTTCAACATCTTCGCCTTTGTAAAAAAGTAAACCCTCAATTTTTGATTCTAATTGCATAATATTAATTTTCTATTACTTCTTGTTTATTAATTTCGATATCTCCAAACGATGAGTTTTGTATAACCTCTATAATTCCCTCTCTTACCAATTCTAACATAGCGAGAAATGAAATAATAACATGTACTTTTGCTTCTTCTTGGGTCTCTGCACCACTACTTTCCGTAAATTTTTTAAACGATAAATTGATTGCTCCTTGTATGCGTTCGGTTAAACTATTTATTATTTCATCTATATTAATTATTTTTTTGATTTCCAATTCAGGTATTTTTTCAGCTGGTTTTGGAACATGAGAGATAACATCAGCTATAGAGAGTGCCATACTACTTACCGATATTAGTGGGTCAGGAGAGAAAATCGGGTCGCTCCATATACGCTCATTTGGCATAAAAATAATTTTTGTTCCAAAATTATTACTTACATCAATACTAGCTTCTTTTATTATTTTAAATAATTTTAATCTAGTTTCAAGGTCTATAATTTTTTCAGTCTCATCATCAGTCAGAGATATGTTGGGTAAAAGAGATTTTGATTTAATGAGTATTAAAGTAGCAGCTATTAAAATGAAATACGAGACATCTGCAATGTGTTTGTCTGTAGGTACATCATTTAATGATTTTATATGAGCAATATAATCATTTGTAACATCCGCCAAAGATATCTCATTAACAAAAAGTTTTCTCGTCTCAATAAGAGAAAGAAGAAGTTCGAGTGGTCCCTCAAACGTCCCTTGTTTTATTTGATATGGAGAAGAAATTTCTGACATGATTATTCTGTAATTTGTTTTGCTATTTCTGCAAGCCACTCATTGTCGGCATGTTTATAATCGTGTGTTGAAATGTATCCTTCATAATTATCAAAAAATTTGTCTACGTTAGAAGGTATGCGAGTCCATCCTTCTTTTGCAGTGCCGTGCATAGGGAAAAGTTTTGAATGTAAATGGTCAACACCAAATCCTTCAAAAACCATAGCTGTTCTTCCTACATCTGGGAATTTACTATCTATCAAAAGCCCTACCTTTTTTGAAGCAAGAACCAAACCAGAAAGTATTTCGTCTGAGGCATTAAATGCATAACTAGAATGGTGTTCTTTTGTTATAACCACACTAACTCCAATAGTGTTTGGAAATATAGTAAGAAAAGCTAAATGCTTTTCATCCTCCCATATTTTATGGGAATGAATTTCTCCTTTTACAATTTTACAAAATATACATGCATCCATAATTATTTCTTTTTAGTTATTTCTATTCCTAATTCTTTTAATTGTTTGTCTGAAACTGATGATGGCGACTCCATCATCAAGTCTTTACCTTCGCCTGTTTTAGGGAAAGCTATAACTTCACGAATATTTGGTTCATTTTCAAGTAACATAATAAGTCTATCAAAACCCCAAGCAATACCACCGTGAGGAGGAGTTCCTGTTTGAAAGGCACTTAACATATGGCCAAAGTTTCTTTCAATATCTTCATCTTTATGACCAATAATTTGTAAAACTTTTTTAAGAGTTTCTGCTTCGTGAGCTCTAATACTTCCTCCTCCTATTTCATATCCATTTAAAGTAATGTCATATTGTGATGTAAGTATTTCGCCAAGATTTTTTCTTTCAAGTAGCCACTCTTTGTGTTCTTTTATCGGGACTGAAAATGGATTGTGTGTGAAAGTCCATTCACCTTCTGTGTTTGGATTATCAGATTTGTCTGTTCTTTCAAAGAAAGGAAACTCTACTACCCAACAAAAAGAAAGTAAATCAGGATCATTTTTGTCGTTACGCATATCTGGTCTATCGTTACCATATTTTTCCATCGCATCTTTATATGAAATTCTAGGAAAAGGAACTTCTTGAATTTTTTTGTTTGGATAAAGTTTTGCAACCAATGCAATCAAAAGACGTTCGTTTATTTCCATCACATCTTCTTTTTCAACAAAACTCATTTCTAAATCTAGTTGAGTAAATTCTGGTTGTCTGTCACCTCTTGTATCTTCATCTCTCATACATCTAGCAATTTGAAAATACTTTTCCATACCACTGGCCATTAGTAATTGCTTGTATTGTTGTGGAGATTGAGGAAGGGCATAAAACATACCCTTGTATAAACGAGATGGGACAATATAGTCACGAGCTCCTTCGGGTGTTGATTTGGTCAATATAGGAGTTTCTATTTCAGTAAATAATTCTTTATCCAAGAAATCTCGGACAAATTTTGCCAAGTGGTGTCTATTCCTTATATTTTTTTGCATACGAGGACGACGTAGGTCTAAATATCTATATTTCAAGCGTATTTCCTCACCTATCTCTCTTCCGTCTGTTGTAACATCAAAAGGTGGAGTGTTTGCTTTGTTGAGTATTTTTATCGCAGTAATTTCTAATTCGATATCTCCATTTAAAATACCTTCTTTTATATTTCTCTCTGGACGCTTGTTTACTATACCTGTAATACGAAGAACCCATTCAGTTCTAACTTCTTTTACAGACTCCATAGCTTCAGTGTGGTTTGGCAATACTACACATTGAGTTATACCGGTCATGTCTCTCATGTCCATAAAGACTAATTTTCCTTGGTCACGACGCACATCTACCCAGCCAGCTATTACCACTTCTTGACCAACGAAACTATTTAAATCTTTTATGTATTTTCTTTCTGTCATATATTATTAAAGTTTATATTATTAATGCGCAAGTTTTGCTAAAATGTCACATGGATATCCGAATAAAAATGTTAATCCTACTAAAATCCAATAAAATGGAGCGAATGCGAAATAAATAATTTTATCTTTTTTCCACATCGGTAAATACCATTTTTGAACTTTCATATACAGCATGTTTAAAGGTACTGCAAATAAATTTAAAATAATGAGAAGAAGTGTAGCTATATATTTCATAAATTAAATATTTATCCCTACGTTATCTCTAATAATTTGAATCTTTTTTAGTGCGACAATCTTTGCTTTTTTTGCTCCTTCTTTTAATATTTCCCGCACCTTATCTAAATCTTTTGCATACATTTCTCTTTTATCTCTCATTGGTTTTATAAAATCTATAATTTCTACGAGTAACATATCTTTTGATTCTTTATAACCAAGACCACCCTTTGTGTATCTCTCGCGTAATGAATTTAATTCATCCTCTTTTAAGAAAAGTTTATGCAATGTAAAAATATTACAATCATCGGGGTTTTTTGGTTCTTCGGGCATTTTTGAATCAGTAACTATTTTCATTACAGCTTTTTTTATTTCATCATCGGTTCCAAAAAGTGGAATCGTATTTTTGTAACTCTTACTCATCTTTCTGCCATCTACACCAGGAACTATTGCTACATGTTTTAGTATTAATGGTTCTGGTAATTTAAAAGTATCGCCATATATATTATTAAATTTCTGAGCTATATCGCGAGAGTATTCTACGTGTTGTTTTTGGTCTGCTCCAACAGGTACAATATCTGCATCTTGAATTAATATATCTGCGGCCATAAGAACTGGGTAATCAAATAAGCCAACATTTACTTCTTTGGCTTTCATATGGGCATCTTTGTATGAAGTAGCTCTCTCTAAAAACGGCATTGTTGTAATACAGTTAAAATACCATGTAAGCTCAGTAACTTCTGGCACATCGGATTGCTTAAATAGACAGACCTTATTGGGGTCTAGTCCACAAGCAAGATAGTCTAAAGCAACATTTATAATGTTTGTCGACAACTCATCCTTGTTTTGTATAGTCGTAATAGCGTGTAAATCAGCTATAAAGATAGTTGAATCGTAATTATCCTGCATATCAACGAATTGTTTGATAGCACCAAAATAATTACCTATATGAATTGTCCCCGACGGCTGTATTCCTGATAGTAATCTTTTTATTTTCATCCCGTTAGAAGCAGGTCGCGGTCATTATTTATAACCTTATCCTACATAATTAATTGTTATTGATTTAAATATTTATATATATCCGTTTAAAACCGTGACCGCGGCTTCTAACGGGACAAGTACCTCTATAATACCAAAAAATAAATAGTTTTGCACATTTTACACACATATTTATTAGAAAAATCAAGTTTCAGATAAATTTTATTGTGATACAATACTTTCCATGATCCCGTTAGAAGTTATGCATGTAATTTTCTAAATGAGGGTGTTGTTAAGTTTTGGTAAATTTCCTCATTATTATTTAATTTTATGTACGATAATCTAAAGATTATCTACTTCTAACGGGATGACAGACAAAAAAACAAAACTTCGAGTTCCCCCACAAAGCATAGATGCGGAGAGAGCAATCTTGGGCTCTATTATGCTCCGACCAGGAGCTATTCATGAAATAAATGACATGATTAATGTTGAAACATTTTACGCAGCAAAACACTCAAATATTTATAAAATAATGTTAGAGCTTTCAAGTAAAGGAGAGCCTATAGATATTCTTTCTGTCTCACATAAACTTGAAGAAAAAGGACTACTTGATCAAATAGGAGGAAGTAGTTACTTAAGTGAATTAACTAATTCTGTTCCTGCTTCTACTAATATAAAATATTATTCAGATATAGTTAGTAAAAAAAATATTCTAAGAAAAATAATTGAAGCCGGTGATCATATTTCTGAGCTTGGTTTTCGTGATGATGTAGAAGATGTTTTTGAAATATTAGACCAAGCAGAAAAAAAGATGATGGGAATAAATAATGGAGCTGGAAGTCATTCATATCAATTATTGAAAGATAGTTTGCCTGAAGCATGGGAACGTTTAGAAAAACTTCATGAAAATAAAGGTGAGCTTCGAGGTGTTCCAACAGGATTCCACGATTTAGACCAATATCTTTCTGGTCTTCAAAAATCTGACTTAATAATTTTAGCCGCGCGTCCATCTATGGGTAAAACAACTCTAGCCTTAGACATTGCCCGCCAAGCTGCACTTAACCACGGGACACCAACTGTAATCTTTTCTTTAGAAATGAGTACTCAACAATTAGTAGACAGAATGCTAGCCGCTCAATCCAGAGTAGATGCTTGGAAACTAAGAACTGGTAACTTATCTTCTGAAGGAGAATTTGCAAAGATACGCGACTCTCTAGATACTTTATCAAAGGCTCCTATTTATGTTGATGATATGGCAGGAAATTCTATAATAAGAATGCGTTCTGTTTGTCGTCGTATAAGAGCAGAAAAAGGTATTGGTTTGATTATCGTGGATTACTTGCAGCTCATGTCTACTTCAAAAAATTATGACAACATGGTAAACCAAGTTACTGAAATATCACGTTCACTAAAAGCTCTCGCAAAAGAATTTGATGTTCCTGTTATGGCTCTTTCCCAGCTTTCTCGTGCTGTTGAATCTCGTGGAGGTCGCCCTCGTCTATCTGACCTTCGTGACTCAGGTTCTATCGAACAAGATGCTGATATCGTAATGTTTATTCACCGTGAAGACAAAGGAAAAGATGAAAGTGAAAAGACTAATATAGCAGAAATTTTAATTGAAAAACACCGTAACGGCCCAGTTGGTAAGGTTGATTTGTATTTTGACGAAAAGACTACATCTTTTATGTCTATTGATAAATCAAACAAGTACAGTGCCTCAGCCCCTTCGTCTGCTATGGATGAATTTTAAAAAGAATGGAATGGATCCCATTAGAAGCCGCGGTCACGGTTTTTATAGGATAAAATTATTACAAAAATATATTTAATTAATAATAAGTAAGGTTAAAGTTGTTAAATAACGACCGCGACCTGCTTCTAAACGGGATGGACCCAATAGAAAAATTAACAGAATACTTTAAAGAATTTCCTGGAATAGGAGAAAGACAAGCAAAGCGTTTTGTTTATTTTTTGCTTCATAAAAATCCAAACTATGCAAAAGAACTTGGTGATAGTATTCTAAAGCTCAAGGATATTATTCATCAGTGTCCTTCGTGTTTTTTATTTTTTAAAGGAGAACAAAATCAGCTTTGTGATGTGTGTAGTAATACAAAAACAAATAGAACCTCCCTTTTGATTGTTGAAAAAGATGCTGACTATGAAAATATAAAGAGAAGTAAAAATTATTCTGGAATGTATTTTATACTTGGAGGATTGGCCCCAATTGTAACAAAAGAAACTCCCAGTTTTTTGAGACTTAAAGAATTACAAAGTATCGTTGAAGGCCGTTCTAAAAATCCTGCCCGCAATGCTTCGCATGGCGATTCAGGCGGGGACAACTTAGACGAAGTTATCATTGCTCTTTCTTTAAATCCTCAAGGTGAACATACTGATATGTATTTAAGAGAGCAATTGTCTTCGTTACAAAATAAATATGGCTTTAAAATTGTATCACTTGGTCGTGGTCTTTCTACTGGAACAGAACTTGAATACTCCGACGGAGAAACAATTAAAAACGCCCTCAAAAATAGAGCATAAAACAAAAATATAAAACACCACTCATATGAGTGGTGTTTTATATTGAGATTTATTTGATTGCTGAGATTTTAACTTCTATAAATGGTTGCTTGTGACCATTTTTCTTTAAGTATCTACTTTTTTGTTTGTATTTAACAACAACAACTTTTTTAGCTCTACCATGTCTTTGAAACAATGACTCTACTGTAGCTTTGTCTATGTATGGAGTTCCGATTGTTGTGTCTGTACCGTTGTCTACTAGTAAAACTTTGTCAAAAATTATCTTGTCACCAACTTTAAATTCGCCATCAAGCTTTTCAACTTTTAATACATCGCCAACAGCCACTTTGTACTGTTTGCCACCTGTAAGAATAACGGCAAACTCCAAATTTTCTGGAGCTGCTTTTTTTGTTTTTGCTGCGGTTTTGATTGTTTTAGGCATAATTGATTTTATCCTTAGATATCCATTAATACATGGAATCACTGGATAAGAACTATAATACACAAAAGTTTTGAAAAAAGCAAGCCCCCACACCTATATTTTTATGGCAGGCTTTTTTAGCCTGCCATAAAAATATAGGTGTGGGGGCAAGCCCAAGTCCTCAAACAGGCTTAAGGCACAATAATAGAAAAGTGGGTTTCGAGGCAATCCTGAATATTTCTAAATTTAGAATAAAAAGCATAATAATAGAAAAGTAGGTGTGGGGGCAAGCCCTAAATTCCATAATAGAAAAATGACAGAGTAAATAAGGATAAAATTATTTTGTAAAAACCTTTATAAAGGTTATAATATTACCTATATGATATCAAAATATAGACATAAAGAGTTAGCCTGGGTAGATTTAGAGGCACCAAGCGAAGAGGAAATTCTTCACGTTATAGAGCAATATTCTATCCCCTTATCTATAGAAGAAGAAATAAGAACAAATACCGACGACTCTAAAACTACACTAAATAATGGTTGTATTTTTACCTCACTTTATTTTCCTCAAATATTACTAAAAGAAAACAAGGTTATTAATAACAAAATATCAATTATTATCAATAATAGTTTTATCTTGACCATCCACGACAAGCCAGTTATCGCCTTTAAAGAATTTTTAAATAATTTAGAAATAGACACAACTCTTCCTGAGCAACTTCAGATAAAACATACAGACTTGTTGTCTTTTTATTTAATTAAAAGTTTATACATAAGTCTAAAAGACCAGTTGCTGGAAAGTGAATCTCAAACAAAAGAAATAGAGTCTCAAATATTTGAATCATATAATAAAAATATTCCGATTTTAGTTTTTAATAAAAATAAAATATTAATCGAAGTAGAACAAATACTTGGTTCACATAATAAAATTCTAAAAACTTTATCCCATCATTTAGTTTCAATTTTTGGTGATCGTTTTGAAAATTATTCATCGGTTATAACAGAAGAATCCAACGAGGTTAGACTGATGGTGATATCTCAAAATAAAAACCTAAATAATTTATACAACTTAAATAATTCAATACGGGAAAATAAAAATCACAAAAATATCAAATTATTGGTTTCCTTATCAGTTATTTCTTTAATAATTATAATGTTAATATCTATATATGTCTTTAGTAATATTTAATACCCTTTCAAGAGAAAAAGAAGTTTTTACCCCAATTAATGATAATAAAGTGGGCTTATATACATGTGGTCCAACGGTATACAATCACCTTCATATAGGTAATTGGCGTGCTTATATATTCACTGATTTGCTTAAAAGATACTTGAAATATAGTGGCTATAATGTAAACCATGTCATGAATATAACTGACGTTGAGGACAAAATTATTCGCGAAGTTCAAGCTCAAAATAGAACACTAAAAGAATTAACTGAATTCTATACAAATGAATTTTATAAAGACAGAGACCTTTTGAACATTCTTCCTGCGGATACTTACACCAAGGCTACAGATTATATCAATGAAATGGTTGTCTTGATTCAGAAACTTGAAGAAAAAGGTTTCGCTTATAAGACGAGCGACGGCT
>JAENWX010000032.1 GCA_016649835.1 Minisyncoccota bacterium | reverse complement strand
TTGAAACAAATTTCATTTATGGCATTTTCGAAAAGATACCATTCTATTTTGGTAATATCTTCAACTCCAATATTTTTTGATAAATCTATTTTTTCATTAGCGCTAAAAACATTTATATAAACATCTTTTGTATTATTGCCCCCGTTTTCTTCATACGAGTAGCTAATTTTTTTCGCGAGACCCACATATTCTAAATTAGATTTTTCTAGCCCCATTTCTTCTTTAAATTCCCTAAAAGCAGCACTTATTTGATCTTCGTTTTTTTCTAAATGACCTTTGCAAATCCAAAGCACATCTTTATTATTTGTAATTAGAAGTGTAAAAATTTCTGAGGTCACAATATCTTTGTAAAAAATAAAACCGCCCGAAGATATATGATGACCGACAAAATTCGTATCTAATTTTTCTTCAGTATTCATTTTTTAAATTCCTAATTCGTAATTATTAATTCTTAATTATTTTATCTCATCTATTTCAACAAAGAAGGTTGAGCCCTTTCCCAAGCCTTCAGATTCAACCCAAACACGGCCATGGTGAGCTTCAATGATTTCTTTAACTAGATATAGGCCTAATCCAGAGCCAGTACTATTTTGTTTTGCACCATCACCACGAGAGAATTTTTGGAACAGAGTACCTATTACCTCTTTAGATATTCCTACTCCTGTATCTTTTATAGATAAGAGTATTTTTCCATCCTTAATATCCAGGTTAACTTCAATTTGACCTTCCTTTGTGTACTTCATTGAATTGTCAATAAGGTTTATAAGTATTTGTCTAAGTTTTTCTTTATCACCACTAACAAAATAATTAGCATTTTCTGGTATTTCATTAATAAGCTTAAGTCCTTTTTTCTCAGCTGTTATAGATAAGTCTCTTGCTGTATCGCGTGCAAGTTCTCCAAAATCAACTTTATCCATTTCATATTTCATTCCACCTTGTTCTATTTTGGCTACATTTAATAAATCTTCAACAACAAGAGTTAAGTTATTACTAGACTCTCTTACTCTATCAATTATTTCTAATGCCTCAGGATTAATATCTCCATAATCTTTTTCAAGAAGCATGGAAGTATATCCTTTAATAGCAGTAAGAGGGCTGCGTAATTGATGTGAGGCTAGAGATACGAACTCTGTCTTAAGCTTGTCCAAACTTTGTAGTTTTACATTTGCTTCTGATAATTCTGTGGTTAATACTTCTAATTTCTCTCTTTGTTTTACTTCATTAATTACACTACGAATCAAATTTATTCCAAATATTAAAACGAGAACAAATATACTGCTGCGAAAAATTATCAACGATAATGAATCAGATAATATTATCTCAGTAAATAACGCAATAGTTATAGCAAAAACTAATATTGCTGTTCCAGCAACTTTAATATTGAATAATTTTTGCTTAAAAATAGCATATGAAATCGAAACAATAAAAGGAAATGTAAATAATGCACCTAATGGTATAAATCTTGTATTGGAAAAAACTGTAGCTAGTATTAAGTTAAAGAAAATAATTAAAACAAACATAATAATTAAACCCGTTAAAATTACGATGAACGTCTTTCTTTCTATTAAATCTTTACTCTTTTTAATTTTAAATATTAAAGCCTTAAATGCTTTGATAACTAAACCAACAGCAACAAAAACAAATAAAATTAAACCAAATTCCTTCTTTACTACAGCTACTTCACCCAATACTGGGTTACTCAATATTTCAGAAAACATATACGGTGAAAGCGTCAATAAAGATGTAAATATTACTAGTGGAACTAGAAAGTATTTATGTAGCTTTGAAAAATAATATTCTTCGGATGGAAAAACAGCCAATAATCGATACAAATAATAGGCCTGCAATAATGCAAAAAACATCAAAGATCTAAATAACCATAATAATATTTCTTGATTAATAAACTTATAACTAAAATAATTAATTACACCCCATACAGCCGTAGATAATGCAAAATAAAGAAATGCTCTATTGGTAATACTTTTTCTATTACTAAAATAGACTAAGAATCCAAGAACAACCGTAGCAGCAACTACAACACCTACTATTAATAAATCTAAATTATTCAAATTGAGTAAATCAGTTAATATCATGTCTGCTATTATATCATTATTCTAAAATAAATTCTGCTTTTCGTCTTTTTGTCGCAGCAGTTGGTTTATCTGCATAACCAATACGGAACATTATTGAAATATTTTTATCTCCAGTATTTAAAATTTTAGACATAAAGCTATAAGAGGTGTTAATTAAATCAATATGCTCATTATTAAATTTCTCCGTATTCTCATTACTGTTAATACGATGATATAAAAAAATAATTCCAGTTAGGGGTTGCATATAAATACTATATTTAGTTAAAATCAACCAAATTCTCTGAGAAGTCATACCAGTTTTTAAAAAAGATATTCTATCTATTTTATTCACAGTGAAAGACAATATAGCACTTGATTGCTTATATAATTTAGCATTATCGTTCGCAACAAATTTAGAAATACCAATTTTATTTAAAATTTTATTAATACCCCACGATCTTAATAATTTAAAAGCAATAATTTGTGGTCCTTCTAATTCTAGGGTTTTTATATAAAAACCTTTTTTAATATTGTCTTCCTTCTCTGTCCATGTAATATGGTCAAATAGAAAATCGTGCAACCTCTTATTTTCTAGAACAATTTGTTCATTATTGCTACATAAATTAGCTAATTTATGTATATTATCTCTATTGGTTTCTATTTCAAGGTGTATATCCGAAAAATTATTTGAATCATTTAACTCATTAATTATGGCCTTGTTTATTTTATCTACCCTATAGGGCTTCCTATTCGTCTGTCTTTCTTTAATATATTTAAAAAGTGGATCTAGCTCTATGGTAAAATTTTCTCTAAATACACACTTTGCTATTAAACCTTTACTAAAATCATCTTCAATTTTAATATCACATTCATAATGAAAACTAGTTGCAGAAATTTTAATATTTTCAATAAGAGCACCAATAGCAACCATAGAAGCATACATATTAAAATTATAAAGAGATTTATCCTTATCACTAATGTTGTATACGTATATTGCATTATCAATGATTTTAAAAGCCCATGGCTGGCTATTATCTCCAGAAGGAGCGTATATTGATATATCTATAATTTTGTTTAAGTTTTCTTTCATTATATAAATAAAAATTAATTACTTTTTTACCCACTTATGTTTTCCATTAGAAGCAAAATATTCATCGTGACCGTGAGACCAAAAGAACAATATAGGAATTGAACGTTTTCCTAATTGCTCATAATTATTCCTATATTCAGAATTCTCACTTACTAATATTTCTAATATTGATTGACTGATATTTTTTTCGGTCTCTTTATTAATTATAATTTTCTTTTTTAGTTCGATATGAATTGATAGAATTTGATTTTGTTTCTCTGAATATTTAATTTCTAATGAGCACTTACCTGTAAAATATTTCCTATATTTATTTTTTTCTAAAACTTTTCTAATTGATTCTGGATAAATGTTGGCACCATAAAAGGTAATGGACATATCGGATCTTTCATACAGATAAACAAATGGAATCTTCCACACTGTACTTAGAATACCAGATTTCCTTGCTTCTGAAATTAAATCAATATTATTTTCCTTAAATATACTATTAATTTTATCAAAAGTATAAACACCACCATTATCCTTCAGATCGTATCGAATTAACGGTATTCCACTTTTAGCTGTACAAATAAGTCTGTGATTCAACTCTTCAAAATAGAAATGCTCAGGAATATACTGTGTCAATGTTGGTAGTTTGTGTACATCACCAAAAAGAGATACGTACAACTTTCTATTTTTAATTGCCAGCCTACGTACAAGAATTGATATCGGTGTTTCGTAGGACATTGTCCCTATGTCCACTGTACCATAGTGATTCAATGTATCTAAATAAGGGTTTTTGAGACCTGTTTTTGTTACAATATAATCCCTAAAATCCTCACTAAATCCTTCTGCAGAAAAAATAAATTTATAGGATTGCTTTTTCCATTTAATTCCATTTTCAATACCGTAATCTATTAAATCCTTTACAAAAGGAGGATAACCACCAATAATAACTTGATCAAAATATGGCCCAAGTTTTTTTATGGCTTTAAGAATTTCTACTTTATTTATACCAGGATTAACAATACTTAATTTGTACTTACCATTATACACTACGTGTTTAATCGCTTGATATGTAAAAAGTCCTCCAATCCATACCCCCATTGCAAATGCATTAATATATAGTGTTTTTTTCTTTTGAATTTGAAAATTAGTAATCAAATACAATTCAGCAGTTAAAGCATATTGCAGATCTTGTTCGTCAGTGCGAGGAAAATAATAAGGTTCACCAGAAGAACCAGAAGTAGAAGATATTACCCAATGTTTATCTATAAAATTACCATCAATAAATAATTTTTCATATTGAAACTTTTTTAAATAATTATCTTTATTAATTACTGGTATCTTTCTAAAATCATTAATTGATTTTAGAATAGTTAAATTACTCTCATTTTTTTTTAAATAATCTCTATATGCAGGAACATTTTTTGATATTTTATTAAAATAGTCAATTGCAAATGACTCACCTCTTTTTTCCCAGAATGAAGCTGGTCTTTTTTTTAACTCATTTAAATACCATTTCGTGGATTTCATTTTATTTTTTGATTTTATCTAAAATTTTTTTTGCAATTTTATTAGCAATTCTCTCTGGAGAAATTTTTTGCCTATAGCTCTTAGCGATTACTTCATTCATGATTTTTTTAATCTTACTAACCTTTTTTTTGATTCTTGAAGCATTAAAATTATGGGCCTCATATTCATCAACAACGCTTATTAATCCACCGGAATTAACAATATAATCTGGTCCATAAAATATACCTTTGTCGTGTAATAAATCCGCAATACCCTCACTTTCCAACTGATTATTTGCTGAACCTATCACAATCTTACATTTAAGGTCCTTAACAGTTTTTTTATTTAACGTATGAGACAGTGCACAAGGCATATATATATCCACAACTTGTTTTTGGATATCATTAGTATCAACTATTATAAGATTAGGAAACTTTTCTAAAACAAATTTTAGTCTATTTTTATCAATATCAGCTACATATATAGCACTTGCATCTTTGTAAATTATTTTTAAAAATTCATATCCAACCTTACCAATACCTTGTATTGCAAATGTTCTATTTTTAAAACTTTCACTTCCAAATAATTTTTTAGAAATCATTTGTATTGAAAAACCTAAACCAATAGCCGTATATTTTTCGGGATTAGATTTAAGGCCAACAAGATATTTGCTATTTTTTTTCATTTCCTTAATATCTTCTAAATTTAAACCAACATCTGTTCCTGTAACAAACTTTCCAGCTAATTCATTTAAGCCCTTTGTATATGAATCTAAAAGTTTCTTTCTAGAAAATTTACCTTTTGGTTTAATAATCACGGCCTTTGCGCCACCATAAGGAAGACCTGCCATTATGCTTTTAAAAGACATAAGTCTTGATAGTCTTAATGCATCATTTAATGCATCCTTTTTAAATTTATAATTCAAAAAACGCGTCGCCCCAAAAGATGGCTTAGAACCTCTTATTCTATGAACTGCAATATAAGCTTCTAATTTAGAACTTGGGTCTAATAATTCAACAACAAATAAATGCTTATCAAACTCTGGCATGGTTTTTAAAAATTTCTTTTTAATCAAATTTCTAATCTTAGTTATTTTTTTCATAATGAAATATTAAAATTTTTTTGAATGTATAATGTCTTATTTTTGAATATTTGTTTTGTGGCATATGTCGCTATTACACCACCTAATATTGCAGCACTTCCTAGCTGAGACCATGATACTAGTTTCTTGTCCAACACATCCTTAACAGATTTTACCATTTTGGGGTCTACATTTTTAATACCACCTACAATATCATTCATAATAATGAAGCCAGCTTGTTCTTTTGTAATTTTGTTTTTTAGAATTTTATTCCAATAAGATATATCTTTGTTGAATATTTTTTTATACCCCAGGTCATATCTCTCAACGTGTAAAACAACACCATCACCATTATCTGTAATCATAATGACTGGTATTTTATACTTCTTTGCTAAAATACGAGTTTCTATTTTCATAGATATATCATCAATCTCTTCAATAATACAATCTAGTTGCTTAGCTTTAAGTAAAGCCTCGAGATTTCGATTATTTACCCCTTTCATCATTAACCTAACATTCGCAAATGGATTGTCTTCGTATATATGTCTTGCCGCGATAATAGTCTTGTCTAAACCTATTTGATGTGCTCCTGCTAATATTCTATTTAAATTAGTTGTATCAAGTTTATCAAAATCAGCAAGAGTAATTGAATTGGAAATACCAGCCTGAGTTAATACAAATGCTATATTACTTCCTACACTCATACCAAAAACACCCAAGCGAAGATCTCGTAGTTTTTTTTGTTCGTCACTCGTAATCAGATTTTTATTACGATTGGTTTTGAGTGTTAAATATTTATCTTTTTTAATTGTCTTAACTAAAGTATTATTCCATGGATAATATACATATATATAATAATTAGAATTCTTATCGCAAAAATCTATAAAGTCTTTTGTTTTAAAAACAATTTTTTTTTCTTGGCCTATATAGTTATTGTTTTCAATAAAAAATAATTCTTTTAATTGATGTTTTAGTGCATCTACATAAACTAAGTATGGTTTTTGTTTTAATAGTTTCTGAGCTAATCTTTCTTCTCTTAAAAAAATAGGTTTGTAGTGATAGTTTTTGTTCATA
>JAENWX010000055.1 GCA_016649835.1 Minisyncoccota bacterium | reverse complement strand
CTGTAGTATTTTCGGCTATACGCAAAGGAAGGTCACGGTAACTATGTGGCTCAGCGTTGTATATTTCAAAGTGATGAGGACAATTCATTGCTTTCATTACAAATTCATCTCCATTTTCATCGGTCATTGTAGGCATCATCGCGTCGTATTTTCCCATGTGTCCACTACGAATATATAATTCTTTTCTTGCAATATGGGGGATTGAGACAAAAGAATAACCTAAGTCTTCTTTTTCTTTTCTAATAAATTTTTCTAGTTCAGTTTTAATTATATTACCTTTTGGTAAATATAAAGGTAGTCCCTTACCAACTAATTCTGAAATAGTAAATAATCCCAATTCTTTTCCAAGTTTTTTGTGGTCTCTTTTTTTAGCTTCTTCTAATTGCTCAATATATGTATCAAGTTCTATTTTAGTGTTAAAAGATAAGCCATATATACGAGTAAGCATTTTATTCAATTCACTCCCTCGCCAGTAGGCTCCAGCAACACGGTCTAGTTTAAATGAATTGAGAGGGATTTCTTTGGAAGGATTTTCTGCATGGCCTCCACGGCAAAGGTCTGTAAAACCACCACAAGTGTAAAGAGTAATTTTTTCCGCGCGGGTTATAATTTCTTCTATCAGTTCTAGTTTATAAACATTACCCTTAAAAATATCTCTTGCTTCATCAGCAGATACTTCTTTGTGTGTGAATTCTGTCCATGAAGACAAATTTTTCTTCATAGTTTTTTCAATGATAATTAAATCTTCGTCACTTATTTTTTCTGCACCAAAATCAATATCGTAATAAAATCCATTATCTACAGATGGTCCCAGAGTTAATAGGGAACTAGGATAATGCTCGTGTGCTGCTTGTGCAAGCAAGTGAGCGAGTGTGTGGCGTATATGAGCTAAATGTTCATCGTTTTGCATCCCGTTAGAAGCAGGTCGCGGTCGATATATTTTTATCGACAGTTATTCTGCGTAATTAAATTTGTTATTAATATTATATTTTCCATTAAAGGCCGTGACCGCGGCTTCTAACGGGACCAGGTATATTTAAACGAAACAAATTATTTTGAGCTGATTACAAAATAGCTCTTCTCGAAATCCTTTCCCAGTAGGCGATTTTACTAAATCGCATTCTTTTCTGCTGAAAATTTGTTATGCTACCCATAGGGTCAATCTGGTGATTGAAGGCCGACGCCTTCCGCAATGCATTTCTCAAAGACTATTTTATTCTCAGCTTATTTGCTATTAATAATTTGTGTAGTTTTTTTATTGATTAATAATTAAAAAGGCCCCGACAAAAAATGAAAAATCATTTTTTGTCGGGGCGAGGTCTAGTCGCGGTTCCACCCAACTTTGTTCTCTTTGATAGATTAGCAGTTAAGTCCTATTTTATAAGGATTATGGTTGGTAGCCATAACAATCTCTACCCTTATAATATAGCCTTTTTTATAGCAAAACAACATATTGACTTTTTATGTTTAATATGTTACTATTGAATTAAATGGGTTAATGCTTTCGCATTTTAAATACCCTAAAATCTTTTAAAAAATAGAAAAATGAAGTTTAAAAGCAAAGAAGAAATCACCAACAAGATTGGTGAACTTCACTCAAATGGGTTCGACAGAATTCATTTACCAGGAGGAACTTCCATTGATGGAAATTTCTATTCTGGGGTCGTAGTTGCAGACTATGATGAGGAAACTAAAGAAATTTATTTCTTGGGTGTCCCATATTGTTCTAGTTTTCACTTCAAAGGTGAAGGTGGTCACAATAAAAAAACAGGAGAAACTCCTGAAACAGCAGCAGTAAGAGAACTACTTGAGGAAACTGGAATTCAAATCAAAAAGGATAGTTTGGATTTGGTTTTTGAAAAAGATATTCTAGACAATAGGTCTGGAAGAGTTGGTAAGTTTCACACCAAATACTTTTATTTGGTGACAAAATTCACTGGTAATTTATTTACCTTTGAAGGAGAAAATCCTATGGACGGTGAAACTGCTGCTCCAATATGGATACCAGCTTCACTATTTGTGAAAGTTGTCTTTGGTGGACATTTAACAGCAGTAAATTCTGCTATTAAAAATCTTTGTATGCAAGATAGAAAATATGCATATGCCCTTATGAATTTGTTGTAAAAACACAATAAATTCATTTAAATAAAACAAAGGCTCAAACATTTTTATGTTTGAGCCTTTTTATTTGCTTTTTGGTTAAAAATAAGTATACTATCTTATATGGTAATACGAATGAGACACACACGAGCCCATACAGGGAATCGTAGATCACACCACGCACTTGAGGCGAAGGTTTTTACTACTTGCACAAATTG